>CAZYYS010000278.1:0-7858 GCA_964651015.1 uncultured Verrucomicrobiota bacterium
CGAATCCGGAATGAAGCACCTTCAAGGCGACCGGCCGGTCCAGCTTGGTCTGCTGGGCGTTATACACCACACCCATCCCACCCCGGCCAATTTCCTCGAACAAAACGAAATCACCGAAGTAGGGGATTCTTCTGTTCACAAGCAGGTCTGGCATCGTCTCAGTGTTGAACTGCGCCTGATTTTATCCCATCAATGGCGCGCACACCATCGCACAAAACGGAGACGCAGTAATCTAAATCGGCGCGGCTGTGGCTTGACGAAACTGCCGCGCGCAGCCGCGACGATCCCTTCGGCACTACGGGATGCGGGATCGCCTGAATAAAAACTCCCCGCTTCTGACAGTATCTGGCCAGTTCCCATGCTCGATAATCTTCGCCGCAGACAATCGGAAAAATAGCGGTAGTGCTCTGGAGGAATGAGAAGCCCGACCCAGTCAGCGCCCTTGCGAAATGAGCGGTATTGTCGTGGAGGCGACGCACTCGCTCAGGTTCCTCCTCAATGACATCGAACGCAGCTATTGCTGCCGCTGCGGCAGCCGGCGGAAGCGCCGCAGAGTAAAAGAACCCTCTTGCATGATGCTTGAGGTAGTCGCAAAGCCGGCGGCTTCCCGCCGCGTATCCCCCCACGCTCGGTATCGTTTTACTCATCGTTCCCATTTTGATGTCTATGCAATCCGCCGGGAGTCCAAAGTGTTCCTCAATACCGTGGCCGGTGCGACCAAGCACGCCAATGGAATGAGCCTCATCCACCATCAGCCAAGCGCCGTGCTGTCGGCACAGCCGGGTGACCTCTGGCAGATTGATAACGTCGCCATCCATGCTGAATACTGCATCAACGACCACCAGCTTGCGGCCTTTGCTCCCCGCATCAATGAGACACTCCTCCAAGTGGTTCATGTCGTTGTGGCGAAATCGAGCAAACCTGGCTTGAGAAAGCTGACAGCCGTCAACAATGCTCGGTGATCCAGTTTATCGCAGATTACGGTATCGCGACGGCCAACCAAACAGGCGATCGTCGAAACGTTCGTAAAGTAGCCGCTCGAAAACGTGGCAGCGTCTTCAGTTCTCTTGAACGCAGCGATGCGAGCCTCAAGTTTCTGGTGCAAGTCCAAGGTGCCAGCCAGCAACCGGACTCCGTGCGTACCCGTGCCATATTTGGCGATCGCCTCCTCTGCTGCGCCATTGATTTTCGGATGGCCATTGAGGCCGAGATACGAATAGCCGCCGAGCATAACCAAGCTGCCATGTCCGGCCACCGAAACTCGACATCCGTCGCAATAGCCTTCAATTTGAGGGAGATAAAAGTAAAGATCGCGTTTGTGCAGATCGTCCAGCGGCCAAAACCAATTGAGCGAGTTGTCGTCCATAGGCGCGTCCAATTTAATTCAACACGTCAATGGCAACGTCGGTCGAGTTGTGACGACAATTCCCGCGACCGTTACCGGCGAGTCAGGCGGCCGGCGGATTCCTGAAAAGCAACTCGTATAAGTAACGCGTCTCCTCGATCCGGGTCGCCGGAGTCACAATCTCCGCCACTTCATCCCGGAATTTCTCCCAGTGTCCGCGTCGCAGGCGGCTTACCTCTTTGCGGACGGCGGCCGAAGTCTTGCCAACGCGGGTTGCGATTTCTTCCCATCCTTCGCTCGAATCCTTCTGAAAAATGTAGGGCATCAACGCCTCGTTCGGCACGAGCGCTTCCATCACCCTGGCATGAATGACAAGCGCGAAGTCCAGATCGAGTTGGCTGTCGGCTTGGCCGTCGGCCTGCACGTCAATGTCATTGTCGTTAAGAGAAACCTTCTCGACGGTGCGCCCCCGTTTCTGCGCGTTGTTCCTGTCCCAGGAGTCGCGGAGAAAATTCTGCATGGTCGCGGCGAGGAATGCGCGGAACTTGCCCGTGCGGGGCGCGACCTTGTTCAACAGGCTCTTCTCGATCAAGTAGCCGAGGAATTCGTGAGTGAGGTCTTCCGGGTCCTGGTAAAAATCCCTCCGCCGGAACCAATTCACAATCGGCTGGCGATAGACGCCGCACAATCTCTCCAGCGCTTCCTTTGCGCGGGATGGATTGTCGGAAGCCGCATCCACGATGACCGTCCACTGCGTAGGTGGAAAAGCAGGGGTGTAACCGGGCGAAGAATGCGTCGCTTCCATAGGGCGTGCGTGAGGCTATCAAGCAGGAACCCGTCAATACAAGGCAGTAATCCCGCGGTTTCCCCTTAATCGGTTCGCTTACCGGGTTGGCATCTTAACACATTGTGCTGCAAGCGGCGACCGCTTTTCTGTCACAACCGGTTCCCATTTGCCATTCCCAAATCAACAACCGAATCGTATGAAGACCACCAACCATCAAGATCCAACTGGGCGACGTCTGCCTCTATCCGCGCGCCTCAAGACCCTAGCTTTCTATCGGCTCGCCCCAACTTTAGTGGCGTTGCTTTTGGCGACAGTTCAGGAAGCAAGGGGCTCTGGAATTCATGAGGCCGTGAAAGCAGGTGACCTTGATACGGTTTTGGTGTTGCTGAAGAAACAACCCGAAGTGGTCAACGACGTGACGACCGATGGCAGCACGCCTTTGCACGAAGCCGCCCGCAGCGGCGAACTTGAGATCGCGCGCGCGCTCCTGGTGGCGGGAGCGGATGTAAACCCGACGACCACGCTTGGCTATACGCCGTTGAAACTGGCCACGGGCTACGGCAAAGCAGAGATCGCCGCATTGTTGGAGCGAAACGGGGGACAGGTTTTCGAACCACCCAAAATGCCACTCACCCGCACCCACGCACGGGTCCCGCTCCCGCAACCGCGCGCCGAAATGCCCCGTTACACGGCACGGCTCCGTGGGGACAAGGAGCTGCGCATCGTGAATAGCTCGAAGTCCACCGTTGCTGTTCGTGTCCTTTCCGGGAATGCCGGAGCAGATCTGTTTGTCGCTCCAGGCTCCACCCGCTCCGTTTCGGTGCCGGCTGGTTCCTGCGAGTTGTTCTACATCTTTTCCCACGAACCCTGGGTGCTCTACCAAGGCGACGACGTGTACATTGACAATTCGAGGCACACGCGCGGCAAGTTCATACAGATTGGGGCAGATGAGGGAAATTACCGAATAACGCGGGTGAACTGAATCGAGTTGTGTCTTTTCCACACCAACCGAGTTGAAACGCCTCCTACCAACCAACATACAGACTGTTATGAGCGACATCAAATTCTCCTGTGCCGTGTGCGGACAGCGCATTTCGTGTGACGCTGAATGCGGCGGGCAAGCGACAAATTGCCCAACTTGCCAGAATACCATCACCATTCAGTCAGAAAGTGAAGGACATGATACCACGAGGCAAAGCGTGGCTCTCGGCCCACCATCCATCCCAGCACGGCACCACCAGCCGCCGGTATCAGCCCAAGCTATCGCTGAAACCGTCAGCACTGATTCGCTAATTACACGAGAAAGCTTGGCAAGTTCGTTCCAAAGCACCATGCAAGTCCTTGGTGCCCTCGGGATTCTGGCGGCGGCTATTATCATCACTGTTTGCGTCTTTCTGCTCGCTGGCAAACTTCCCTCGCCGGAAGACTTACCCAAGGATTTGATTGGCTTCATTGGATTGATGGGTTTGGTGTTTGGGGGACTTTACTTGGCAGGGGGCATGGGCGCGCTCCTCCGGCAGACTTGGGCGATCTACACCCTACTAGTTTTGGGCTACATCGGCGCGTTTAATGCCGTGCTAGAGATCATCAGCGGCAATTGGATTGCTGGGTTCAACCTGTGGCTTGCTTCTTCGATAATCCAACATGGCCACACGGCCTCGACTATTCGACGGCAACTAAGAGAGGTGCAGTTTGGTAATCTATCGAGTCCACATTTCTCACCTGTCACTTCAGCTGTCCTGCTCAGCTGCGCCTTACTGCCGTTGTCCGTGGGAGCGGCAGACTTGTCCTGGCGCAGCACGTCACTTGGAGCGAGTTCGAGTGATAATGTAACCGTGGCTGTCCATCCAGACGGTTCCTTCCTGGCCGCGGACGGTTTCGATATTCGCCGTTCAGTAAACTCGGGCACGAACTGGACCACGGTAACTGGATTCGCCATGTTCGCCGGCGGCTCGTTTGGCATAGATCCTTCCGACCCATCCATCCTCTACGCCGGACGCTCGCATGGTTTGCTAAAGTCTGCGAATGGCGGCGCGAGTTGGTTTGAGCTAGAGGATTTGAACGCGGGAGGATCAGCCAGATCCATTGTCATTGCTCCAAGTGAGCCAGCCACGGTCTTCGTTGGAGTTGGCCACGGCTGGGGCGTTTACAAATCGCGGAACCGTGGCGGCACCTGGAGTAACGTGCTAACAAGCCGTCACGTCGAATCTCTCGCGGTGCATCCCGCCAATCCGCTCGTCGTGCTTGCCGCCACCATCAAATACTACTCCACTGACGGCTGCCTTCTTCAAACCGTCGATGGCGGAACTAACTGGACGCCTCGGCTTCTGGGCAAGGATGTCACGGCGGTCGTGTTTGACTCTGCCACGCCAGCAGGCGCTTACGCCGGCACCGCTGCCGATGGAATCTACCGCTCCACGGATGGAGGAGAGACATGGGAGCAGCTTTTGGGTTCTCTGACTCTCGGTCCGGTCGCAGCTCTAGCGGTCCATCCCGCCAACCCACGGCAAGTATTCGTGGCTATTAAGGCAGGCGGCATTTTTACAAGTAGCGACGGAGGCTCGACTTGGAGGTCACAAAATGAGGGTTTAGCCGATTTGAACGTTATTGCGCTTTCCATTCGGTCCACTCCGCCGTTCACGTTGTTGGCTGGCACCTACGGAGGCAAAGCGTTTTGGACGAACCCGGAACTTCAACAACCGCCTTCTCCCGCGACTCTTTCCCTCGCGTTCTACGCAGGTATAACCATCTCAGGAGACATCGGTCGCTTGTATCAGGTCCAATACCGTACGGACCTCGATCCGGCAGATTCCTGGCACCACTTGGCCGAGGTACGCCTCAGCCAGACCCAAGAATTGTTCGTGGACAGAGCACCGGCGTCTCGCCGATTCTACCGTGCCCTTGCCCTCCCCTAACCTGAATTCAACACATGTTAGATCGCTTTATGAAACGGAACGTGTCATCCTACGACTTCCGTGCCTTCACTTTGATCGAACTGTTGGTCGTCATCGCCATTATCGCAATCCTTGTGGCCCTGCTTCTGCCGGCCTTGAGCAATGCCAAGGAATCAGCGAAGCGCACAGTTTGTATCAGCAATCTCCGGCAGAGCGGATTGGCATTGAGATTCTACGGAGAACAGTTTGGTGGATATCCGCATCAGCGGAATCCGCTAACCGGATACCCGTACTTGAACGGTGAGACAGTATGGACACCTTTGACTCACTATGTGGCGCGGGAATGGGAAGAGGTTGTGCGCCTGGGCGTTCAGTCCACCTATCAAGTGCGAAATGGGAGCGAGCCGGATGCCCGCCTGCGGATATTTTCGTGCCCCGGAATGGGAGACCCCGTTCCTAATTTTCAGCGGTATCCTACTGGTCCAGACGCTTACATTTTCGCGCTGAACTACGCCTACCTTGGCGGAGCGTCCCGATGGTCGGCGGCGGATCCATCGTTTTCACCCTTCAAACCGGAGGACTCAGGCTCGTGGACTCTGATGTCGGATTTTGTGTGCAAGAACGACAATCAAGGTGGTGGCAGATACACGCCACTGGCCCACAAGACGCGCAATAGCCTGCCAGCGGGGGCGAATCACCTTTTCAATGACGGGCACGTTCAGTGGATCAAGTGGAATAGCGGCCTCAACATGCGCACGAACACCTACTGGGCGGCAAATGAGAATTACATCTGGCGCCGAAACCTTGAATCACCATGATCGTCCCTTCGAAACAACGCAACAACAATGAATTGACTATGAAAACCACATTATCGCTTCTGCTTTTGCTTACCGACCTGACCTTCGCATGCGTCGCGGGCGAGCGTTACGAAACGCTCGTGATCAATGGAAAGGCGCGCACGAATGTCGAAATCGTTTCCGCTACGCCGTCAGGCGTAACCTTGACTTGGGACGGCGGCGGCGGCGTCATCAAGCGTCAGGACCTGCCGCCCGAATTGCGGGAGAAGTATCCGCTCGACGCCAAGGAAGCCGCAGCCCACGAGCAGGAACAGGCCGTCAAAGCAAAAACGCTACGTGAACAACAGCGAACCGAATCCTATGCCGCAGGACTTCGACACGAGCGAGCCATTCAAGCGAAAATTGACCAGGCCAGAACCGATTTGGTTGGGGTTCAGAAGGAAATCCGCGCGTGGCGAGCCAAGCCCAAGAAGACTCCGGGCAGAGCCGTAGCCATAAACCGACTCATTGACAAGCGGATGAGTCTGGAAAGGCACATCGAGGACCTCACGCGACAACTGGAATCCGTTCGAAAACTCACAGCACTGAACCGTTGATCAAGCCGGTCCTGAACTTGAGCCCTCAATCTCAAAAAGACACAATGAAACCACATGTCCGAGTTGCAAACCATCTCCTACTCGCGTGCGCTCTCGCCCTTTGCTGGATCGCTCAAGTCAACGACGCGACTGCCCAAACCCAGCCCATCTGGCAAACGGTGACCATTCCAGACCTCCCGTCTGGTTGTCAGCTTCGACATGTCTGGGCCCGAAGTCGCACCGAAGCGTATGTATGGGCACAACGTGTCATTACGAATTCACCACAATCCTTTTTGTTTCGGTGGGATGGCCAGACATGGACTCAGAGTCTGGCGCTGACCAACTACGATTCCGGGAAGATTTTCGGCACCGGCGCGTCTGACGTGTTTATCTCAACGGCGTACTACCCGGTTGGGTTTTCGAGTGCTGGTTTCGCTCGAGTCTTCCGGTCAACTGACAACGGGATCACCTGGACTCCACAAACGCTGCCCGGTGCCGCGTCTGATAGCGAACTTGGGCATGGCTACTTGGGTGGCACGCAAAATAACGTGCATCTCCATGTGGGAGCGGGCCACATTCTCCGTTTCGATGGCACAGATTGGAATCTAATTTTCAGCGAAATCACTCGCGGAATCTACGGTCTCACACTGGTCGGAGCGGACGAAGGATACTACGTGACTTGCGGGGACTGGGGAAGTTGGGATGGCACGGATTGGGTGTATCGCGGGGCCGCCAATGTCGGGTGTGATGTCTATGGAGGCATTTGGGGGATGCGGGATGCTGGAGGATTGAGCATGTACGCTGTCGGCCAGAACAATTTCAACAACGGTGTGCGTGTGTGGGGGTTCAATGAAGCGAACCAGACTTGGAATCAGGTTTTTTCAGATGGTCCGGGAGGGGCGGGGACCGGGAACGGCATCGCCGTGTGGGGATCAGCGTCGAATGATGTATACGTTGTCGGCGAATTGAATCCCGGGCAGCCCGATTCGGGGCGTGTCTATCGGTACGACGGCACTTCATGGCAGCAACTCGCAACCGTTGGAAACATCCCCCGTCCCGGAGGGATTGGAGGTTCAGCCGGAGATGACATTTGGGTATCGCTCGGCAGCGCCGGCGCCCTACTCCATTACGCCCCCGATACTGTCCCGCCGTCCCCAAGTTTATCCTTGAGCATGTATGCGGGTGTCACGATCAGCGGTCAAACGAATGCCACCTACCAAATTCAATACTCGACTAATCCCAGTAATCCGACCGGCTGGATTACGTTGACAAATCTTACACTGCCATCCACGCCGTACCTCTACTTCGATTCAAGCTCCGGCGCCCAACCGATGCGGTTCTACCGGGCATTGCGCATTAACTAAGCATAGACTCGCTTGAGACTAATGCGCCCTCGGCGAAATTCGCCTTGAGCAGGTTTTCAAAACCCGCTATCCCGGGCGCATGGATTCCCGCGAGGC
>CAZYYS010000279.1:0-7828 GCA_964651015.1 uncultured Verrucomicrobiota bacterium
CGACTCACCTCAAGCAACAGAAAATTTGTGGACGACTCTGCGAGTCGCGGAATCCGGCGCCTTCGGGCCGGAGATCAGTTTTGCCTACGACATGGAACAGGCGATGCCCGGAGTGACAATAGCGATCGTCAAGTATGCGGCGGGCGGGACCGGCATCGCCCGGAGCGAGGATTACACGGATTACATTCCCGCCGTTGCCGGTTACAATGACAAAGGCCGCAACTGGCATCCGCCGACCGATGGCCGTGAGGCCGGGAGACTTTACCGCGCACTCATCGCCAACGTACGCAACGCCACGTCGAGTCTGGAGCGTGCCGGAAAAACTTGGGAGTTGAGCGGCTTTGTCTGGATGCAGGGGGAACACGAAGGGAGTATCAGCCGGAAGATGGCGGAGGACTACGAAAGGCTCTTGAGCGAATTCATCCGGTCGGTTCGTAAGGATCTGCGCGCACCAGTGCTGCCATTTGTCATCGGCCAGGTGAACAGCCACACATGGGCGTACGGGGATATCGCTCGCAAGTGTCAGGCCGAGGTCTGCCGGAAACACAAGCGGAGTCTGCTGGTCGAAACCGTGGATCTGCCCCGTGTCAACGGAGATGCGGCGCATTTTACCGCGGATGGGATGCTCACACTTGGATCACGATTCGCGGAAGCGATCGTGATATTGACAAAATGATTTTGGAACAAATCGGATCGCAAAAAGTGCGATTCACTCGACCACAAACCAGGTTACACTTTGCGGCTCCATGCTGACCGACAGGTTCACGGAAAAGTCTCGATTGAGTTGATACTCCCGGGCCTGGCCGTCTCGCTCGCGAACCTTCGCGCTCTCGGTTTTTCCGCTGTAATACAAAGGCACTTTCAAGAGCTTCTCCGCCGGTCGATCAAGTGGGTTGAATACCATGATCAACGCCTTCTCTTTCAAAGCCGGATTGACGTGGAGGTAGAAATCAATATCGCGCGCATCCGGGCGGCGGGCGTGAATGATGTCGGAGTCGAGAATGGCTCGATGTTGCTTGTAGAAGTCGGTCCACTTTTTGACCACTTGTTTCGTTTCTGACGTGTCAAAGAGGCGAGGCCCCCGGTAACAGGCCTGGACCCCGGCGCCAAAGTTGTTGGCCAGTGTCAATTCATAGTGATCCAGGTGCTGAGCCAACGGCTCAATGGTGGCAGCGGGTCCACCGCCACCATATTCCACCAATGGCACGAGCATCCATCCCATACTGGGAGTTTTCTCCCAAGTACCGTCAAAGATATTTTGCCGCGCATGGATAAGTTGTTGGGCCCGGGGAAGCGACCAGTTGCTTTCGCGGTAACCCATGCCGCACTTGCTGGAGCCGTTTAGGTAATAAAGATCGGGAACATTTAGGTAAATGCCACGGGCGCGGCACCATTGGTAATACTCGGCGATCGTTTTCCACTGGGTCCATTGTGAGTCCGCCAAGCCATGATGTCCGGGATGATTTGTGGAAGCGCACACATCGCCTGGATAGGAGCCATCGTGCTCAAGAAGATCCATTCCAGTCTTCTCGTAAAAGGCGTAGAGCCTGCGGAAATAATCCTGTCCCCAGAAGCTGCCGATGCACGGTGAGATGCCGAAGACTCCACCGGGCTTGCCGGTTTTGGAATCGATGACGTCATTTGTCGGCCCTGCGCTTCGGCTGGCCAACAACGAATAGGCCCCTAGTTCGATACCTTTGCTGTGCGCGTAATCGGTCAGGCCCTTGAAAGTAGCCAGATAAGCTGGGTCTTCATTCTCCATGTCGAAGCCGCTCCAAAAGGAAATGATCACCATTTCGAATCCGACCTCGGCACATTGGTCAATCGCCAACCGGATCGCCTGCGGTTCCGAACTGCGAACGTGCATCATGATGGGGTTTTCAGTTACCCACGGTGACATCCTTCGATACATTTGGCGAACCGCGATTCCCTTACGTTCCCGATCGGTGCTGTCATGAATCAACTCGAAGGTGCGAAACGATTGAAATGTTTTTCCCGGCTCGACGCGTATTCCGGGACCAATAGGCGGACGCGATTCGAGCAAATTTGGAGTTGTGCTGGAAGCGCTGACCTGGGTGTTATATTGCGGATCGATCATCCAATGAGTCGTCTGGTTGGCGGTCTGCCAGTCCATTCCACGAAATGAATAATCGCTCTGCACGTGAATGTTCGGGTACTCCCAGCGCTCGCGCTTATCCACGACCGATTCGTACTCAACCACCGCAAGTATTTCGCTGGTGAAAGTATTGAGCGTGACCGCCTGCGGACCGCCATTGCTCAACGTGATCCACTTCGATATCAGCGGAATGCCGTCGTACATCTCGTAATGCACGGCAACGGTAAGATTGCTCAACGCGCCAAACTTATTGGACTCGCCGGCCAACGATTCGGCATTGAAATTGAGCGTGAGCGCAACCCCAGGAGGCGGCCAAGGGAGGTCACTGGAGTAACGCTTGCGCTTCCACTCAAGGCGCTCCTGAACCGGCCCGACTTCAAAGCTTGTAAACTGAAACGCCTTGGGATCGCTGCGCATGGCATCAAGCCACTCGGTTCTCAAGTAGCCGTAGTTTGGCTGGCCGGTCAACCCGCCGACGGCAAATTTCACGTTGTCCAATTCGAGCATCGCCTCCGGCTTCACTCCGCGAATTATGGATTCGTCCGTCATGAGATTGTCGAAAGTGACGGTGGCAGCATTGGGAGTCAGTCGCCAAGCGCGGCTGATCAGTCCATTGTTCATCACGATTTCCTTGGAGTCGCTGCTGCGATAAACTCCGGCGCCCTGTTTTGCGGGTGTGACCAGCCAGTCGTAGTCTGGCCTCTGGGTTTGCTCTTTGGGCAGCACCGGCAACTTTTCAACACCCGGGTAAGCGGGCGACGACGAATCGGCAACAGAATGGTTGATTATGAAATTCAGGATGGGTGCCGGGTCCGCAAGACCGTGCTCGTGCCCGACTCCCTTCTTGACGAGCACCGTAATGTCACCGCCCAACTTCTTGTAACGCTCCTCGACGATTTGCGTGTTTTCTGAAAACGGAACAACTTTGTCGGCGTCACCGTGGACGTGTAGCAGAGGGACTCTCGCCTTCGCCAACGGTTCCAAGCTGTCGATCGGGTTGTACTTATAGGCAAGGGCTTGCTTTTCAGTAAGACCATACTGTTCGAGAACCTTATTCCAATAATCGGGGCGCCAGGAGCCGGTGCCCGGAGCATCAGTCTTTTTGCCTCCACCCGGCCAGCTCTTAAAATCACAAACTGGTGCGTCACCATAAATGCACGCGACCTTTTCAGGATTGACTGAGGCCCAATTGTAAACCGTCAGTCCGCCGCGATTGATTGCTTGCAAGGCCACCTTTTTGGAGAACCCGTATTTCGTCGTCATCTCCCGATACAAAGCGTCCCAGTGTTTGACCGATCGGGGACTGCCGAGCATGTCATTGACATCCATGCAGACATAGTGGAGTCCTTTGGCCAAGAGCGGTTCAGCAGTTTGAGCCCAAGGCTCGCCGTACCAATTGTTCAGCAGCCAAGGGCGTCCCGGGCGGATTTCTTTGGGCACAACCACGCCCACCGCCCGACCGTCCACAGTGAAGTCATAGCGCTCATAGCCGTGCCACTGAGTTTTCGTTCCCGGAAATGATTGGAGTTCGACCGCATTGACCGGTGCTCCCAAACTGAGCACCGCAATCCATACGACTATCAAACAGAACTTCGCCTTCAACATAATCTCAACTCTGACAACGAAACGAAGCCGATGAAAGATTTATCCGGGTTGCGTTTGCTCCGATACAGCGGGATGGACATGGCTTCGACGTTCGACCGTGCAGCTTGCCCAACTTGCCAATAACAAAAAAGAAACTTGACTATTTGAGTTGGAGAGTTGAGGAATGATCTAAGTCGTTCTTAGATCAGTATGTGCTCAAATCCGGGAAGGCGAAATGATAGTCCTTTCACCAATCATTGGCGCTCCTCCCGTGTCCCTTTGCATTCGATCCCTTTTGGAAATGCCTGGGCGGGCACTGCCCGTTGTTCCATCAAACAATGTTCAGGAAGAGTTCGACCTCAGTTATGTCATCATGGCAACACGAAATGACAGATACGCAAAAGGTTTGAGTTGCCACCGGGGTTTCACGCTCATCGAACTGTTGGTGGTAATCGCGATTATTGCGATTCTGGCGGGACTGTTGCTCCCCGCGTTGACCAAGGCCAAGAGCAAATCTCAAGGCATTTTCTGTCTGAATAACCACAAACAGTTGTGCCTGGCCTGGCGCATGTATTGCGATGACAACCAGGATCGCCTCCCCTACGCCAGCGAAGACCCTGACACCCCCGCATCATTCGCGGCAACTGCACCGTACACCTGGGTCACCGGCACGCTGAACAATAATCCGAACAATCGCTCGAACTGGGATCCGGCCATCGACATAATGAAAAGTCCGCTTTGGAAATATAGCGGTAACAACCTCGCCATCTGGCGTTGCCCGGCCAATCTCTCGTCTGTGACCGTGAATGGCGAAACAAAACCGCGCGTGCGCAGCATGTCCATGAATGTCTATCTCGGTGGGTGGGGCGGAACTGACGGAGGTTGGGGTTGGAGCCGCGTGTGGAGGTTTTACATGAAAACCTCTGACTTCGCACCCATGCCGGTGACAAAAGTATTTGTCTTGCTGGATATGCGCGAGGACAGCATCGACATGGGAAATTTTGCCACGAAAATGGATGGTTACTCGGAGACTTCTCCGAATCCCGGCCTGTATGGATTTTACGATCTGCCAGGGATGTATCACAACGGCGCGTCTGGGTTCTCCTTCGCCGACGGCCACTCGGAGATTCGCAAGTGGGTGGATGCCCGGACCCGCCCACCACTCGTGAAAAACGGCCAGGTGACGGACGGATTTCTCAGCGCTGGGAACCCGGACATAGCCTGGCTGCAAGATCGTTCTACTCGGGCGAAATAAGAATAGAGTTCGACTGCGGAACGGCAGGTGGCTTGGTCCGTGCACAGAGTGATTTAAATCATGTCCGAAATCGTCCGACAACCAACACAACAAACCAACCGATGAGTTATGCGTAAATCCAAAAACCTAGTACGTCCAATCATGCTTGCCGGGACAATCCTCCTAGCATGCTTTGTTTTCAGCACCACCGCTTCGGCGGATTATCCCGGCACGGTATTAAGCCAAGGCCCCGTGGGGTATTACCGGCTGAACGAAACAACCCCAGTCGTGAACGTATCAGCCATCGCGACGAACCGCGGCCAATTGGGCAGCGCGCAAAATGGTACTTACTACGGTGGTTTGGCTGGACGCGGTGCACCCGGCGCGATAGCGGGTAACGCCGGGGCCTCGTTCGACGGGGTGGGTGAGTTCGTTGACATCGCCCCCGCTGATGCCTTTGCAGCGCCAAATTTTACGGTCGAGTTTTGGTTTGCCATCGCCGGCTCAGGCGATACTACAACCATGATATCTTGTGGTGAGTTTGGGGCCAATCGCCGTGGCTGGCTGATTTATCAAACAAGTTTTACCAATGTGCAGCTTCGCCTCTACCGCGGTACGGGCACGGGGCGCACCGACGTCAATGTCAACCACGACTTCGTCCCGGGCCAATATTATCACCTGGCCTTTACGGCCAACGCGGGGACTTTCAATGTTTACCTTGACGGAGTTTTGCAGGCGACCAGCACACCGGCCGTTTATGGCGGGCCGCAGGCGACCGATTACTTCGATCTCGCAATTCGCACCGACGTTGCATTTCCGTGGGCTGGTAACCTGGATGAGGTTGCATTCTACACCAACGTGCTGAGTGCAGGCCAGATCGCCGCCCACTTCAGCGCTGCAACCACAAATGCCGCTGGTTACGCAGCGCAAATCCTGGCCGCCAACCCTCAGCTTTATTTCCGGCTTGACGAGCCGGCTTTGCCGATCACCGCAAATTCGGGCACTCTCGGAAGCGCAGCCAACGGGAGGATGATTTTTCCAGCCGTTTCTGCGACCCCGGGGCCGTCGTCGCCCGCTTTCCCCGGATTGGGAGCCGGGAACGTCGGCGTGGCGGTTTCCGGAGGCAGTTTAAGTACGAACGCGGGCGGCTACATCACTGTGCCACCCTTGGACCTCAACACGAACGGTGTCACACTTACCTGTTGGATCAAACCCAACGGAGCTCAAGCTGGATTAGCTGGCGCGGTGATGTTTCGCTCCGAACTTGAGGCTCCAAACATCGGGACGACCGCCGGATTGATCTTCGACCAGGCCGGCGGACTCAATCTCAGCTACAACTGGGACGGCGACGATGCCACCTACAGTTGGGCGAGTGGCCAGGCATTAGCTGATGGAGCCTGGAATTTCGCCGCGCTGATTGTCAAACCTGATCGAGCCATTATCTATGCTCCTGGTTCAAATGCCGACCCTGCAATCAATAATCATACCCATGCGGTATTGCACTTCGAAGGCCCTGCCTTTTTTGGCACCGACCCGGCAAAGAGTGGCATGAACGGCGTGATCGATGAGGTCGCAATCTTCGACCGGGCCTTGTCGGTAGGTGAAGTTTACAGTCAGTATGCCGACGCGGTCGGAGGCGTGCAGCCAAAGATTTTTGCGAGCCCGCAGTCACCCGCCGGGACTTTGTACGCGGGCGACTCGCTTACGCTGACGGTGGATGCCGGCGGCACCAGCCCCCTCGCCTACCAGTGGCGCAAGAATGGCTCGCCCATCGGTGGTGAGACGTCGGCGAGGTACACCATAACCAACCTGGTGGCCGGAGGACCTGACACCTACGACGTGGTGATTACCAACGGCGTCAATTCCGTGACCAGCGCCGGCGCCAGCATCACCGTTTCACCCAAAATATCTCCCATTATCACACAGAATATTTTGGCTACCAACCGTACGATTTATTCCGGTGGCGCCATCAAACTGAGCGTCACCGCTGAAGGCGGCGGCCTCGGTTACCAATGGCAAAAGAACGACACCGACGTGCCCGGTCAGAATTCTGCCAGCTTGACCCTGAATAATATCGTCGCCACCAATGCTGGTTCCTACAAGTGCGTCATCACGAATTCAGCCGGCACCGCTAACAGCTTCGTGGCCGTCATTGCTGTGGCTTCGCCTGCCGCTGGCAGCTACGATGAGATCGTTGCCGCTGATGGCCCGCTGAGTTGGTGGCGGTTGGATGATGCCGCTTCCTCATCGACCATGCTCGACGCCATGGGGCGGTTCGATGGCACCTGGTCAGGGCCAGTGGGCTTGGGAGTTACCGGCGCATTAGTCAACAATGGCAACAAAGCCGCCAATTTTTCCGCCGCTACGCCTTCATGGGGGGAGATTGGCGCCTTGCCGCCACCCGCCGCCACCGGAGATTTCACGTTCGAATGTTGGGTCCGGCCCACGGATGCTCTCAACGTCGAATCAGTCCCATTCTCTTCTTTCCGTCCCCGTTATGGGATGTACTTCCAGAAGCTTGGCGATGGCACGTGGCGCAGCCGCGACGGCTACGGGGATTTGGATAATAACGAGTCACGCCAAGGGCTATTGGGCTCTGTCGCCGTTGGGCAATGGACACACTTGGTCGTTACTTACTCCGACTTCGATGGTCAGCGCAGCTTTTTTAATGGACGCTGGGACGGGAACTCCTATGTGGACTTTTGTCGTAATCTCAATGTCCCGATGCGCGTCGGGGCCCTCGACCCCTTGAACCTCTACGGACTCCAGAAATGGTTTACGGGCGACGTTGACGAAGTCGCTGTTTACGGAAAAGCCCTGAGTCAGTCTCAGATTCTCTCACACTATCTGACGGGCCTCTACAGCACGAACAGCAAGCCAGTGTTTGCACAGCA
>CAZYYS010000280.1:0-7824 GCA_964651015.1 uncultured Verrucomicrobiota bacterium
ATCCGGGATGTCTCGGGCGATGTTCATTGGACTCGACCTGACTGTTTAGCCGCAACAGAACGCAAAAGCCGCAAAAAAAGCATCCGACCACGGATGAAGCGAATGACGCGGATTTCTGTTTTCCGCATCCGTGCCCACCCGCGAAATCCGTGGTCAACAGGTGTTCTCAACAGATATTCGGATCCGCCCGCACCGTTCTTTCAATCGCCGCCAACTTTCTTTCTCTTCATTTGAAAGAGCCGCCCTCGGTCCGCCGAATGATACGTGCAAGACAACACGCAACTTACCGTAGCACGCCGTTTCTGCCGTGCCGTCATTCAGTGAGGCGTTGCCAGTTGCGCTGAAATGTGGTTAACTTGAAACTGTGAACTGGCATCAAGTCATCGAAGAGCGGTCCTACGAAATGGATCAGGTGGTTGCGGGCGTCTTGCGCTGCGAACCCGGGAAGCTCGACTTGGTGGTCACTTGGATCGAACAGCGGCTGGCGGATCCCGACTATTCCATCCATTCCAAGGACGCCCTTACGGAATGGCTCGACCTCATCCGGGCGCGTGGCCTAGCGGGCGTGCTCGAAAAGTTGACGGACCGCAGTGAAGACGCATTCCGCATGAGGCACAGCAGCCCCTTTGCAGTCATCATGCCGCAGGATGAGCGAATGCGCATCCTCCGCCGCTATGAAGCGCTCCGATCTCGAACACATCCTGCGGGCGTCTAAAGGTGTCACCGGCGAGACGGAGTTCATCGTCATCGGCAGCCAGGCGATTCTGGGTCCGTTTCCCAGGCCTGTCTGATCTCGTTCAGGAAACAGTCGAGGGATCCCAAAGCGTGAGTTGCTTGAAGTAATCCCGATAGTAACCCCGGTCGCGGGCCAGTAACCGTTGAGCATGCGTTTGCGCGTGGGAAGCGATGAGGAAATCCGACACCACCCGACCGCGTTTGCCGCCTCGTTGCAGGTAAACCCGAAACATCTCTCCCGCCAGAACCGCGCTGGCCTGCGAAGAAGGCACAAACGTCAAGTTCCAATCCATTAGAAACTGCGGAACATCGGCGGGCGCCAACGCCGGCACGATTTCCGCAAGCGCCGTTTCGCTGATGGCCAAAGAACCCTCCGCTGCCGCCTGGCGAAGCGCGGCGATGGAACGGCCTCCATGTTGCGGGTCATTGAGCAGCACGTCGAGCAGGACAGAGGTGTCAATGGCCGTCACCATCACGAATCAACCGCAAATACTCCTCAGTGTTCAAGCCCGCCGGCAACTTCCCGCGTCCACGCCACTTCTCAAAAACATCCGGCTCCACTTTTTTCCATGCCACCAAGGTGCCCGCCTGGGTTTGCAGTTCGAGAACACTGCCCGGCTTCAGGCCAAGCTCCTCGCGCAATTCCTTGGGGATTGCGAGCTGGCCATCTTCTGTGAGGACCGCATTCATAGCCCGAAGATACGATTTCATTCTGACGAGTCAAGAACTGCGCCGCTCAAACCACCACTCAACTTTTTTCGCTTCGTTTGAAAGAACCGCCCTCCGCCCGCCGAATGGTAGGTAAAGACAACACAAAACAGACCGCAACATGAAAACAAAAATCACACTCTTAATTGACGGGTTTTTTCTGGTCGCCCTGACCAGTGCCTTTGCCCAATCCTCCTTCACCAAAATTACCACCGGCGCCATAGTCAACGACGGTGGGAATTCCTTCGGTTGCGCCTGGGGAGACTATGATAATGACGGCTATTTGGACTTGTTCGTCGGAAATGCGTTCGGCCAGAAAAACTTTCTTTACCGTAACAATGGGAACGGGACATTTGCCAAATTAACTTCTGGGCTTGTGGTTAACGACGTTGGAGATTCCAACTGCGGCACCTGGGCCGACTACGACAACGACGGCAACCTTGACATTTTCGTGACAAATTACGGCGTCAAGAATTTTCTCTACAGGAACATCGGTGGTGGGAGTTTTGTGAAAGTCACGACAGGAAGCATTGTAAATGACATCGCAAATTCCATCGGCTGTGCGTGGGGTGATTATGACAACGACGGCAACCTCGACCTTTTCGTGGCAAATGAGTTCGGCAGGAATTTTTTGTATCACAATGGCGGCGATGGGACGTTTGTAAGGATCACATCCGGAATCATCGTCAACGACGCGGTGCGCCAATCGACGGCCTGTGCTTGGGGCGACTATGATGGTGACGGCTACCGCGACCTGTACGGAACCAATCACGGAATTGAGACCAACTTCCTTTACCACAACGAAAGGAACGGCACCTTCAGCAAGGTCACGACTGGCATCGTTGCCACTGATCTCGCGGTACATTCGGCAGGCTGTGCTTGGGGCGACTATGACAACGATGGTTCCCTCGATTTGTTCGTAGCGAATTCCAACGGGACAAATAATTTTCTTTATCACAATGACGGTGACGGAACGTTCACCAAAGTAACCTCTGGAGCCATTGTTACCGACGTGGGCGATTTCAAGAGTGGCGTCTGGGGAGATTATGATAACGATGGCTGGCTGGACTTGTTTGTTTCGGCACGTGGCCAAAAGAATTATCTCTATCGAAACAATGGCGATGGCACGTTTTCAACTGTTGCGACTGGAAGCCTGGTCAATGACGAGGGAGTTTCTTTTGCCGCTGCTTGGGTGGATTACGATCAAGACGGCTTCCTAGACGTGTTCGTGGCCAATGGCGGCCCGATTCAAAGCGAGAATAACTTTCTTTATCGCAACAACGGCAACTCCAACAATTGGATCAAGATCAAATGCATCGGCACCGTCTCTAACCGCTCGGCAATCGGGACGAAAGTGAGATTGAGAACAACAATCGCCGGGAAAACGATTTGGCAATTGAGGGAAATATCTGGAAGCGATGGCCTCAACGGCCAAAGCTTGGACGTTCATTTTGGTTTGGGAGATGCGAAGAATGTCGATGTCGTCCGAATCCAGTGGCCGTCTGGCACCCTACAGGAGTTTAACAACGTGGCAATGAACCAGTTCCTCACCATCACCGAGCCGCCACGTTTGCAGGCGCTGGGGCAACAGCCAGATGGCTCGTTTCAGTTTGAGATCACCGATCTCGGAGGTTCCATCAGCTCAGTGGAAACATCCACCAATCTGATAGTGTGGACACCGTGGCTGACCGTCACGAACCTCAGCCGCACGACCCTGATCACCGACCCGTCGGCAAAAAATGCCGAGCGCCGGTTCTACCGCGCCGTGAGATTGCCCTGATTTGTTTGGCAAGATGTCGCCGAGTGCTTCAATGGAAAAACAATTGGCAAAAATAGTTACGAAAGCGCAGAGTATCAACAGATGTTCCCAATCCAAGCTAGGCCGGCTCATGAACTTGAGTTATCGTATTATTGGCAAGGGTCACCTGAAATTCATTTTACGGCGGCGAGCAGGGATCACACTTTATCGTGGTAGGGGGCGGGGGCGACGGTTAAGTGCTTTCACGCTTGTCGAACTGCTGGTGGTGATCACCATCATTGCCATCCTGGCAGGACTACTGTTGTCGGCCTTGGCCAAGGCCAAGGCCAAAGGGCAGTCCATCGCTTGTTTGACAAATCTCAAACAACTGCAACTGGCTTGGTTCATGTACGCGGACGATCATAACGATGCGATGCCTCCCAACGACGTCACGCTTACTGGAGGGCTATTTGTAAATCGTGCGGGCTCTTGGGTGTTGGGTAATGCCCAACGAGACGTTTCCGTGACAAACCTGGAGGCTGGCGTCCTGTACCCTTACTCGAAGTCCTCAGCCATCTATCGCTGCCCGGCAGACAAATCCAGCGTCCTTTTGGCGGGCGGGCGTTTCCCGCGCAGCCGAAGCTATTCGCTCAACTGGGCGCTGAACGCCACGGGGCCTGCCTATCTGGGGTTTGATCCAGTGTTTGCGAGATATCAAAAGCAATCGCAACTCGTCAAACCACCACCCGTCCGGGTCTTTGCGCTGGTCGATCTTCAAGAGGATGCGATTGATAGCGGCGAATACTCTTTCCACTTTTCAAATGACACCGTGGTCCAAAACCAGTGGGAACACCAACCCACGGACCGCCATAATCGCGGCGGCAACATCGGCTATGCCGACGGCCATGCCGAGAGTCAGCGTTGGCAATGTCCGAAGCGTTTCGCGAGTTACGGTCAAGACGTTGCGAATGCGCTGGACCAAGCCGACCTCACTTTCTTCTTCGAGCGGGCGCCGCGTTGGTGAAATCGAAGAGAGTAAAGGTTCGCCTGTTCTGACTTGAATCACGCTGTCGCTGGCGGCATCAGTAACACCAAGCTGGAGTCAGTTTCATCTTTTCAAACGCATTTTCCTGAGCAACTCGTCAAAGCGCGGGTCCGATCGCAACGGATCAAAATGCGGGTCAATCGCAATGGGAAGAAATGGAGCAGGCCCACTCAAGGAGGTTGACTTTTCGGCAACCGCCTTTTCCAAACAGCCGATCGCGGCATCGGCATCCTCAAGTCCGACATGGAGCAACGCCTCGTAGTATTGGGGAACGCGCCACGCGGACGTGCCCTGCAATTCTTTCAATAGCTCCCGCGCCCGCTTCCTGTCTCCACTGACCGCATACAAGTAACCGTGGAACGCAATCAAGTCGGGTCCCTCATCAATGTCCCTGGCCGAGCGAAGTTCCGCAATCGCTTGCGGGTACATTCGCTTCTGTTCGTAAATCCAGGCTAGCCAGATCCGAAGGGCAAGGCTATTCGTGTGTTCTCGCCGGCCATTCAACGCCAGTTTGAGAGCATCCTCAAAACGCTGCTCGGCAAAGCACACGCGAACCATGCCGCTGACGATACCCGGTTCGTTTGGCGCCAGTTGAAGCCCGCGTTCCTGTTCGACCCGAGCCTCGGGCAGCCGTTTCAGATTGAGCAATAAGATGGCGTAGAACATGTGAGGCCACGGTGATTTCGAGTCGAGTTGAATCGCGCGTTTGAAGTCCGCCTCTGCACCAGCCCAGTCCCATTCAAACTCCATCTTGAACACACCCAACCACTGCCGCGCTTCTGCCGAGGCCGGATCAATTTGCAAAGCGCTGGTCGCCGCTCGCTCGAGTTCCGGCAGCGCCTGCCAAGGGGGTAGCAGCCAATCCGTCGCGGCGTTGTACGTGCTGGCCAGACCCAGATAAGCCGGCACGTAACCGGGATCAAGCGCAGCGGCCCGATTCAATAACTCGAACGCTTCCGTGAGCCCCGCTCTCGTTCCTTTCCCTGCCGCTTCGTTGCCCAATTTGCAGAGTTGGATGACCTCCGGCGACGGCGGTTTCTTCAAGTCCGCCTTCGCCCAAGTTGTCTCGGGATTGCGCCAAGCCAGCTTGGTGGAGAGCATCCATGCGGCAACGGCAAGTATAGCGACTGCTGCAAAACTAAAGATGGCTTTCGTAGCGAGAGCCCGGCCGCGTTGGATAGCGTGCTTTTGGCGGACGGATGAGCCGCGTTGCAACAATTCCAAATCGGCATGCATTTCCTTCGCGCTTTGGTAGCGCTGGTGTGGGTCGGGTTGGCAGGCTTTGAGGAGGATGGCGTTGAGTTCGACCAATTGCTCTGCTTCACTTTGCTCGGCCAAGTCGGACGGAAGTTCGGGGAAGGCGTGGCGGTCTTTGCCCGTGCTGATTTCGTAAAGTAGTTTGCCCAAGCTGTAGAGGTCGGCCAGCGGCGTGCCCGGGCCTTCGGGCGGAATGAAACCTTCCGTGCCGACATACGAGCGGGCTTCGCTCGTCTCCGTTACCAGTCCAATGTCCGCCAGCTTCGGCGCCCCGCCGACGAAGATCACGTTGGCGGGCTTTACATCGCGATGCACCAGCTTATGCCGGTGTAGATGCGCCAACGCGGAGGCAAGCGTCGCTCCGATTCGGAGA
The DNA here is from genome assembly GCA_964651015.1 of uncultured Verrucomicrobiota bacterium. Lineage (GTDB taxonomy): Bacteria > Verrucomicrobiota > Verrucomicrobiia > Limisphaerales > PALSA-1396 > CAZYYS01. Next base: position 5,857 of record CAZYYS010000280.1, read on the forward strand.
CACTCGTTCACCGGCAGGCGGCCGTGCTGGGCGAGATCACTCTGCAGGGTGCGCGGCGCGTAGCTTTGAGGATTGAGAGTGGAGGATGGAGGAAGGCGCGAAGGCGCCTGACTGCTATTACCATCTTCCATCCTCAATCCTCCATCCTCGCCCCGCGGCTCCGCCGCGTCTGCCAGTTCCATCACGTAATAGAAGTAACCGTCGCCGCGGCCGATTTGCAGGATGTCCACCAGGCCCACGTGTTCGCGGGAGATCGGCTCGAATTTCTGGATGCCCCTAAACTCGCGCTCGAAGGGATGGTCGGACCAAAACGTTTTGCGCCAGACGATCTTTACAGCGCGCAGCGTGCCGACGGCGCTACGCGCCAGCCACACCTCGCCATAACTGCCGACACCAATCTTCTTCAGCAGTTCATGGTCGGGAATTAAAGGAGGTTGGGGGGCTGAGAGTTGAAGGTCGAGCGACGGGCGCAACCGAGGCGTACGGTTTATCACCGGACGGTTCGTCTGAAATATTGTCTGCCATACGTCGGCTGGGTGTTTTGGCGTAGTATATCGCTGTCGCAGATCACCGCAAGCACTCGCAGCAGACGAAAGGAATCTTGCTTTTAGGGTACCTGTGCAGTTGGTCCGAGGAGCGTAGGCCGCCGGCCTGCCGTGTTTGGTGGCCCGCCGAACACTTCGCTCGCAGGACCACAGGTCGGCAATAGGTTCGATCTCAAGTCAGAGGCCTGAAGTCGTCGCCGGGCCGGCGACGACCGCACGCGGGCCGCGCGCGCTCCCTAGTCAATGGAATCGGTCCGGTTTAGCATTCCTTGGCGGCACAATCTTTGGCTGCCGCCCTCTCCACCGCCTCACGGATTGTCTTCTTGAACTTTTCAATTCCCTGATCAAACGCGGCGGCGATGGGAAGGACGGGGGTTCTCTTAATCTTACGTTTGAACTTCTTCAGATTTTCCTCAGCAACGGCTTCGTCCATTTTGTTGGCCACGACGAGGCGTGGCTTTTCCAGCAACGCCGGATCGTAAAGTCCCAGTTCATTGAGAAGTTGTTGGTAATCGTCCCACGGCAGGCGGCCGTCGATGCCCGCCATGTCAAGCAGGAGCACCAGAATTTTGCAGCGCGCGATGTGGCGCAAGAAGGCGTGGCCGAGCCCCACATTGCGGTGCGCGCCGGCGATCAAGCCGGGCACGTCGCAAACCGTGAGCCGATAAAAATCGGGGTACTCCACGATTCCGATTTGCGGATGCAACGTGGTGAAAGGATAGGGCGCAACCTTGGGGCGCGCATGCGAAATGGCGGTGAGCAAGGTCGATTTGCCGGCGTTGGGAAAACCAACGACGCCGACCTCGGCCATGATGCGCAGTTCCAGCAGGAAGTCGCCTTCTCCGCCCGGTTCGCCGGGTTGCGCAAAACGAGGCGTTTGGCGCGTCGCGGTAGCAAAGTTGCGATTGCCAAGTCCACCGCGTCCGCCTTTGCACAGGACGAATTGTTGTCCGTGCTCGGTTAGATCGGCGACCAGTTCGCCTTTCGGTGAATTCACGAGGGAAGGCTGGTCCATTTGTTCCTTGCTCAAATCAACTTCCATCGCGCCACCGGCACTGGTGCTTCGCAGCAACGGACGTTTGCTCGCGCTCGAACTCATCAAAGCACGCGGGCCCTCACCCCGTCCGACGGGGAGAGGGTGGCCTTCAGGCCGGGTGAAAGAGTCTTCGTGGCCTGACTCAACTTCTGCCAGCGGTCGCCAAACCAATGTCCCGCACGGAACCTTCACAATCAGGTCCTTGCCGGCGTGCCCATCCATGCCTTTACCCATTCCGGCTTCGCCATCCTTGGCAATAAGCCGCGGCTGATAATACTGGGCGATGAGATTGTTCAGGTCGTGGTCGGCCTGCAGGATGACGCTGCCGCCACTGCCGCCGTTGCCGCCGTCCGGACCGCCTTTGGGGCGATACTTCTCCCGGCGGAA
>CAZYYS010000281.1:0-2161 GCA_964651015.1 uncultured Verrucomicrobiota bacterium
TACTGCGCTGACCGCTACCGGAACGATTGTCTCCGGCACTTACCGACCGACGGATGTGGAACCGGGCGAGTCTGGGGAACTGGACAACTTCCCCGCGCCGGCGCCGAGCGGGCCGTATGCGTCGCCGTTATCCGTGTTCAACGGACAGGGTGCCAACGGGACGTGGTCATTGTATGCGGTGGATGACGGGGCCGGGGATCAGGGCAGCTTTGGCGGTGGGTGGAGTCTGACGTTGACGACGGTGGCGAGCGGTCCCCAGCCGCCGACGATCAGCGACATAACCGACCAAGCGACGACGGTGAATACGGCGACGGCGGCGCTGCCGTTCACGATCAATGACGGGGACACGCCAATCGGCACTCTGACCTTGAGTAGCAACTCCTCGAACACGAATCTGGTGCCGACCAACAACATCGTGTTTGGCGGGAGTGGGAACAACCGAACGGTGACCATCACCCCGGCCACGGGACAGACCGGCAGCGCGACGATCACGGTGAGTGTGAGTGACGGGACGTTGAGTGCCAGCGATACCTTTGTGGTGACGGTGGGCACGGTGAGCACCGGCACGGTTTCGTTCACCAACTCGGCAGCGATCACGATTGCGGACGTGGGCGCCGGCAGTCCGTATCCCTCGGTGATCAACGTCACGGGCCTGGGCGGCACGATCAGCAACGTGACGATCACACTCAACGGGATCAGCCACACCTGGCCCGACGACATTGACATCCTGCTGGTCAGTCCGACCGGCCAGAAGGTGATGCTCTTTTCCGACGTGGGCGGGTCCGCAGACCTGAACAACGTCACGATAACCTTGTCCGACGGGGCGGCAGCAGCGCTGTCGGACGCCGGTCAATTGGTGAGCGGCACCTTCAAGCCGACCGATGCCGCGCCCGGGGAAGTGCGGGATTTGTTTCGTGGACCGGCGCCGGCGGGACCATATGCAACAACCTTGTCGGCCTTCAACGGTTTCGCCGCCAACGGTGGCTGGTCGCTGTATGTGAACGATGACGGCGCGGGTGACGCCGGCTCAATTGGCGGCGGCTGGAAGCTGACACTCGCGACGACTGGTGGTGGGGCGGCGCGGCTGGTTGCGGAGACGTCACCGCTGCGGATCACGGCGGTAACGGTTGGCGAGCGGGGTAACGTACGCGTGACCATCCGTGGTGAGGTGGGCCGGCGCTACGCTTTGGAAGCTTCGAGCGATTTGCAACACTGGACCAAAGTGGCAGTGCAGGACAATATCACGGGCTCAATGGTGTTTGAGGAACAGCCGTTCCATTTCATTCGTTTCTATCGCGCCGTCGCTTTGCCGGATGCATTCTGATAGCTTTTAATCGCAGCCTGCATTTTGAAACCAGCCAACATCCCTTTGCGCGCATTCACGCTTATCGAGCTGCTGGTAGTCATCGCGATCATCGCCATCCTCGCCGCACTCTTGTTGCCCGCCTTGAATAAGGCCAAATCCAAGGCGCTACAAATCGGCTGCCTCAACAACTACCGTCAGCTTCAGGTCTGCTGGCAGATGTATTGCGACGACCATCAGGACGCCTTGGTGGCAAATGAGGCCATCAACATCACCGCCAATCGCGCCGCCTTGAACGTCGGCGCGAACTCCTGGTTGCAAGGCAACGCTTGGACCGACACCTCCCCGACCAACATCGAGAACGGGGCACTGTTCCAGTACAACCGATCAGTCAAAATCTACAAGTGTCCCGCCGACAACTCGACCGTCCGTGACCGTGGACAAAGTCCCCGCACACGCAGCGTGGCCATGAGCATGTACATGAACGTAAGCCCGAACCCGGAGGACCGATGGTTTCGCCATTGCTGGCACAAGTTGGCTCAGATTCGAACTCCAGCGCCTGCGAAAGCCATCGTGTTCATCGACGAACACGAAAAGAGCATCCAGCAGAGCGCGTTTGGCATTAACGCACCCGACCGGTTGTGGCTCTTTGGTACGTCCCAGTGGGATTGGATCAGTTTCCCCGCCACGCGACACAATAACGGTTGCACGTTCACCTTCGCCGACGGTCACGTTGAAACCTGGCGCTGGAAGGAAGCGAGGACCATGGAAATCAGCCGCAAGCCCGGTTGGATTGCCTGGCCGGCGAACCGTTCGATGGGTAGCGCCGACCGCGATTTCGGCAGGCTGGTTCAGGGA
>CAZYYS010000281.1:2171-5067 GCA_964651015.1 uncultured Verrucomicrobiota bacterium
AGTGCCGGCGAGGGTGCCGATTTTCTGACAGGGAACGCGAGGATTCCTGGCCAGCCGCGCTGGTTACAAATGTGCACAAAAACGGATCACCACAATAACCCTCACAGACCATTCGGTCACAATCTCCTCAAATGAAATCCGCCATCCACATTAATCACCTCCCCGGTGCTGAACGGCAGCAGTCCTTGCGCAATGGCGGCAACTGCTTTGCCGACGTCTTCGGGCGTTCCCCAACGATTTATCGGCGTGAAGCCATTGGCGATGAGTTTGTCATATCTTACACTTACCGGGGCAGTGAGGTCGGTTGCGATAACGCCCGGGCGAATTTCGTAAACATTGATACCGTATTCTGCGAGTCGCGAAGCAAAAAGCGGCGTGAGCATCGAAAGCGCGGCCTTCGACATGCAATAGTCACCGCGATTGACGGAGGCCGTATAGGCACTGATGCTGGAGATGGTAATGATTTGAGGGTTGTGGATTTTGGACTTCGGATTTCGGATTTGTTCCAACATCCACCCCGCCGCTAATTGCGTCAGAAAGTACGGCCCTTTTGCATTGATACTCATGAGCCTGTCAAAACTTTCTTCACTTGCTTCCAAAATATCCGCACGAACCCTGGGGCTGACGCCTGCGTTGTTTACCAGCAGGTCCAATCGTCTAAAAGTTGCTTTTGTAAAACCGATCAACCTTCGCCGGTCGCGAGTATTGGAAACATCCGCACGAAAAGTCCGAACTCGAATTTTCTTCCTGGCGACCTTTGCCTGTGCAAGACAATCGCTCGCGGTGCGCTTGGCCGCAGCCTGGTTGCTGACGAAATTGATGACCAAGTCATAACCAAGCTTCGCGAGTTCCAGCGCAATGCCTCGGCCGATGCCGCGCGATGCGCCGGTGATAAGCGCTACTGGATTCATGGGGGCCGAGGATAGAATCCCACCTGAAATAATAAACCGTTATTTTCAACCGACCGCCAAATCTTTGACATGCCACGGCCAATCCCTATCCTTCTGACATGCGTAAGGTGAAGGTTGCGTTGGATGACCGCAGCTATTCCATTTTGATCGGGAAGCAACTGTTGGCAGGACTGGGCGCAGAATGCTCACGTCTGAAACTCGGCCACCGCTGCGCCATTATTTCGGATCGCAACGTAGCCCCGCGTTACTCCAAGACAGTCCAGCAAACCTTGGCGAAAGCGGGCTTTGATGCCGTTTTGGTTACAGTCCCGCCCGGTGAGACTGCTAAAAGTCTGAAGACGGTTCACGCTTGTTACGATCAACTAGCCGCGCGTCGCCTCGAACGAACATCTTTCATCGTTGCCTTGGGCGGTGGGGTGGTGGGTGATCTCGCGGGTTTTGTCGCCGCGACGTATCTTCGCGGCATCGATTTCGTTCAGGTCCCGACTACTTTGCTTGCTCAAGTGGACAGTTCCGTCGGTGGTAAGGTGGGTGTCAACTTGAGGGCAGGCAAAAATCTGGTCGGCGCATTTTATCAGCCACAACTAGTGCTTTGTGATCTCAGCACCTTAACGACATTGCCGCAGCGCGAGTACCGCGCCGGGCTTGCTGAAGTCATCAAATACGGCATCATTTACGACGCTACTCTGTTCAAACGACTGGAGCGCGACCTCCCAAAACTCTTAAAACGTGATGCCGACACTCTCACGGAGGTTGTCGCGCGCTGTTGTCAGATCAAGGCTGAAATTGTCAGTCACGACGAAAAGGAAAGTGGATTGCGCGCCATTTTGAATTTTGGCCACACGATCGGCCATGCGCTCGAAGCCATCTCGGGTTACGGGAAATACCTGCACGGCGAAGCGATTGCCATCGGTCAGGTGGCCGCGGCGAATCTTTCAACCCGACTGTTAGGTTTCCCTCCCCGGGATGCTGAACGGATTCGAACACTGTTCCAGCGGGTAGGACTGCCCACCGACGTCAAGCTCAATTCGGCTCAACGTGTCAGGTTGTTTGACGCCATGTTGCTCGACAAGAAAGTCAAGGGCGGGGACATCAACTTCGTTTTTGTCAGAAGGATTGGCCGAGTGGAATACGGCCACAAAGTGTCTTCAGCACTGATCAAGAAAGCCCTCAACGCGCAACGCTCAACTCACAAATAACCCAGTGGCCGCCGTCAGCGAAACCATCGTCCGCGAATACTTTGAGCTGCATGGATTTCTTGTCCGGCAACAGCGCAAATACGTCGCGCCCACGCGGCGTGAGGATGAGGAGATCGATTTTTTTGTCCTGAACCCACTCCCGCATCCGAGCGACTCGCCATTACCCTTCGTGCTGGCTTCGGCGGACATGCGGGCAATTGTCCGCGCCGTTGTCGTCGTCAAGGGCTGGCACACGGAAACATTCAGCCCGGCGGTGTTGGAGAACGCGCCAGAGATTTTTCGCTTTGTTCAACCGGGAGTATTTCAACAAGCCGCCCGCGCTTTTGCCGGAGACGATCCGCTCACCAAGATTCTCGTCGTGCCTGCCTTGCCGCAAGGTCAGGCCGCCCGCAACCAAAGCATCGAGATGCTGCGCGCCAAAGGCGTTGACGCAGTGATTCCATTCCACACGATGCTCCGCGATTTGATCGACCAGATCGAAGTAAACCGCAATTACCAGAAGTCGGATTTGCTTCAGGTCATCCGCATTCTCAAGAATTATGATTTTTTGAAAGAGCGGCAGTTGGAGTTGTTCAAGCCGAAGCGAAGGAAGCGTTGAGAGATTACACGGTGCCGGTTTCTCAATCCCAAATGGATTGCATCCATCAGCCCACGGGTTGCGAGGAACGAGCTCGGTTCGCGTCCAAAATGTTGGAGGTTTTGCCTTCCCATGAGCATCCATTCTGCGGAGCGCGGGGGTGGGTCCCGCCCCGGGCGGGGGAAGTGGGGGGCGGGGGGGGGGGCACA
>CAZYYS010000281.1:5077-7817 GCA_964651015.1 uncultured Verrucomicrobiota bacterium
GCGCCAACACGCCATCCCTACCCCTATCGGCCACACCGCCTTGAGTTCATGGTCGCTGAACCTGCGGTTTCTCCTTCGCCTCCTCGGCTTCGATCTCGGCCAACGTCGGCGCGCGCCACAGACGTACCAGGCCGTTCTCGCCCTTGCAGACCAGCGCGTTGCCGTCGGGCGTAAAAGTCACGGTACTAAAAACCGAAACGTGTCCGGGCAGCGTGAGCAGCTCGCGGTGGCTTGCCAGACTCCAGAGCTTGGCAGTACCGTCGTTACAGGCGGTTGCCAAGGTTTTGCCATCGGGCGAGAATGATGCGGATTCAACCCAGCCTGAATGACCGCGCAGCGTCGCGATCTCTCGCCGGCCCGCCACGTCCCACAACTTCGCGGTGTTATCACGACTTGTCGTGACCAGAAGCCTGCTGTCGTGGGAGAATGTGCAGTTATTGAGATGTTCAGTGTGGCCGGACCGTTGGAAAACCCGATCGCCGGTGGCCATATCCCATAGAATAAGTTTTTCATTCTCTCTGCCCGCGATGTGCTTCCCGTCGGGCGAGAATGAAGAAAGATCAGATAGGTTATTGACTTCTTTGAGCGTAACCAGGATTTGCTGGCTGGAAACATCCCAAAATCGGACCGTGTTCTCCACTCGGCTCGCCACGAGAATTCTGCCGTCCGGCACAGGGACAATAAACCGAAAGCCCTCGCCTTGGTGCGTACCGAGTTCTTTGCCCGTCGCAGCTTCGAAGAGTTTCACAGTCTTGCCTTCACTGAGCGTCGCGATCTGGCGTCCGTCCGAGGAGAACACTGCCTGCCTAACCGCACCATCCAGTCCGCTCAAAGTAAACAGTTCTTTGAGGGAGGCAACGTCCCATAGCTTGACCTTGCCATCATCGCTCCTGGTCAACAGGGCCTGACCGTTTTGGGAAAAAACGCATTCAACGTTGGTGCCGAAAGCTGCTCGCAGGATGCCACGAACATTTTGCGAAGCCACGTCCCAAAGTGTCACCATCCCGTCTCTCGTCGCCGTGGCGATGAGCTTGCCGTCGGACGAGGTATCAAGTGAGGTGATGACGTTTCTGTCGCCCCCGAGAATCAAGTCTTGGCCCTTGGGTTGTGAGTTCCAGAACTTGACCGTTGCATCGTCGCTGCCTGAGGCCAGCATCTTGCCGTCGGGGAAAAACACCGCGTTGTTGACCCATCTACCATGGCCGCGCAACGTCGCGAGTTCCTGACGCGAGTCGAAATCCCAAAGTTTAATGGTAGCATCCGAACAGCTCGTGGCCAAAGTGCGGCCATCAGGCGAGAACGCCACCGAAGCAACATGGGCCTTGTGCCCCACCAAGGCGCCGATCTCGCGCCGCGCCGTCACATCCCACAACTTGACGGTGGCATCGCTGCCTGCCGTAGCCAAGGTTTTGGCGTCCGGCGAAAAGTCGAGATACGTCACGACGTTCCGATGCCCCGAAAGTGTGCCGACTTCCTTCCATGTTTTGAGATCGACCAGACTGATGCTGTTGTCAGCCTGGCCGAAGGCGAGCCATCGCCCGTCGGGCGAAAACGCCACGCAAGCGCGGGTGTAACCTGTGCCAGTAAAGGTTGCCAACACTTGCTTCGTTTCCCAACTCCACAATTTGGCCCGCTCATCTCCTCGCGTCGCCGCGGCCACTATTCTGCCGTCCGGTGAAATCGCGACTCGCTCCACGGCGCCCGCGTCTTCAAGCGTAGCCATTTCTTGCCACGTAGTCGTGTTCCACAGCCTTATTAAGCCGCCGCCACCGCCTGCGGCCAGGACCTTGCCGTCGCGTGAAAAGACAACGGAGCGAATACCTCTGCGGCCCATACTCAGAGAAGGGATCGCTTTTCGTCGTGCGGCCACATCCCAGACGTGCACGAATTCAGTATCATTATCCGCTGAAGCCAACCATTTGCCATCCGGTGAAACGGTGATGCTTTGCGGCAGACTTTCATGGCCATACAGAGTGAACAGTGCATCGTCATGGCAGAATTGGCGGAGGAAACGCCACTCAAAGCCGCGCATGTCTGGGTCGCCCGGTTTGGGGCGCTGGGCTTCGAGCAGTTCCAAGGCGCGGTCGATCTTGCCGTCCGCCAGCGCGTGCTGCGCGAGATTGACTTCGGCGGCGTAGCGCAACCGGCGATTGTTGAATTCCTCCGCCCGGGCGCGATTGCGTTGTTGCACCGCGCTGACAGCGAGAATGGTTACTGCCACGATGATCACTGCCGCCGCAACCGCCGTCCGCACGATACCGCGGCGATAGGCAGCCTTGGCGGCGGCGGCGAGCGCCGCTTGTTGTCTTGCCAACGCCGCTTGTCGCTCCGGCAACGCTCGCAGATGCTTCGCCAACTGGCCGGCGCCAGCGAAGCGATCTTGAGGATTACCCGCAAAACAATGCTTCAAGTCGTCACGGAGCAGCGGATCGGAAATATGATCCACCCAATCGGTTGTGAGGGGTCGCGTCAAATCGCCGACGAGCAGCTGGTAAAGCACCACGCCGAGTGAATAAATATCCGAGCGGATCGAAGCCGGCTTGCCCGCCAGAAGTTCCGGTGCCATGTACATCTGCGAGCCCGTTTGCGACGAAGACGATTCCGCGACGATCGTCTGGGTGAAGCCGGCTTTGGTCACGCCCTTCAGCGCCTCTTCCGAGACGACCTGGCCAATGCCGAAGTCGGTGAGCTTTGCTTGCACCTCGTAGCAGTCGACGTGAGGAGGCTCTGACTCTATTTC
>CAZYYS010000282.1:0-7816 GCA_964651015.1 uncultured Verrucomicrobiota bacterium
GACGACTTCCGGCTTCTGACTGGCGACCGAACCAATCGGTGTGACGCGGTGTTGCGCAGCAAGTGTTCGGCGAGCCGCCAAACACGGCAGGCCAGCGGCCTACGATTCCCGGATCAACTGCATCCTTCCGGTTCAGGCAGCCCGGAAAAAATGCGCGTGCATCGGAGCCGAAACCGTGCTTATTGTTGGGTTGATGAACCAGCCGGGGCCAAAACCACTACGCACCGCGACGGGCAGCCGCGTTACTTCCACAGGTTCTCCTCCCAAACCACCATCGCCTCCCATCGTTCCGGATCACGAACTGCTCCAGCCCATTGGCCACGGCAGCTACGGCGAGGTGTGGCTCGGACGCAACAAACTGGGCACCCTGCGCGCCATCAAGATCGTTTATCGCGCGACCTTCGAAGACGAGCGGCCCTTCCAACGAGAATACCAGGGCATCCAAAAGTTCGAACCGGTCTCGCGCTCCCACGAAGGTCTGGTGGACATTCTGCAAGTCGGTGGCACGGAGGATTGCTTCTACTACGTGATGGAACTCGCCGACTCCGTCGGCGCAGTTCAAAGATCAAAGTTTGAAGTTCACAGTTCTTCTTCCGTTGTGAGAACCGGAGCCGCTCGTGAGCACGAACCAACTTCGAACCTTGAACCTGAAACTTTGAACCACGCCACGTACGTGGCCCGCACCCTCCGGTGCGACATCAAGCGCCGGGGCGCGTTGCCGCCGGAGGAATGTGTCGCCATCGGATTGGCGCTGTCGGACGCGTTGATGTATTTGCACTCGCGCGGATTGGTGCATCGCGACATAAAACCGTCGAACATTGTGTTCGTGGACGGCGCGCCCAAACTGGCGGACATCGGCCTGGTCACTGATGTCGATGCCACGCGCTCGTATGTGGGCACGGAAGGCTTCATGCCGCCGGAAGGACCGGGCACGCCACAGGCGGACATTTACAGCCTGGGCAAAGTCCTTTACGAAATGTGTACCGGCAAAAGCCGGCAGGAATTCCCTGACCTGCCCACCGAAATGCGTCCAGGGAGCACCAGCTTTAATGCCGCACCCGCGACCGCTTCCCATGAGCCACGCCTCTCCCGGCCTTCGGCCACCCTCTCCTCTCCTTTGGAAGGAGAGGAGAGAGAAGGGAGAGGAGTGGTCGCCGAAATCAGAGGCACAATTCCCGAGCCACGTGCGCTCCCAATCACTCCCGCCGACCACAGGGCTTTGCTCGAACTGAACGAAATTTTCACCAAAGCCTGTGAAGCCGATCCGCGTAAACGCTACCAATCGGCTCGTGAAATGCGAGGCGAGTTGGAGTTGTTGCAACACTGCCAATCGGTGAAGGCCCGGCGCACAACGCAACGGCGCTTTGTTCTCCTGAAACGAATCGGTTTCATTACCGCGTCCATCGGACTGCTTGCTGGCCTGATCTGGCCTTTCTCGAACAAGTTGACATGGCGCAAACCCGGTTCGGCAGAGCACCAAGCGACTCCTGATCAACAGCAGAAAGCGCGGCGACTTTTCCAGGAGGCCAAAAAGCTTTACATAAATACCCAAGACGGGCTCGCCAAAGCGATCGACCTGTACAACCGGGCCATTGACCAGGACCCGAGCTATGCCGAGGCTTACGCCGATTTGGCGCTTTGTTATTCAGAAGCGCAGGGAGTGCTCCTGGCTTGCAAGCACGCCTTGGGCGAAGCAAAGTACAACGCATTGCGCGCCTTGCAACTTCACCAAGCACTGCCGACCGCCCACATCGCCCTGGCCCGCGTGTTCAGTGTCTATGAATGGAATCCAACCAACGCCGAATTCCATTACCGCCGTGCGATTGAGTTGGCTCCGCGCGATGGCCGAACCTACGGAGACGCCGCAGGATTCCTGGCATCGGTGGGCCGATTCCCGGAGGCCGAACAATTACTCAAACAGGGAGAACAGGTTGACCCCAAGGAACACAACCTTCACGCCGGCTGGTGCTGGTATCATTTTTTCCGCCGTGACTTCAACGCGATGCTGCAAAGTGCGTCCCGGCTTTTAACCCTTCACTCCAACTCGATTGTGGTCCCGATGTTTCAGGCGTACGCGCACGAGCGGTTGGGACATTACGACCAAGCGTTACCGTTGGCTCAAAAGATAGCCCAATTGGACCCGGCACCGGACTTCATTGCCTTTCTGGGAATGGTGCATGGCCGCATGGGACACGACAAGGAAGCGCAGGTCGCATTGGAAGAACTGCGTGTCATGTCGCAAACGCCGGGTCGCATCATGCCAACCTACTTCGCTCAGGTCTATCTGGGTCTGGGAGATCGCGCTCGCGCCACCGAACACCTGCAGCGGGCGGTCAAGGAATTTCCCCCACACGCCGAGTTTCTCAAATACCACCCGCTGTGGGACGACCTGCGCCCCGAGCCGGGCTTCCAGGCATTGCTCAAGCAAGTCCGGTTGGAAAAATGAAGGTTGGAAAACCGGCTGTATCGCCGATTTCCCAATCGGCTGGGCGTGCGGTGTCATGCAGTCTGCGGGTTTGGAAACCCACGACACGGCAGACTTGGAAGTCTGCACCACCTAGGCTGCGGCTTTGCTTCATGCGCTTCATGGGAGCACTTGCACGCGATAAAAGCGCTGCACCTCACCGCCGGCTTTGGGATCGGTCACCGCCAAAACGCCGCCCGTGCCCCGAATTTCGTCGGCGACGACAACCCACGCGCCGCTGCCGGGATTCTCCGTGCGTTCAAGCCGGTAAAACCGGTTGAGCACCGTGCGGAAACTGATGCGCTCGCCCGGGCTGGTGCCGGTGGTGATCCGGGTCACGCCCGTGATGCGCAGGACGCTGGCGGCATTGGTCGGGTTGGTGCTCGCCAGATATTCCTTCAAATTGATCACGCCGTCGCCGTCGGGATCCAGCGGGGCGTCACTCGGATCGTTTGGATTCAGTCCATTGGCCAGTTCCCAACTGTCCGGCATCCCGTCCCGGTCGGTATCGGCATTAACCCCGGTGACCATCGAATTGGTAATCAAAGTGGGGCACTCACTGGCGCACACGATGGCGGTGTTGGTGAGGTTGCCCGGCGTCAGGTTGGTTACCATGAGCGTGAGGGTGACGCTGCCGCCGTTGGTTAGAGTTCCCAAGCCGCACTGCACCAAGTTGCCACTGCTGGTGCAACTGCCCTGGCTCGTTGCCGCCGAGAGCAGCGTGACTCCGGCGGGCAGGATGTTCGTGAGGATTACCCCGGTGACATCCGTGGGGCCGGTGTAGTTGACGGCGATGGTGTAAGTCAAAGTCTGGCTCTCCAGGACGGGGTTGGGCGTGGCCGATTGTTGAATCGCCAGATTCAGCGGCGGTACGATGTGGCCCCACCACGTGCCCCACCGAGCTTGTCCGCTCACTGGCGCGGCGGCGTATTCCTGGATGGTCCACAGATCGAGATCGTTCACCGGATCGACCACCGTCGCGCTGTAGTCGCCCCAGCGGTTCCGATCACTGAAAATCTTCACGTAAGGCGCTTCGCCGGACTTGAGGACGACATCGCTTCGCATCGTATTAGGTGGGTCGCTGGCTGCTCGAAACGCATAATTGCCGCTGGCATATTGGTTGGTGGAAAACCGATTGTAGCCGATGAGCACCTCATTGAACTTGTTCACGGATAGGCTGGGAAAAGCGTAGGAGATCCTTCCGGATGGGTCGTCAATGAGTCCTCGCTGGAGAATCTCCCCATGCGGGCTAATCTGCCACCACTGGATCGAGGTGCGCGATGAGATGCCCGACAGCCTCAGATGGTGTGTCGCCCACAACGAACCATTACGAAACACCAGGCCCTTGATTCTTCCATTATCGATTTCGATGTTTTGATTCGTGCCGAGCTGGGGAAGGACCGCAACGAAGCCACTACTGTTCCAACGGTTGGTGACGGTGATCGTGGGTCCCCGGGTAAACACTTCGGAGCCGACTGCGCCGGTGATCGTATAGAGCCGCACAGAGTTGAGGCTGGTTCCGCCGGTTCCGACCTCCCCCAGAAGATACATGATCGGAAGATCGGGATCGAGGGTCGTCGCGGGGACTTGAGTCTCGTCCGGCGCAGCATTCGTAACGTAGGTGTAGAGCCCAGGCCCACCGGCGTAGAGATTCGCTTTATTATAGATAATGACATCCGAGCGCACGAAATAATTTCCAGCCGCGTTGAACATATTCTGCTGATAAACGATCCAGTGCTTGTTGAAACCCATGCTGGGATGGTCACTGAGCGGATCGTTAAATGGCAGGTCGAAGCGGTAAAGGTTCCAGTCTCCGGTCGGGTCGCTCGTCTTCGAGACACCAACTAGATTTATGTTGAGCGGGCCGTTCACTAGGTCGGCGAAAATCCAACGGTGCTCGAACGGATCGAAGAGTATCCTCGGATCAAAAATCTGTATGCTAGGCAAAGCGATGTCGGGAAATGGTCCGAGCGATGCCCAAAAGTTGGAAGGGGTCACCGTACTGATCACGGCGCCAGAACGGTCCTGAATCCTCACTACCTGATTGAGCGTCACCATGAGATGATTTGGCCCTACCGCGCCTTGGGAGTCGGGCGGGCTCTCTCTGCCGTTGTCCTCGTAGGCCAAGAAGCTGGAGATGGGAGCGGGGGCGTTTGTCACGGGACACGCGTCAACCCCGGCTATCGTCGGCCCATTGGCGACTGGGCCATTTGGTTGGGAGGCTGGTGGAACCGGCGACTCTCGTAGCGCCAGTTCAGCGAAATTCACGACCGCCCGCTTGGTGGCCACACCCGGCATGCCTGGTACGGACTCTTGCGCCGCGTTGGGCAAAGTGTCGGTTGCGGTCTGGCCGAGGCCATTGACTAATGCCGCCAGGAACATCCCGGCAGCGAGGAGGTTGATTTTGGTTTTCATACGCTTTGAATTGGTTTTCTGCGTTCGCTTTTCACGGCACAGGCATCAGGCGCAGTCTTTTTTCGGCCCATGCTTTCCACTTTGTAACTGCCGCGAGCTGGACGGTTCTTTCAAAGAAAGTGAAAAAGCTTTGAAGACAGTTAGCCTGGGACGACGCAGTTGGTCCGGGGAGCGCGGGCCGCTGGCCTGCCGTGTTCGGTGGCTCGCCGGACAACTCGTGCGTAAGGCCACACGGTACCGATTGGTTCGAGTTCAATTCAGAAACCGGAAGTCGCCGCCGGGCCGGCGACGACCGCACGCGAGGCCGCGTACGCTCCCCATTCAATGGAATCGTTTCGTATGGAGACCCTCCAAGCGTCGTTTGTTTGAAAGAATTGTCCTGGTCGGAGCAGTCATCTTGTAACAGGCAACAACCTGTTCGTGCCTTTTGCGAATTTTTGTGGCCAGATGAATGTGATGATTAAAGACGCGGATGAACTGATTCCCACGCGGCAGAGTCTATTGGGCCGGCTCAAACGCTGGGATGATCAGGAGGGTTGGCGCGATTTCTTCACGACCTACTGGAAGTTGATTTACCGCGCTGCCGTCCGGGGCGGGTTGTCCGATGCCGAAGCGCAGGACGTCGTGCAGGAGACGGTCATTGCCGTGGCGAAAAAGATGGAGCACTTCACCTACGATCCGGCGAAGGATTCGTTCAAGGGCTGGCTGCTTTACCTGACGCGCAAACAGATCGCCATGCAATATCGGCGTCGCGAACGCGCCGGAAGCGGCCGACGCGGTGGGGGTGACGGAAAAATCGTCGCCCTGACGCCGGAGATCGAAGCCTTGCCCAGCCCGGCGGATTCGGCGCTAGAAGCGCTGTGGGAAACGGAATGGGAACAGAACCTGATGGATGCCGCCGTAGAGCGGGTGAAACAGCAGGTGTCGCCAAAGCAGTTTCAGATGTTCACCTTTTACGCGCTCAAAGGCTGGCCGGTAAAGGATGTGGTGCGGACATTGGCCGTCAGCACGACGCAAGTTTACCTCGCGAAACACCGCATCACCGCCCTGATCAAAAAGGAAATCAAAAATCTCCGAAGGAAACACGAGTGAGTCTTTATCGTCTGCAGCGACCAGCGGTCGCGTTCACGAACGTGTGTGGCCGTGTGCTTTTCTGTCTTCGAGGTGAGCCACGATCATATCAACAGTGCGTTCAATCGCTCCCAGATTTTCCTTCACCACCTTCAGCGCGTTCCGCCCCAACTCTTCGCGGCGATTTTCATCCGCGAGTAACTCCGCCAACACCTTTTCCAATTCCACTGCATTGGTCACTTGGACGGCGCCCTTTTGGGGAACGAAGTTCCGCGCCACTTCTTCAAAATTCTGCATGTTCGGGCCGAACACCATCGCCTTTCCGAGCGCTCCCGGCTCGATGGGATTCTGTCCACCGACCGCCGTCAAACTTTTGCCGACGAAAATGACCGTGGCGTGCTGATAAAAATGCCTCAGCTCACCAGTCGTGTTGACCAGGAGACATTCAACCGAGCCGGGCGCATGCTGACGGTCGGGCGTAAGCTCACTGCGGTAAACGTATTTCACTCCTCGCGTCTCCAATTCGCGGCCCACCTCCTTGCCGCGTTCGAAATGACGCGGCACAAGCACCAGGAACAAATCGGGAAAGCGCGTTCGCAATCGGAGAAATTGTTCCGCCAGGATTGCCTCTTCGCCGGCGTGAGTGCTGCCGGCGACCAGGATGGGAACGTGCGCGGGAACACCGACTTGCGCCAGCAGCGCAGGAACATCCAGCGATTGACGTTCAGTGTAGGCGGCCGCGTCGTATTTGAGACTTCCCACCACATGAATCGCCTCCGGACGGCAACCCAGTTCGCGGAGCCGGGCCGCGTCCGCTTCATTCTGCGCGCCCACACCGCTGAACGAGGCGAACAATCGTCTGAACAGGAATCCGAATCGCTTGTAGCCGCGATAGGAACGATTTGAAAGTCGCGCGTTAACCAGAAACAAAGGGATGCCCTTCTCCCGCGCCCGCCAGATGAAGTTCGGCCAGATTTCCGCCTCCACCAGAACGACTGCCTGTGGATGGAAACGATTCAATGCGCGGCGAACATAGGCTCGGCGATCGATGGGATAGTAAATCTTCCCAATGTGCGGCGGCAGTTTGCGCTGCAACTCACCCATGCCAGTGGTGGTGGTGGTGGAGACGATGATCTTGAGATTGGGCGCCCGCCGTTCCAGCGCGGGAATCAATTGTGTGCAGATGTTTACCTCGCCAACGCTCACGGCGTGCAGCCAGATCAGATGCCGATTCGTAATGGCCTGTTTGAGCTTGGTGTCGTACAGGGCAAAGCGCTGGCCAAATCCGGCCCGCCAGTTGCCCCGGCGCCACATCTTGACAAAATAATACGGCGATGCCAGCCAGAAGCCAAAAAAGAATAGGATGTTATACAACGTGCGCATTCCGCTTTCCGGCGATTGCTGCGGGCAGCCTAGCAGGTCAGGATTCTGGCCGCGAGGGAAAGAATCATTTGGCGGGCGTCACGGTGGTCGGCGACGAGGTGTTCCGGGGCTTTTCGTCACCGTAGTTCCGGACCAGATAATCCACCAGCCGGTCCACATCCCCATCGGGAATTGGCGCGCCATAAATCTTCTGCATCTTTTGCACACCTGCCTTCCAAAAAGCGCGCGGCATGGGTGGTTGCGTGGAAATATAGTCCGCCGAATGGCAAATGATGCATTGAGCGGCGGCGATTTCCGAGCCGGGGCCGGGTTTGAGGCGGTTGCTCTCCGGCGGCAACGTTATTGTCACCTCCGCCGCAATGATTGGCCAGGTCAAGAGTGCAAGTCCAACGGGCAGAGCCATGGCGCGGCGGAGTCGCATCCGAAACGATAGGGGTAGGGATGGCGTGTTGGCGCCACCCCTCCCTCCGAACCGGACGGGCG
>CAZYYS010000283.1:0-7788 GCA_964651015.1 uncultured Verrucomicrobiota bacterium
TCCGGCGCGCCCACCGGTCGGGCGCGAATCGGCTCGTGGCGAAGGAATCGCCCGAGTTCATCGGCCAGTTCACTCGCCGTTCCGTAGCGCCGGAACGGCTCCTTCTCCAGACACTTCAGGCAAATCGTTTCCAAGTCACGCGGCACGGCGGTGTTCAACAGTCGTGGCGAAATGGGATCGCGATTGAGCACTTGATCCAAGGTCTGGCTCAATTCTTCTCCCACAAACGGCGGCCGACCCGTGAGCGTGTGATACAGCATCGCGCCGAGCGAATAGACATCGCTGCGGCGGCCAACTCGGTGGCGCGTCGCCGACGCCTGTTCCGGCGGCATATAACTCGGCGAGCCAATCACCTGGCCACTTGCGGTTAGGCTTGATTCACCCTCAAGTCGCCGAGCCAAACCGAAGTCCGTCACACGCGGTTGATCGTCCGGATCAATCAGCACGTTCGATGGCTTCAAATCACGATGCAGCACGCCACGCTCGTGGGCGTAGTGGATCGCCTCGGCAATAGGCTTCAAATACTGCGCCGCCCGACGCGGTGGCAGCGGGTTCCCTTTCACGAACTGCGCGAGGTTGGGCCCGGCAACGTAATCCATGACGAGGTAATGCTCGTCCTGTTGCACGCCAACTTCGTGGATGGCGACGATGTTCGGATGATGCAAGCCGGCGGCGACCGTGGCTTCGCCGCGCAGGCGTTTCACGAAGTCCGGATCGGCGCGTGCGCCGAGAAGGAGCAGTTTCACCGCGACGATGCGGTCGAGACTTTTTTGACGCGCCCGATACACGACGCCCATGCCGCCGCGAGCGATCTCCTCCAGCAATTCGTAGTCCCCGAATTCGCGGACGGCGTTCGCGGCCCCGCGCGGCGGGGCGCTCGGGTTTGAATGGGAAACGATGCGCAACCCTTGCTCCAAGAGACACCGGGAGCACAATCCTTCCAGCGCACCTACCGGCAGCGCGTCACCGCATTCAGGACAAGCAGCCATGATTCAGTTTGTTCGCAACAATCACTTCTTCAGGAGAACCTGCAGAATCTTGCTCGTCACATTGCCCGGCGGATTGAAACCGGAGCTACCGGCTCATTACCACGAGCAAATGCCTCAGTTCTTCTTCAATCTCTTCGGGCCGGTTGACGGTGTGGGCGATTTCCTCGCGCAGCAATTCACCATACCGTTTGCGCAGCCGGTGGACGGCGGAATAGGCCGAGGATTCCGTTATCCCGAGTTGCGACGCAAGCTGGGCGCCGGCCTTGGGTTGCTTTTCACCGGCAAGGAATGGCTTGAGGATTTCGAACCGTTCACGCTCGCCGCTGCTTTCATATTCGTGTCGCAACCGGGCCAGCACCGTTTCCAGGAGAGCCTCCGCCCAGCGCCGCTCGAAAATGGTCTCCGGCGTGGCTGTGTGCGCCGGTTCACCGTGGCGGCGCTCTTCCTCCTCCGGGGCAGCCAGGGAAAAATGGAGGCAACCTCCGCCACGCTTCTGCGCCTGAGCACGCTCCCGCTCATTGGCGAGAAAGCGCGTAACGGCGGTGAGCAGAAACGTGCGGAAGCGGCCCTTCGCTGGGTCGGCGGACTCCACAAAGTTCTTCTCCAGCAACCGCGCAAAGAATTCCTGCGTCAGGTCCTGGGCGTCGTCCGGTCCATGCCCACACCGGCGGACGAATGCATAAACGGGCGGCCAATATTGGCGGCACAAGTTCTCGAGCGCAGCAAGGGAGTGCGCCGAGTCCTTGAGACGTGCCGCCTGCACCACACTCCAATGCGTGGTGGTAAACCAATGTCCGATAGCTGACGCCGGACTCGGTTGCTCCACTGGTGAGGGCATGGAGCATCATTACCATAATCCCCTGGCACTGGCGATGAGATTTCAACATGCTGGTGAACTATGTAAATCCTTTGGTGGCCACGTTGCAGGCCGATTCAAAAAAGAATCATTCGCACGCTGCGTCGGGGTAATCTTGGTCACACGCAGTCGTAACAACTTCATTCGGTCGGTGAAGAAAACGAGGCTACTCCGATTGATGCCAGCCTTACCACTTTGACGGCGACGCAGTGTGCTTTGTCTTGTTGAAGCTATGCAGAAAAGTTTGCTGTCCGAGAAGGTTAGCGCCGCAGGTAAACTTGTCTGTACTTAACAAATCTTTTTAAGCTGCGCCTTCTCCGTTGTTGCCAATGGCCTCAACCGGGCAGCCTTCCATCGCTTGCTTGCAAAGCTCTTCCTCTTCCGGCGTGGCCGCTTGTTTGTAAACGTAGGAATAACCGCCGTCTTCGCTGCGCGTGAAATTGGCGGGTGCCGTTTCGCGGCACAGGTCGCAGTCGATGCATTGGTTATCGACGTAATACTTGCCGGCCACGTTGTCAGGATATTTGTTCGCAATGTCAGCCATAAAATAATCGTTAAGCGCGCAGACAATAGCGAGCGAGCGCAATGCATATCAAGTCCAATTGGCGAATTTAATTCGCGACCGCCAGGAGTTTTCCTTTGACGGAGCATGGCGATTGGCAAATGATGCGAAAACAAAACCATCATTGCCTATGAAACACTTGCTGATTTTCATCTGTGCTGCAACGGTGCTGCTCGTTTTCACCAAAGCTCGCGCACAAGGCGACAATAGCGTTTCCGAAAAGCCGAGTGATGCGAAATCTACCGTCAAGAACATCGATGCCAACCAAGCCGAGAAGCTTCTGAAGGAAAACAAGAAAGTCGTTGTGCTCGACGTCCGCACGCCGGAAGAATTTGCCGCCGGGCATATTGCTGGCGCGACGAATCTGGATTTTCACGGCCCCGACTTTGAGAAAAAACTCAATGGGCTGGATAAGAATCAAACGTACCTCGTTCACTGCGCCGCGGGAAGACGTAGCGCGAAGACGCGAGACTTGATGAAGGCGGATCAATTCAAGACGATTTACCATCTCGAAGGCGGTCTTACGGCGTGGGAAGAAGCTGGCAAACCAGTTGAGCGGTAGCGGAGGCCATGAAGCCAAAACGCCGTTCACGACGGGTTGAACTGGTTGCAATTGCATCGCTTCTTTCGGCGGTGTTCTTTGGTGGGGAGGGAGCTACACTCGCCGTTGCAGCCAAACCAAACGTGATCGTCATTTTTGCCGATGATCTCGGATATGGTGATCTCGGTTGTTACGGCAACAAACGATTCAAGACGCCCAACCTGGACCGCATGGCGCAGGAAGGCGCTCGGCTGACTCAATTCTACAGCACCTGCCCCTACTGCGCACCGTCGCGGGCTGCCTTGTTGACCGGGCGGTATCAATTCCGCAGCGGCCTCACAACCAACCCGTCACCCGACTCCGGAGTCAATAATGTTGGCATTCCGGCCTCCGAAATTACGCTGGGGCAAGTATTCCAGCAGGCTGGCTACAAAACTATCTGCATCGGGAAGTGGCATCTCGGCCACAAGCCGGAATTCTATCCGACCCGCCACGGATTCGACGAATACCTTGGGATTCTTTACAGCAACGACATGCGACCGGTGCAGTTGCTCGACGGGGAAAAGATCGTCGAATACCCTGTCGTTCAGGCGACGCTCACCAAACGTTACACCGAACGTGCGCTCGCTTTCATTGAACAGAATCGCGCGAAACCGTTTTTCATTTTTCTTCCCGGTGTAATGCCGCACAAGCCGCTGGCCGCGTCCGAGGAATTTTACAAAAAGAGTGGCGGCGGACTTTACGGCGACGCGGTGGCGGAACTTGATTGGTGTGTCGGCAAAGTTCTCGGCAAACTCAAGGAACTCGGTCTGGATGAAAACACACTGGTATTCTTTTCCAGTGATAACGGTCCGTGGTACGGTGGGAGCACCGGCGGGTTACGCGGCATGAAAGGCAACACGTGGGAAGGCGGCATCCGCGTGCCGCTGATCGTTTGTTGGCCGGGAAAAATCCCGGCGGGCCACGTGAGCCAGGAGCCAGCCATCATGATGGACATCTTTGCGACAGCATTGACTGCTGCCGGCATTCCCGCTCCGAGTGACCGCGTTATCGACGGCAAAAATATCCTTCCATTGCTCACGTCGGACGGCAAGAGTCCGCACGACGCGCTGTTCGCGATGCAGGGTGCGAAGCTTTACACGATTCGCAGCGGACCATGGAAGTTGCACGTCATCGCACCAAAGCCAAGAACGATGAAGCCGGGCGAGAAATGGATTGACCAACGAGCCCCGGACGGCGTCACCATCCTCGCGCCGTCCGAGCAGGCGCATCCCAGCGAGTATCCCGGCGTCTTGACTGGCGGCGAAACCAAGGCGATGTCGTTGTTCAATCTGGAAACCGATCCTGCCGAGCAGCACGACGTAGCTGCTCAACATCCGGAGGTCGTGAAGCGATTGAAGGCTTTGTATGATGAGATGAACGAGCAAGTCCGGCTCGCTGAACAGAACAGATCAGGTGGCAAGGAGCGGAACCAGTGAACGCAGTGGTTAAAGCAAGCCGGCACCAAGTAAGATTTGAGCCAATCAAGCAAGGCCGCCACCTTATTAAACAGGAGGTTCGCTCGTGGTTCCAATTCACCATTGCCCGCCTTCTGATGCTGGCAATTGCATGTGCGGTTTCACTGTTGCTCTCAGCCAAGGCGGCTGAGGTGAACCAACTGTCGAAGCCCAACTTCGTCTTCATTCTGATCGACGATCTCGGCTGGACAGATCTTGGTTGTTTCGGGAGCAAGTTCTACCAGACGCCGAACATCGACCGTTTGGCCGCGGGTGGAATGAAGTTTACCAGCGCCTATGCCGCCTGCCCGGTTTGTTCGCCGACGCGCGCCAGTATTTTGACCGGCAAATATCCGGCGCGACTACACCTGACAGATTGGATTCCCGGTCGCGGCGACAGCCCATCGCAACGATTGTTGCGGCCGGCATTT
Source organism: uncultured Verrucomicrobiota bacterium (assembly GCA_964651015.1). Taxonomy (GTDB): domain Bacteria; phylum Verrucomicrobiota; class Verrucomicrobiia; order Limisphaerales; family PALSA-1396; genus CAZYYS01. Next base: position 4,876 of record CAZYYS010000283.1, read on the forward strand.
CTCCAACAAGTTCCACAAGGTGAAGTGACCTTGGCGGAGGCGTTGAAGCCAGCGGGCTACGTGTCGGCCAGCATTGGCAAATGGCACGTCGGCGGCAAAGGTTTTGGGCCAGAGGATCAGGGTTTCGATCTTAACGTGGCCGGGAGTGATTCGGGCTCACCGGCAAGTTATTTTTTCCCTTATCGCAATCCAAATCGCAGCATGCCGAAGCTCGAACAAGGTGAGCCGGGAGAATACCTCACTGATCGGTTGACCGCTGAAGCGGAAAAGTTCATCGAGCAAAACCATGACAAACCGTTCTTTCTCTATTTGCCTCATTATGCAGTCCACATCCCCCTAACCGCGAAACCTGAATTGGTCGCCACATTTCAAGCCGGCGCTCGGCCCGGCCAGCTTCACACGAACGCGATCTACGCCGCAATGATTCGGAGCGTTGACGAAAGTGTCGGTCGTTTGTTGAACAAATTGGATGAATTCAAATTGACTCAGAATACCGTTATTGTTTTTACCTCGGATAACGGCGGCCTGTCGCTCAAGGAAGGACCGAACACGCCAGCAACCTCCAACTCGCCGTTACGCGAAGGCAAAGGCCATTTGTATGAAGGCGGCATTCGCGTGCCGCTGATCGTCCGCTGGCCCGGCGGCATCAGGCCCGGCGGCAGCGTTTGCGACGTGCCGGTTTGCAGTATCGATTTTTTTCCGACCATTCTCGAAATCGCCGGCATCAAATCCACGCAACCTATCGATGGCGTCAGTCTTGTGCCGTTGCTCAAGCAGACTGGCGACTTCAAACGCGATGCGCTTTACTGGCATTATCCGCACTATGCTCCGCAAGGCGGCAAGCCGGGCGGTATCATCCGTCAGGGCGACTACAAGCTGATTGAGTTTTATGAGGACGGGCACTTGGAGCTTTACGATCTCAAGCAGGACATCGGCGAGAAAAATAACCTGGCGGACAAAATGCCTGACAAAGCTCTCCAGTTGGAAATGAAACTCGATGCGTGGCGCCGTGATGTGAAAGCTCAGATGATGAATCCCAACCCCAATTACGATGCTGGCGCAAGAATAGGAAGGTAAGCTGTTTCCCGATTAGCAAACTGCAGTGATACCGCTCACGCAATGCTTGACCGAGGAACCCGGATTGTACCGCACTGTGTCAATCACTCCTCGGTCTTCCGGTAAAACATAACCATGCCAACGCAGGGAATGAGAGTGATGATGGAAGAGAGCCCAAATGCCATAACAGCCAGCAAAGACATTCTGTCGTCAGTCCAGAAGCTGCTGGTGAAAAGATCCATGCCATAGAGAACGGGTATTACCAGCATTGCTACACTCACGGCTGTGCCAACGGCGAACCAAAATGATGGCTGTTGCTTGTGCGCGACGCAACGCCTACACGCGGCCCTCATGATGACGAATAGAAATACGCCTGCGGCCAGAGAAAGGACACGTATTAGTGCATCCATAACAGTTGGTGTGTTCTAACAGCGCACCACAGTTAAGTTCTGCGTTGGATTCTCTTCATTGTCTGAAAATTATTTCTGAGTTTCAGATTTGTCGAGCAGGAGTCAGGAACATGGCGGGGCTATTATTTGTTCGGCAAACGGGGTGCGTGCGCCGTGTAATGCTTTTTTCTTTCTTTCGCAGATCTCTTACGCCCGTTACTCTGTTAAGCATGAACAATAGGTTTTCTCTCAGCTTGATGTGCTTCTACCTCGTCGCTCCGAAGCTTGCAGCGACTGAACCTGCCCAATCGCCGTCCCACAGGCCGAATGTTCTCTTTATCGCGGCCGACGACCTGAACAATGCGCTCGGTTGCTACGGCCATCCAGTGGTGAAAACGCCAAACATAGACCGGCTTGCTGCACGCGGCACTAGATTTGATCGTGCCTATTGCCAGTTTCCACTATGCAGTCCGAGCCGAGCTTCGTTGCTCACGGGGTTGCGGCCTGACACGACGCACGTCCTTGATAACCAAGTTAATTTCCGCAAATCAACGCTCCCGGATGTCGTCGCCTTGCCGCAACTGTTCCGTCAACACGGTTACTTCGTGGCCCGCGTCGGGAAAATGTTTCACTATGGTGTGCCCGGCCAAATCGGCACCGATGGGCTGGACGATCCAAAATCATGGGATGAAGTTGTGAACCCGCGCGGCCGCGACAAAGATGAGGAAGCGAAGATCATCAACTACACTCCCAAACGCGGCCTCGGCAGTTCGATGTCGTTTCTGGCGGCGGACGGTGCTGATGAGGAGCAGACTGACGGCAAGGGAGCGTTAGCGGCGACCCGTTTGTTGGAGCAACACAAAGACAAGCCGTTCTTTCTGGCGGTCGGTTTCTACCGTCCCCATTGTCCCTATATTGCGCCGAAGAAGTATTTCGACATGTATCCACTGGAAAAAATCACCCTGGCGCAGGACTTACCCAATGATCTTGATGACGTTCCGCCGGTTGCGCCATTCACCAAACCGTCAAACTGGGGGACAACCGCGCACCAACAACGTGAAGCCATTCAGGCCTATTTTGCTGCGATTACGTTCATGGACGTGCAAGTCGGTAAATTGCTCGATGCACTCGACCGTTTGAATTTGTCGGCGAATACCATCGTCGTGTTCTGGAGCGACCACGGTTACCTGCTGGGTGAACATGGTCAATGGATGAAGATGAGTCTATTTGAAGAATCAGCGCGTGTGCCGATGATCATCGCCACACCCAATCAGAAGGTAAAAGGCAAAGGCAGTGGGCGCACAGTCGAATTGCTGGACCTGTATCCGACGCTGGCTGATCTCTGCAATTTGCCCGCGCCGAAAAATCTGGCGGGCCAGAGTCTGCGCCCACTGCTGGACAATCCAATTGCACTTTGGACCAAGCCAGCTTACACGCAGGTAACTCGTACTGAGCGAGGCCGGCAATT
>CAZYYS010000284.1:0-7788 GCA_964651015.1 uncultured Verrucomicrobiota bacterium
CTGGTGATGGCGATGGTCGATGTTTACCCCGGCATGCCCAGCATACCAACATTGCCGCAGTTGAAAGTGCCGTTGCAAGACCTGCTTATCGCCCTCGTGGGATCGTTGGTGGCGGTGCTTGCGCTGAGCCGGATTCTACCGAAAACGCCTGTTTATCGATTGCTGGTGTCCCAGTCGGCGAGCGGTGTTGGTTCGATTACCATGCTGGAGCAGAAACAGGCTTCACGCATCGGGCAAATCGGCACAGCGATTTCAGCGTTGCGTCCAGGTGGCAAAGCGCAGTTCGGCGATGAGATCATCGACGTGATCTCGCAGGGCGACATGATCGCTAAAGGTCAAAAGGTCAGAATCATCGGCCACAGCGGTACCGAGGCGATCGTCGAAGTGGTGGGTTAAACCCGAACCACGAAGTCGATTCACAGAAGGAAACAGAGGAAGCAGAGGCACAAGAAGTACCGGAACAGACGCCCATACCATGTTTTGCCGCCCGCTCCGTTACCTCCATTCTCCCCTGTAAATCCTATTCCGGAATCATTCCAGACTCGACAGATTTGCGCCTGCCGGATATAGCTCGCGGCAAATACCACGATTCAGATTATGAAAATCCTGCTCGCCCTCCTGCTCGTTGCACTTTCGACACTGTCTTGTTCGACCGTTCGGCATACCGGGCCGGTAAAAATCTTTGACGGCAAAACGTTCACGGGCTGGGACGGCGACACAAACATAACCTGGCGCATTAAGGACGGCGCGTTCGTGGGCGGCTCGCTCAAAACGACCGTGCCGCGCAACGAGTTCGTTGCGACGACCCGCCGCTACACGAATTTCGTGCTGCGGCTGAAGTTCAAGTTGACCGGCAGCGAAGGCTTCATCAATGGCGGCGTGCAGGTGCGCAGCGAACGCACGACGAATCCGCCGAATGAGATGAAGGGCTACCAGTTGGACATCGGCGGGCCGGAATGGTGGGGCTGTATCTATGACGAATCACGTCGTAACAAGGTCGTCGCCAAATCCGATATCAACGAGGTGAACAAGGTTTTGAAGTTGAACGATTGGAACGAATACGTGATCCGCTGCGAAGGCAAACAAATTCGGGCATTCATCAACGGTCTGCAAACCGTCGATTACACCGAGCCGGAAGATTCGATCCCGCAGTACGGGCGGATTGGCTGTCAGGTCCACGGCGGCGGCAAAGTCGAAGCGTGGTATAAAGACATCACGATTGAGGAGTTACCGTAGCGTTTACACGCGCATGAAAAAGCCGTCAAGAAACTCGGTGCATGCTGGTCTTTCCGTTTGCCTATGTTATTAGTATTGGGCCAGCCCTAACGTTACTGGCAGTCAGGAAGTGCCCCAACCATACAACGCACCGAGCGAGAGGAACCAATGATCCCTCGCCATGAAGGTTCATGATTCATAGAACTTGAAGCACTTTGCTACAACCACACAACGCTTGGATATTTTTTCTGCAAAGCGGATTTCAGTTTCGGATAACTGTTTGCTTTGAATGCGGGCCAGTTGAATGTGGACTCAAGCCGTTTGCCGTCTGGCGCACAGAGCCAGAGTTTCACCGGTAGTTTCCCTTCGCAAATGTGCGGGTGTTGCTTCAATTGAAAACATTCGTGCAGTTTCACCTGAATTTCCGGTGAATTTGGCTCGTTGTCCTCGTCACGCGTGTCTTCGGCGTAGAGTAATTTGATTTTCTTCCCGTCCGGCCACGGAATTGCCAACGGCGCCAATTCATCGAGCCAACCGAGCTGTTCCTTGGCGAGGTGTTCTCGGAAGACATCGCGCAGCGGCGTGGCCTGCGCCTCCTTCACCAGCGTCAAGCCATCGAATGCCTTGGATAAACACTCGAGAATCGCCCCGTCATCGAATGGCGGGAAATCCAGTTCCGGCGAGACCGCGCAAACCAAGTTCACCCGCGCCATGAGTTGCTTCACATCATGGTTGAACAGCGGCAGCTCAAAATAGCTTTTTCGATACGCCTCGGCCAGGCAACGTCCCGAAGCCTGCGGTTCAACGTCGCGTTGATGTTCATGGTGGATAACCAGGTCTTGAAAGCGCACCAACTTCACAGCCGCGACCCGTTTGTGCGTCCGATCAAACAGGTGTTCAACTTGTGACGAGAGGTGTTGCGGGAACATTTCTTCGATCCACTCGCGCTTCACGGCGCTCGCCAGGCCGAGGAGCGTGAGGTTCTCCGAGGTGCGCGACGCAACTTCCCGGATCGTTGCTGCCACAAACAAAGTGGCGTTCTGCACTACGCTCTCTCGCATCAGAGTGCCGTGCCGGCCTTCGGTCAAATCACATTCCAGTGTCCCCTGGCTGCGGCGAATGCAGAGTTGATCGATGAATCCAGCCATCAGGCAGCGGAGTAAACCATCATCGGAAGGTGGAGGATGGAGGATGGAGGATGGACTTCGTGCACCATCTTCTATCTTCAATTCTCCATCCTCGTCCTTCCGGAGAAACTGCCTCTCCGCTATCTGCAAAATCTGCTGATACGTCTGCTCGATCAGCCGCGCGGTTTGCGCGTGAATACCGAAGCGGCGACAAGCCTCAATGCTGAAATTGTTTTTCTTCGCAAACTGATAGGCCCGCATCAGCGTGTAGAAATCCGATTCGGCGCTGGCCTCGAATAGTTCCCGCGCCTCGGTGATGTGTTTGTCGTCGCGACCCACTCGCATCAGCAAATCGCGTCCGCTGACCAGCGCAGCGCAAAGCGCTGCCGCCGGGACACAGCCGCGTTGCGAGGCTTCGATCAACATGCGCGAGTAACGCGGATGCATCGGCAGCTTCAACATTCGCCGGCCAATTGGTGTGAGGTCGCCCGCCGCATCGTAGCCGCGCTCGTGAGAGCGCGGGTGAAGTTCGTGCCCTTTCCGCCGACTTACGTCGGCGGCTACTAAATCTAGCGCACCCAGCGTTTGCAGAAGTTTCTCCGCCCGTTCGACCGCTTGCGGATCAGGTTTGTCGAGCCAATCAAATTCATTCGCTTTGCGGATGCCGAGCGAGTGGAGGAGCAAAACGACTTCGGCCAGATCGCTGCGCTGGATTTCCGGCGTGTTGCGTTCTGGCCGGTTCAAATGGCCACTCTCCGTCCAAAGCCGGTGACACGTGCCCGGCGCCGTGCGGCCAGCGCGACCTTTGCGTTGGTCCGCGGAAGCGCGACTGATTTCCTCAATAAGCAACGTGCCGATGCCGCGCTCCGAATCGTAACGCGCTATACGCGCAACGCCGCTGTCCACGACATGACGGATGCCGTCGATGGTCACGGAGGTTTCCGCGACGTTGGTTGCAACCACGATTTTACGAAGGGGATTGGGCGCAAAGGCGACGTCCTGATCCTCCGGCGGTAAATCGCCGTGAAGTGGAATCAGCGCGAGGCGTTCATGAGTACGCGCCGCGCGGAGCGCGTTGATTGTGGCATTAATCTCACCCATGCCCGGCATGAACACGAGGATATCGCCCGGGTCGCCAGAGTTGACGATGCGTTCAACGGCGTCGGCGGCCTGTTCCGTGATGGGGCGCTCATCGTGGTGATCGAGATAACGAACCTCGACGGGGAAACTTTGGCCTTCAGAAATGAGAATCGGACATTCGTCCAAATATTCCGCTACCGGTTCGGCATCGAGCGTGGCGGACATGACAGCCATTTTCAAATCGGGCCGCTGTGTCTCCTGAAGTTTTTTGACCAACGCCAATGCGACGTCGCTCAACAGATTTCGTTCGTGAAACTCGTCAAAGAGTATGATGCCAACGTCCGACAGGGCCCGGTCGTCCTGCAGCCACCGAAGCAGAATTCCCTCAGTGACAAAGCAGATGCGCGTACCGAGGCTGGTCTGATCGTCGAAGCGGATTTGGTAGCCGACCTCTTCGCCGAGTTTGCCGCCTCGTTCCCATGCGACGCGAGCCGCGACAGTTCGCGCGGCAACGCGGCGCGGTTGCAGCACGACGATTTTCCTCTGGCCGGCCAGTCCGGCGTCGAGAAGCATCTGCGGCACCTGGGTCGTTTTGCCTGAACCAGTCGGCGCGACCAAAACCAGTCGGTGGCCGGCGCGCAGCGTGCCGACAATCTCAGAATGGATTTGCCAGATGGGAAGGGACGTTTGCACTGCGGAAGTGCGACGGCGCCTTGGAAACGCGCCCAGAGGTGGTGGTTAGAACTTCAGATGTCTGAGCGCGAGTGCAGCAACAGTTAGAATCAACATCAGTGCGTTGGGCATGAACTTTTTCGCCTTGGCGAAGCGCATTCCAAAAAATATCAAGAGCACCGCCAGAATGATGTCGGCAACGTGTGGTTGAGTAATAATGCCAATGGCACAAAGCGCCAGCGCAGCAGCGAAGGCAGTGGAGGCGATGATCGAGGCCTTGCTGCCGGCTTTGAGGTAGCCAACCGCGCCGCCTGCAACCAGCAGCACGATGTAAATCCAAAGAATGGTGTTTGGGCTCATAATTCCACGGGCGGATGCTGGCCTAATTCCCGCTGACCTCCAAGCTCAGAATTTCGCCCGGTTCACACTCGGCGACGACTTCGAACGGACGACAGCACACTTCGCAATCAGTCGTAAAGCGTTGTGAAGCGATACTGGTATCAATGACCAGTTCACAGCGCTGGCCGCAAAACGGACAATAAATTGTTTCAGAGATTTCCATTCCGCCTACAAGTTAAGCCGGTTCCGCCACGTTGCCAGACCGATTGCCGAAATTAATTTCTGGAAGCCGATGATGACAGGGCGCGTCACTCCGTGCGCGCCGCTGCTGGTCAGTCAGAAAACGGCGCGCAGAGGACTGCCGCCCTTCCTTTCCGGAAACTTGTTTTGGGACCGTTCTAATTCTTGGTGCGTCCGGGTCACGTCGAAGCCGTAAACTCTTCAGCAAGAAATCTGCGCCCGTTCCAAACGGCGCCCATACCGAGTCGCTGGCGCAGGTTGAAGCGTGGTCTCAGAAAAACCCGGGCTGAGGTTGGCGGGTTTACCGGACACGCGCCGGATTGCGGCTCTGGCGACACACGCGCTGTTCGACCCTGATGCCGCCGCCACGGAAGCCGTATTTGATGCGGTGGCTTCGGACCCATTGTACCGTCGATTATGCCGGACGCAAAAATGTTTTCGCGCACGTTTGACCCACAAACCTTGGCGCTGTGGTGTCGAGAAGCCACCATCGCGCTGGCCGTGGTTGAATGCCAAAGCTGAATCGTGCTTCCAACAGTGGGAGAAGAAATACGCTTCTGCATGCGAGGATTTTGCGACGTGCGATTCGTTGCCACTTATGACAACACCCAAACTCACCCTGATATTCTGGAAGTCGTCAAATTGCACGACGAAGCGACGCGAGCAGATTCAAAACTCGCTTTGGCCTAAAAGCGAGTCAGGCGGTGAATACGCGTGAACCCCCAGCGCATAGGCGAGGAGACTGTATTAGCACAACGAGGCTGCCTGGTTTTTGGTTCATTCCCCGAAAAATGGAAACAAACGCTTTAGTTCCGTTTTGTCAGGACGCCGGCCGTATTCACAGATTTCAAACGCCTCGGCGTATTTGACTTTGCTGCCGACATCCGCGCCATACCACTCGATGAGCTTGTCACGAAAACGGTCGGCCTGCGCCTTGTCGCGACTATCAAATCCGTTGCGGACTGCCTGAACGCGCTTCACCCGCTCTTCGGGAGTTTTCGGAATCAAGCCTTCGTTCCCGTTTGCGCCGCCCTCAAGGAACTGCGACTCCATCACCGCAAGCGCGTCGAGTTTCTTTTCGATCACCGAATCAATCGAGATCGCAATATCCGGCTGTGACGGCGTCGGTTTCTGGAAACGGTCGGTGTAGTAAAGGAAGACGGGATTCTTTTTTAGCGGCGAAACTTCTGGAACGATGAACGGCACGGTGACCATGTAAGCTGCGTCCTGCACCAACACGCCGGTGTAGCGGTGGTCGGGATGGTAGTCATTGGGGCGGGGAGCGATCACAATGTCCGCCTGCCATTCGCGGATGAGTCGCGTGATTTTTTTGCGATTCTCCAGCGTCGGTTCCAGTTCGCCATCGTGAATATCCAGCACCTCACTGTAAACGCCAAGCATCCCGTCCGCCTGTTCGACTTCCCGCTTACGGCGCAACGCCAGTGGGCCGCCGGCCTCACGCCAATGTCCGATGTCGCCATTGGTCACCGAAACAAACTTCACGTGATGGCCCTTGCGGGACCACATTGCGCCGACACCGCTGGCTTGCAGTTCGCAATCATCTGGATGCGCGCCAAAACAGATGATGCGCAACTTGCCGTCGTCCGGCGGAACGGTTCTGGCGGTAGGTGCCTTTTCCGCAGGTTCTGCCGCGGGCGCACAAACCGTCGATGTTCCCGCGATGGCTGCAATAACAAGAGCGGCGAGCATGTCGCGGCCAATCCAAGAGCCGGGGTTGATGGGATATTTGAATGTGTTCATAATCAGGCAACAATGTTAATGATTATCCGGTCACGGCGGCAGCGTTAAAGCAAAAACAATCAAGACCAATTAGAATCGGATGATTTTGCGCGCGCACCAGTTTGAATTCCGGTTTCCGCGTCCGGCGTTGGTTATGGGAGTAGTGAACGTAACGCCTGATTCATTTTCCGACGGCGGACGGTATCTTAATCCGGCGCTGGCGGTGGCTCATGCGGTGAAACTGGTGGACCTGGGGGCAGACATCATCGATGTCGGTGGCGAATCAACGCGCCCAAACGCAACTCCGGTCAGCGAAGCCGAGGAGCAACGGCGAGTGCTTCCGGTTATCGAACAACTGGCCAAGCTGATCGCAGTCCCCATTTCAATCGATACGGTCAAGCCATCGGTTGCGGTGGCGGCTCTCCAGGCTGGCGCCAGCATCGTGAATGACGTGGCGGCCAACCGCGAAGATGATGCAATGTGGCGGCTCGTGGCTGAAGCTCGGGCCGGTTACGTATGCATGCACATGCAAGGAACGCCGCAAACCATGCAGACCAATCCAACCTATCGGGACGTTGTGCGCGAAGTGGGCGAATTCTTTGACGAACGATTAGAGCGGTTGACGGCGTCCGGCGTTGATCGGGAGCAGGTAATTTTGGATGTGGGAATCGGTTTTGGAAAAACTTTGGAGCACAATTTGCAGTTGCTCGCGGGGCTGGGGAGTTTTACAAAGCTGAAGCGACCATTGCTCGTCGGAGTCTCCCGCAAGTCGTTCATCGGAAAACTTCTGGGAGCCGGGGCAGACGCGCGCCTGCCGGGATCGCTGGCGTGCGCAAGTCTGGCTGTCGAGGCTGGCGCACAAATCATCCGCGCACATGATGTGGCGGAAACCGTCCAGGCCGTGCGTATGACTGAAGCAATCGGGGCTCAAAGAAAAAAATAATGTGGCAAATCGTCCAGAGCATTTTGCGACCGGCCTCCCTCTTGGAAGTTCTTATCCTCGCGGTCGGGATTTATTTTGCCACGCGGTTTGTCCGCGGCACCCGCGGCTGGCCGGTGGTCATTGGGTTTGCCGTGTTGCTCATCGCGCTGGCGCTGGTTACGGCGGTGCTTGATCTGAAAGTGCTGCGATGGCTTTTGGGCAACGCATCAGTCTTCATTGTTCTGGGCGCGATGATTATTTTTCAGCCGGAACTGCGCCGAATGCTCGGCGAGTTGGGCAACCTACCGCTTTTCGCCACCGCGCACGAACAGCGCGAAAACATCGAGGTCATTATCCAGACCTGCGAGCGTCTGGCGGATGTGCGCATCGGCGCACTTATTGCCATAGAGCAATCCATTCAACTTCAGGAAGCCGTCGAGTCCGGACTGCCGG
>CAZYYS010000285.1:0-7787 GCA_964651015.1 uncultured Verrucomicrobiota bacterium
CCGGCAGTTGGACGAATCTCCCCGGGAGCATCGTGACCAGCAATGGCCTGCATGAAATCACGCTGCCGCTGGGCGCGGGAGCCAGATTCTACAGGTTATACCGCCAGTAATTAAGCTTCAGGAGTGTTAGAGCGTGGTGGCCAGAAGGGCATTCTGCTTCACCCAGCCGCATGCAGTGGGCAAACTTTCACTTTGCCTGAATCCCCAGTTGATGTACACGTCTGCGCGAGTTCGCGAATTTGAGCACATGGTTTCGCAGCAGGATTACGGACAGTAGATCTGAAGTATGACTGAAAAAGAACGCCCGCCCGCACCTAGTCTCTCCGCTAGGATTGCGAGCAGACTCCGAGATTACGAACGCCGGCCTTCAACGCCTGGGTTCTTGGTCAACATCATTAACTTCCTGCGCTTGAGTGGGGATTTTGAGCGTCGCTTTTGGAAGGATCCGCTGCGAACCGTCCCGGAGTTCAAAAAGCGGATCTCGCTACACGAACGAATTCGATACGGCCCAGAGGTCCGCAATAATCAAGCCATTGCCGACGCGTTGCTGTTTGCTATGGAGTACGTGTGGGGTGCGGCAGTTGAAGGAGACGTGGTCGAGTTTGGGACCATGACCGGACGCACCGCTAATGTGCTGGCTGCGGCAATGGCTTCATTTCGCCACGACGGCGAACTCCATCTTTTTGACAGCTTTGAGGGTATGCCGGAAGCGACAAGCCAACTCGACAAGACTTCCTTTCACGTCAAAGCAGGAGTCTGGTCGGCCGGCACGCTTAAGGGAATCGGTCCATCCGCCCTTCGAATAAAGTGCAGACGCCATCTCGCCGACAATCGAATATTTATCCACGAAGGATGGTTTAAGGATACGATCAAGAAGCTGCCCGATGGAAAGAAATTCGGCCTGATTCACGTGGATAGCGATCTTTACCAATCCACGATTGATGTCCTCGACCCACTATTCAGCCGTCGTATGGTCAGCGAAGGAGCAGCATTGCTCTTTGACGACTGGAATTGCAATCGAGCTTCAAATCAACTCGGAGAAAGAAGAGCATGGCGAGAATTGGCCGAAAAGTATCGGGTGGATTTTAGCGATGGAGGCGATTACGGCTGGGCAGGACATAGATTCACTGTCCATGGCTATGAAGTCTCGACCTCGGTTTGATTCCTATTGCCTTCTCACGGAAGGCTGCTGTTTAAGGCCGGATTAGGAATGGGAGTGATTTCGAGTGGCGGCAGGGATTGACTTGGGTGGGCGGCAGCGTAAGATCAAAGCGTAAGGTTGGGGAATTGAAAAGAGCTTTCACATTGATCGAGCTGCTGGTCGTGATTGCCATCATAGCGATCTTGGCCGCCATGTTGTTGCCCACGCTTGCCCGGGCGAAGTCGAAGGCATGGCGGGTCAATTGCTACAGTAACCAACGTCAGATGGGGATGGCCTTGCAGATGTACGTAGGAGATAACAACGAGGTATATCCCGTGTATCCTGCTTGGGCGGCGTTCGGCGGTAAGAAGGCCAGTACACCCGTACCGCCGGCTGGACATGGTGGAGCAGTCGCGGAAACGAACCGGCCTCTTAACCGCTATGTCGGCAACGTGAAGCTGTTTTTTTGCCCGGCTGACAAGGGAGATGCGGTGTATAATGTGTCCATTCCGTGTTTCGAAGCCTGGGGCAATAGTTACTTGATGACATGGTCACACACGCGTTACCGGATTGCTCACGTGGGCGGAAACAACGATCCGTCAAACGGATTTCCGATGGACCCACCGATCAAAGCTTGGCGAATGGCGATGAAGCCAGTTACAAAACTGGTGTTGAGTGATTGGGTCTGGTTTGGCGACCGTGACGTGAACGACCGGCGGAGCGCTTGGCACAATGACAGAGGAAAGTCCGTTTTCCCAACTCTGCATGGCGATGGTCATGTATCGAATTTTCTGTTTCCGCCTGGCTATCAGGCTTGGAGCTACAGTCCAGCGCCGGACATCAATTTTGCGTGGTGGTGAACAGGTGAGATCGAGGATGTATGAACAAAGCTGCTTGTTTGCAGGTTCGCCTGACTCTATTCGGTATCGGTATAACGTCGTAGCAAGAAGCCGCCATCTAGGATGACTATCCATCGCTCCGCCCAAAAACCATACGAGTCCTTCAAAGCACGCCGCACAATGAAATCACACCAGATAATTCGGCAGCGTTTCTTCACTTGGCTTCTTGCACTCTCAGTGATGCCAGGTTCTGCACTGCCTGCACTTTCGGATTGCGCCCCCATCCCCTTTGGGAATGTTTCTTGGTGGCGGGCGGAAGGTAGCACGCTTGACGATAGTGGGACTAACCATGGCACCTTGGCTGGAAACGCCGGTTACGGTGTCGGACGAGCGGGTTTGGCGTTTGTATTCGATGGGACCGGTGACAGAGTGACCTTGGGTAACCCGCCAAGCCTCCAATCTCAGGATTTTACAATCGAGGCTTGGATCAAGCGAGAGAGTGCGTCGGTGGCTTCCTCGACTTTCGGCGGAGGGGCATTCTTGTGTTACGGTGGAGGAGGCTACGGTTTTGCCGTCGCAGACGATGGAGTGTTGTTCCTAACCCAAGTGGAAGTCAGTGCAATTTCTACACCGCCTGCAATAGTTGATACGAACTGGCATCACGTTGCTGTGACGAAATCTGGCGATCTAGTTGTCTTCTACGTTGACGGCCTGCCTTACTTCGCCGGGTCGTATAATCCGACTTTTGTGTTCTCCAGCAATGTGGCGATTGGTGCGCGCGGAGATAACAGTGCAAACAGCTTTTGGGGAATGATTGACGAATTGGCTTTCTACGATCACGCGCTTTCTGACGCAGAAATCCAATCTATTTATCTTGCCGACGACGAGGGAAAATGCCTTGGGCCGCGCATCACGACGCAACCCTCAAGCCAAGCAGCTGCCGTTGGAGACACAATAACTTTCCAAGTCGGCTCGGTAGGGACACAACCGTTGAATTATCAGTGGAGGCATGAAGGAACCAATATTCCGGGGGCAACGAACTCAGTTCTGACGTTGACCAATGTCCAGATTGCGCAAGCTGGAATCTATGTCGTCGGAGTAACGAACTTCATTGGGTTTGCCATCAGTTCGAATGCAGTCCTCACTGTGGCACCCGCGCTGTGTGTTGCACCACCAGCCAATCTGGCGGGTTGGTGGCGCGCGGAAAGCAACACGGTTGATTCAGCGGGTAGCCTAAACGGCAGCTTGTTAGGGGCGACTTACGCTCCCGGTCGTGTGGGTTCGGCGTTTCAATTCGACGGCAACGATGAAACTGTGTTCTTAGGCAACGCCACGAACTTGCATTTACAGAATTTTACGATCGAGGCGTGGATTCGGCGCGCCGACCCTTTGGAAGCTACGCTTGACGGTACCACGGCCGTGATTTTTGGCTTTGGCGGGGGCGGTTATGCGTTCGGGATTGACGATGCTGGTGGATTGTTCTTAACCCGGGTAGGAATCAGCTTTGTGTCCGTGGCCAGTGGCATAACCGACACAGCATGGCATCACGTTGCGGTATCAAAGGCGGAGAATGCGGTAATCTTTTTTGTTGATAGCATTGCATTTTCTGCTCCCACTTACAACACGGCATTTACCTTCTCAACGCCGGCCGCCATCGGAGCGCGTGGGGATAATTTCGCGAATGAGTTCTGGGGATGGGTCGATGATCTGGCCGTTTACAGTCGGCCGTTGACGCCCTTGGAGGTACAGGCAATCTACGGCTCATTGAGTAAAGGGAAATGTACCGACCCAGGTCCACCCTTCGGTCCGGTTTCACCCTATCTGTTCGGACAACCCGCGAGCCAGACAAACACATTGGGAAGCACACCCGTCTTGCAAGTGATCGCTGCCGGCACCGCACCTCTGCACTACCAGTGGCGATTCAACGGGACAGACATCCTCGGTGCCACGAATTCTTCGATTTCGTTGAGTAACGTTCAAACGAGCCAAGCTGGCAGCTATTCGGTTGTTGTGTCAAACCTTGCTGGGTCGGTGACGAGCAGCAACGCTATACTCACTTTGACGGCAGTCGTGCGCGCTTCAAATACGAATATCATGGCCGGCCAGTCGTTCGCCTTGCCCGTCTTTCTCGTAGCCAACGGCAATGAAAACTCTTTGAGTTTCAGCATCAATTTCACAACAACGCGATTGAGTTTCGCAGGGGTTGCGCCGGGCAGTGGAGCCTCAGGAGCCGCGTTCACCGTTCAGACAAACCAACTCGGTAGCGGGAGGCTGGGCTTTACGTTAACCATGCCGGCACAAACGACTTTCTCATCCGGAACACAGGAAGCTGTTAAAGTGTTTTTCAATTCGGCACTTCAGCTTGGGGGCTCGCAAGTCGCAAGCGGCATAACGTTTGGCAATCTTCCAGTAAATCGCCAGCTTCTGGATATCAATGGCACGTCACTACAGGCAAGCTACTCAAACGGGACCGTCACAATTTCACCGAGTGCATTTGAAGGCGATGTTTTTCCCCGGACTAACGGCAACCAGAGCATCACCGCTATTGACTTGGACCAGTTGGGACGATTCATTGCGAAACTCGAGACGCCGGTTAACAGCGGCGAGTTTCAACGAGCCGACTGTGCCCCGCGCTCGGCTTTAGGCGACGCCCAACTCAAAGTAACGGATTGGGTCCAGGCCGGGCGTTATTCAATCGGGAGTGACGGCTTGCAGGTTGTCGGCGGGCCGGCTTTAGAAGTCCCTGCAACCAATGGCCCCGCCTCAGGATCCCGCGTGGTCAGTTTGGCGAGTCCATCAGGGTTTCAGGGTTCCATGCTGGTATTACCTGTGAATCTTCAATCGCAAGGCGACGAAAGCGCGTTGCAGTTTAGTGTGAGCTTCGATCCGGCAAAGTTTAGCTATGCTGGGTCTAGTCTTGGCAGCAATGCCACGAGCGCAACGATCTTCGTCAATTCGAGCCAGATCGCCACAGGAAAAGTAGGGATCGCCATGGCACTGCCCCCCGGCAACACTTTTACTGCCGGAATTCGTCAGATCGTGAATATCAATCTCGCGCCGACGGCGGCCGGGGTTGGAACGAACACGGTGAGTTTTGCCGACCAACCAATCGCGCAAGTGGTATCCAACCCCAATGCCAATGAAATCGGAATTGGCTTTGTTGCTGGCACGGTCACCGTGGTTGAACTGCCGCTGTTGAGCATCACGCATTCGGGCAACAACGTCGAACTCTCCTGGCCAACTTGGGCGGCGGACTTCAGCTTGCAATCTTTCACCAACGTTGTGCCCACGGGCAGTTGGTCAAACGTCGTGGTCGGCCTTCAGACAAACGGCTCCAACTTCGTTGTTTCGTTGGCCGCCACGAATCAAACAAGATTCTTCCGCCTGCGCTATCAGTAAACACAAGCAACCTAGGTTGCTGCCGGCCGCCTTCGTGCTTTTACGCAACTTCGTCGGTGGTTAATGCAAACCGAGGATTGCCATCCGCTCTCTTTTCGTTTTGAGTATGCGCCCTGAGGCGTATGCCCGAAGTTGATTTTATCTCTGCCATCCACAAGAAGACCAGGCGCGATTACCTTGCGCGAGTCAACGAGTTTCCCAAGGCGGAAGCCGCCAAGCTTGCCAAGCAATGGGGCAGGGACTATTGGGATGGCGACCGCAAGGTGGGCTACGGCGGCATGCGTTATGATGGTCGCTGGCGGGTGGTGGCGGATGCAATGGCCAAGCACTATGACCTCAAGCCGGGAGACAAAATCTTGGACGTGGGTTGCGGCAAGGGATTTCTGCTTTACGACTTCACGCAGGCCGTGCCCGGAGTGGAAGTGCATGGCCTGGACATTTCCGAATATGGTATCGCCAATGCCAAGGAGGAGGTGCGGCCATTCCTCCAAGTGGGTCATGCGAACTCGCTGCCGTTTTCCGACGGCAGTTTTGACTTGGTCATCTCGATCAACGCCCTGCACAACCTGTATTGTTATGACCTGGAAAAAGCTCTGAAAGAAATACAACGTGTGGGCCGGAAGCATCGTTACATCTGTGTGGAGTCGTATCGCAGCGAGGAGGAGAAGGTGAATCTGTTGTATTGGCAACTCACTTGCGAAGGTTTCTACACTCCGGAGGAATGGTTGTGGTGGTTCAAGCGAACCGGCTACACCGGCGACTGGTCGTTCATCTATTTTGAGTAACGAAACAAGCCCATGTCTGAATCAACCAAAGAGAAACAATACCAGTTCCTGCTGGAGCGGGAGAACCATCTGGCAAATCTTGGTCTGATGAGCAGTCAGGTCTGGCAGGATGATCCACGGCGGCTGCTCTTCGTCCTGGCTCGATACAAGTTTGTGGCGAAGATGTTTTCCGGAATGAACAAAGTGCTTGAGGTGGGTTGTGCCGATGCTTTTGGCACGCGCGTGGTGCGCCAGGAGGTGAAGGAGATTGTTGCAACCGATTTCGATCCGGTTTTCATCAAGCGCAATCAAGCCCAAGCCGATCCTGATCCCAGATGGAATGTTACTTTCAAAGTGCATGACATGTTCGCCGGGCCATTGGCTGAGAACTTCGACGGAGTGTACGCCGTTGACGTGATTGAGCACATACCCGCGGAGCAGGAACTGCAATTCGTTGGCAATATGGCTAACTCACTCAACTCACGCGGTGCCTGTTTGATCGGGACGCCGTCGCTACAGTCGCAAGAACATGCTTCGCCACCCAGCAAAGCGGGCCACGTCAACTGCAAGGACGCGCCCGGGCTTCGCAAGTTGATGTCTCTTTTCTTCCACAACGTCTTCATTTTCTCCATGAATGACGAGGTGGTGCATACGGGCTTTTACCCGATGGCTCATTACCTGTGGGCGCTCTGTTGTCACCGCAAGACTTCGTGAAGGGACCGATTCTGATCGTCGGAACGGAGGGCTTGCTGGGCGGCACGTTGCTGAAGCTGGGCCGACAACGAGGGTTGAACCTGCTTGGCACGATGATCGAGCCAGACGGCAATTCCCCACAAATCCTCCGACTAAACCTCGCCCAAGAACTTGAAGATTGGTCGCCCCCGGCGGTTTGCCGGGCAGCCATCTTGTGCGCCGCCATCACAAATCTGGATGCGTGTCGTCGTGATCCAGTCGGCACGCGGCAAATCAACGTTACCCAAACCTTGCGCCTGACAGAAAAGCTCCTCGCGGCCGGTGTGTTTGTCGTTTTCATTTCCTCGAATCTCGTGTTTGACGGAACGCGCCCGCAGCGAGGGCCGGATGAGGCCACCTGTCCTAAGACAGAGTATGGACGCCAGAAAGCCGCGGTGGAAGCGGCCTACGCGGCGTTCGGTGACCGGGTCGCAATCGTGCGGCTTACGAAAGTTGCTAACCCGCGTTGGGCACTGGTGCAAGGCTGGATGCAAACTGCGCGTTCCGGAAAACCGGTCGAGGCATTCGGCGATTTCGTTTGCGCACCCATACCGTTGGATGTGACGGCAAGCGGATTGTTGAAGGTCGCGGAGGAGGAGCGCTCGGGGGTCTGGCAATTCTCCGCCGATTCGGATGTTTCCTATGCGGACATCGCCCGGCATATTGTGCGGCGGATGAACAGGGATGAATCACTGGTGCGAATCGTTTCGAGTCAGAGCGCGGCTCTTGAACACTCACCGGCGCACACCACACTCGACGCCACGCGCGCCCGTCGTGAACTCGGATTGGTTTTCCCCGAGCCATTGCGCGTGATTGAGGACACGTTTTCGCCGTGAGCACCACTTCCCAAACCACCGCCACGCCCTGTCACGTCTGCGGCGCAACTGACTTGGACGTGGCGCGGGCTTATGC
>CAZYYS010000286.1:0-4517 GCA_964651015.1 uncultured Verrucomicrobiota bacterium
GGCTGTCCATGCCCAGCTTGATGATCTTGAGGGCCACGCGGCGTTTGACCGGCTCACGTTGTTCCGCCATCCAGACTTCGCCGAACCCGCCTTCGCCAATCTGTTCGAGCAGCTTGTAGCGGCCCAGCATTTGCGCCGGGGCTTCGGCCGGAGCCGGATCGAGTTTGACCGTCGGCGACACGACGGGATGGTCCACCCCAGCGTGTTGGTGCGGTGGCTCGTCAAAAAACGAATCCGCTTCCGCGCTCGCGGCCAGGAGTTTTTCCAATCGCTGGCGTCGGGCGGGATCACCGACGGAGGCCAGGAAAGTCCGGCGTTCGGATTCGGTTTCCAAGGCCAAGGCAGCCTCGAGGAGGCGCTGCTCCTGGGCTTGCGTTGGTGTCATGGGTGTTGGGATCGGCATCGTCATCCAACCTCCAGTGCGACGTGAGCCGGCATAATCCGCCAAAGAACCTTTAGCTTTTTTCCTGTTCACGAATCCATTGGAATAACCAGGCCTTCGCCCAGGTCCAGTGCCGCTCGGCGGTGCGGAGGGAAATGCCCATCGTCTGGGCCACTTGCTCCTGAGTGAGGCCGGCGAAATACCGCAGCTTGACTACGTGCGCGGCCTCGGGCGCCTCGCGATCCAACTCGTCCAAAGCTTCACTGACCTGTACCAACCGTTCATCGGGCAAGGCGGCAGCGATTTCGATCTGATCGATTGGAGCGCGGTCCAGTTCACCGCCGTGGCGCAGGCGGGCTTTGCGCCGCGCCGATTCAACCAGGATCCGCCGCATGGCTTCCGCGGCCGCCCCGAAGAAATGTCCCCGGCTATTCCAAGTCTTGTCCTGCTCGGAGCCAGCCAAACGCAGCCACGCTTCGTGAACGAGCGCGGTGGGTTGGAGGGTTTGGCCGGGTTTCTCCTGGGCCATCTTGACGGCGGCGAACTTGCGCAATTCGTCATAGACCAGCGGGAGCAACCGATCAGCGGCTTTTGGATCACCCGCATCAATGGCGTTGAGCAATTGGGTGACGTCGGACATGCCGTCATTATGGACCTCTCCCCACCTAAAGCGAGCACGTTCGTTGAAGCAAAAAATCGGGCGTTAAACGGCGACTGGTCATCTTCGTTCTCGAAAATCACGGACCGGTGCTGTGGGGCAGAGAGCCAATTGTGCGCGATGGCAAGCCGGTCGGTCACACGACTTCCGGTTCGTACGGTCACACCGTTGGCGGCGCGATTGCGATGGGCTACTTAAACAATCCTGGAGGTGTGAACGACGAGTTCATCAAGGTTGGCGTTACGAAATCAACGTTTCGGGACAACGCTTTCCCGCCAAAGCATATTTGCACGCTCCCTATGATCCGAAACGAACGCGCATTTTGCTCTGAAATCCAAGCTTGGTTTTATCGACTCGGACGGTGGAACGGTGGACAGCACCTTTGAACAAATCGACTCCACTTTGATTCAGTGCGGTTGAGGCTCAACCGTCCGCCTACTTCAATTGGTGATCGGCGGGCTGGACGTTCTTCGTGAACTTGCCAAAGCCAAAGAAAGTTGGTTTGTAATCGCCTACGTAGTCAACGTTGCTTTTTGCCGGAATCTGTTTGTCCATTCCAAGCCCCCAATAACAGGAGTTGACGAGCAAACGGCGCAATCCCTCACTTTCGAGGTCGGTGGACGCACCCATGGTTGTGCAAATGATTTTGTTCGTTTTGCCGCTCTCGCCGGTGTAGTTGCGAACCCAGGCCAGCGGCATCATCGGCTCATTTTTTTTGCCGACGACCGGTTTGTCGGTCGGTTTCATGCCATCGAGCACCTGGCCGTAAACGAGCACGTTGGCGTCTTGCGGCAGATGCGCAATCCCGTACACATCGGTCGGCCCCCAGATGTCATCGACACCTTTGAGGACAGGGTGATTCTTCATGGCTTCATTGATAATCCCACGTGTGCTCTCCTTGCCATGGTGGCCATGATGACTGATCCAAGTGTCGCCGAGTACTTGCTGACCGAATCCGCCCGGCCATTCCTTGCTGCGCCAATCAAATTTTACGTAGCGGCTCTGTCTGTTCTTGTCGTACGCGAAAGCGTGCGTGGAAGTGCGCAACCCGACGATCGGTTTGCCGGCATTCATAAAATCGACGAAGTGCTTCATCTTGTCGTCCGGCAATTCGCGGAACCGGAAAAGCATCACGCACAGATCGGCCCCGTCGAGAGCCTCAATGCCGGGGACATTGTCATGATTGTTGGGGTCAATCGTTCCGTCGGCCGGATTGACTGAAAAAAGAACGGTGCACTTGAAACCATGTCGGATGGCGAGAATCTTAGCAAGTTGGGGCAAACCCTCTTCAGAGCGATACTCTTCATCGCCGGCGAGAAAGACGATGTGCTTGCCTTTGCCGGGGCCGTTCTTGCCTTCGTAGACGGCCCAATCCGCAGCGAGGAGGTGATTGCCGAGGATCAAGGTGAACAACGTAAGCAGACTGGTCAGATGTTTCATGCGTTTCATATGATCAAAATATTGTTGCACTATTCATACCCAAAGCCTGGGCGGAACACAACCAGAAGTCGTGGGACACCGAAATCAGGGAAACCCAGTTCACAAACCTCTGGCAATGTCTCTCTCTGAAATCCCTGCAAATCAGAACCACGCGAGTTCGAGGCTAATATCGGCGTTTTTCCAGGCTTCGTTGAATTCGCGGCGGACAATTTCAGCCGAGTCAGTTTTGCCTTGCGCGCGCAAACTCTGCTCGAGTCCCAATAATCCCCAGCCGTTGCGTGGCCAGCGTTTCACATCTTCGCGGAAAACCTCCTCTGCCTCGGCGGGTTTTCCTGCTTTGATTAGCGCGGCGCCCAGCGCAGGGCGCACCGGGATTGGCCAATAGGCGGGTTCCATGTAGGGCAATTCGTCCTCGGCTTTCACGGCCTTCTGCAGTTGCTCGATCATCGTGGCCGAATCACCCTTGGCGCCTGCGACTTTTCCCGTCAACCAATATTCGGCCACCGTGAGCATGGCGGTCGCTGGGAACTGCGGGTTGTCGAGCTTCTTGGCCTCTTCTGAATGAACCAATTTCGACATCGCTGCCAGTTCGTCAGCCGCGTTGTCCGGCTGGTTCTTGGCTGCCAATGCAAGTCCGCGTGCGAAATGCCACATCGCACGGTCAATCAGAAAATCGTTTGTCGCTGGCGGTTGTGAAATCTTAAGCACTTCGTCCCAGCGACCGAACCGCGCGAGCGTCAACCACGGCAAATGCCGCAGGCGCGGCCCTTCAACGGCTTTTTTCGGGCCGCAGTAATTTTCCAGCGCAACATCTGCGGAGGTCTTCGCGGCAGCCAGTGCCTCGGCGCTGCGACCTTGGAACAGCGTGGCGTACCAGAGAAAGTGTTCGTTGTGCGGGTAGTAAGCGCCCGGATAGAAGCCTTGCGCCGCACAGTGCTGGATGTAGGCGCGGTCGGCTTTCACCGCGTTCCGGTTGGCCAGTTCGGCGTCTTGATACTGCCCCACGCGCATGTAGATGTGTGCCGGCATGTGAACGAGATGCCCCGCTTGCGGCGCGTATCCGGTGAGCCGGTCAGCCGACGGAATCCCCTGCTCGGGATGTGGCCCGGCTTCCACGGCGTGAACGAAGAAATGATTCGCGCCCGGATGATTCGGATTGCGCTTGATGACATAGCGCAATGCCGCAAATGCCTCTTCCGTTTCCGGTTTGGGTGAACGGTCTTTCAACCAGTAATCCCAGGGCATGGTGTCCATCAACGCCTCGGAGAAAATCGTGTACGCATCGAGGTCATCGGGGAACTGTTTGGTCAGTTCGCGCATGGCCGCAGCGTACGCTTTGTCCAGCAAGGAGCGGTCTTCGCTAAACTCGGCCTGATACCGCTTGGCCATCGCGTCTATGTAAGCCTGCTCGTTTGCGCTCACCTTGGACTTAAGTGCCAGCGCCTTCTGCAACGCTTCCCAGGCGCGGGTGTTGTCCTCCTTGTCCATGGGCCGGTTGACGTGTGGGCCGCTGGCGTAAGCGATGCCCCAATACGCCATCGCGCAATCGGGGTCGTGGTTCAAGGCGCCCCGGAACGACCGGATGGCCTCCTTATGATTGAACGCGTAGCACAACGTGAGTCCTTGATCGAAGTAACGTTGTGCCAATTGTGAAGTTGTCGTAATCGGATGCTGATGATTCCCCAGCCCATCAAAGAGCGGGGCGATTTTGTTCGTCTCGGCGGCGGACGCAACATTGGCGAGGACCAAAAGTCCCGCGCCACCGATTGCTGCTAAATTCGGGAGAACTCGGATTTTCATGGTTGCCCTTTCATATCTATTTGTTTGGTTGAGGCAACTGCGAATTTTACTCCTCCTTAACATGCTGTCCATGAAGTTTTTTTCGGCTGCGAGGGCCGTACATTTGAAAACGGCGGGCATCGCGCAGTTTTCCAGCAGCGCCATGCAACCTGGTTTGACTTCTTATTTCGGCCGGCAGGTTTCTGTTACTGGTGAGAAGATCAGCCAGAAGTGGTAAAACCGCGGACGGAAGCAAAC
>CAZYYS010000286.1:4527-7703 GCA_964651015.1 uncultured Verrucomicrobiota bacterium
AACTGGTGTCATGTGGCAACGAAATGCTGTTGATTACGGCGGCGAAAACCCTCAATTAGATAGGCTGTGTTCCGATTCATGACAAGGCAACCATTCTGGTTCACTGCAATCCGGATGGTTCATGGCGAAGGAATCCCGCCAGACACAATTTGAATTTAAGGCTTCAGATGCAGGTCAAGTAAATCTTCGGCCGTTCGGCGCGCTTCGGGCGGATAACGATGACCGAGGTGGTGATCAAACCAGCGGAGGTTTTGTGCGGCGTCGAGCAGTTTGTACGTCGGCTCGGCGGCTTTGATAAATTTATGGCTTTTGTCGTTGTCGGCTGAACCACCGGCGAGTAACAAAAACGCTCGTGGCGCAATCAGCGCGATCAGCTCATGATGATCCATGCCGCTGTTGCGGCTGGAAAGCTTCGAGCCGAGATACCACGGCGCGTCCCAATTGCTCATGGCGAGACCGATGCCGCCTTCACTGAAAACGGCGATCCGATAACGCTCGTCGAAAGCCGCAGCGTAAAGCGCAACCTTCGCGCCGAGTGAATGACCGAGGCAACCGACGCGGCTCGCGTCAACGTTCGGCAGGGATTCCAGAAAATCCGCTGCGCGAAATGCGTCGAAAGTCATGCGCGCCATTCCACTCCAGGTTGGATGCCGCTCTTGCATTCGCGCCGTCGCTTCGTTGAACGCAGTGAAGTTTGTTCCCGCATCAAAAATAAAATTCCTGGGGCAAAGAACCACATAGCCGCGTTTCACAAGCTGCGGCCCTTGCTGCTTTTCCGCCTCATACCCGGGTTCCAAACCGGCCACCCCGCGGGCGTGAAAAGCGGTCGTGGGATGAAATACCACGACTGCGGGAAGTTTGCTCCGAGCGTTTGTGGGCGAGAGGAGATACCCTTCGGTGAAAACACCATCTTCAATCTGATACTTCACATGTTGGCGGGTAAAGCCCGGCAGTTTTTCCGTCTCGATCACTTCCGTCCGCAGCGGCGTGCGATGGGTCGGAAACTCGCCGATCAGACTCGACCAACGCTTGCGAATCAACTCACGTTGCTTCAGCCATGAATCGGATGATTTGATTTCGGCCTGTCGGGCATCTACGAGCAATGATGAAAATGTCGGTGCTGACTGCGGGGTTTCCGCGGCCACGGTGCTGGTTGCCGCCGCGATAAGCCACACCGGGATGGCGAGCGTTTTCACAGGCCAGACGTTATCGGCAATGGTGTCTATCGTCTATCGCGTTGTTCAATCCGACTTTCAAGGTGGCGGGCTGCGGGGGAGGAGGAAGATCGGATTCAACAAGATCGGATTCAACACTTGCAGGCGTAGTGATTATGTGTTGCTCTTGGTCAACAGACCCTATTTTTCTGCTAATGCAACGAAAACTCCCATTTGAAAGCAAGGTTGCATTCACCCTGATTGAATTGTTGGTGGTTATTGCCATCATCGCCATCCTCGCGGCCCTCTTGTTGCCCGCGCTCAGTCAGGCCAAGGCCAAGGCCCAACGCATTGCGTGCGTGAGCAATATTAAACAAATCGCACTCGGCATAAACCTGTATGCTGGCGACAACGACGACTTGCTGCCCGGACCGCTGCTCCTCGGTGTCCAGGCCGGCTATGACCAGTACACTGCGGTTGGTGATGGATTTTCGCGCCTCGGCAATTTTCTTTGGCCGCACCTTGGAACTCCGGATCCGCAGAAACTGGTTGCCAGCGACGCTGTCGCGCGGGTTTTCACGTGCCCGGCACAAATGAAACTTCGCCAGTCCGGAGTGGCGGAAGGCGAACAGGTGAATTTTGCCCTACGGCAGGCATTCAATTTTTTCCCCGGCACGACAACGATTGATGACAGCTCGCGACCCTTTGGGTATCCGGGCAACACTGAGCCTCCCGCGCCGGGCGCGCCGTTCAAACCGATGCGCATGAGCGTGCTCGCGTCCGTCACGAACAACTTCAGCGGCACCTTTGCCATGCGCGATGTGGATCAAAAGGTGGATACGCCGGTTGACCCTCCGTGGTGGCACTCGCGGATCCCCGCCGGAGCCGTTCATGGCAACGACATTCGCAACGTGGCATTCTTCGACTGGCATGTGGAAGGCGTGAAGGGGACAAATGGGCTGGTGAATCTCAAACCTTATTAAGCCCGTTTTCAGGGAGAAGATGTTTGTGACGGCCCGGGCCGACGGACTTCACCTAAGGTTTCGCAGTTCAAATTCGGGAGGCGGAGGGCAATCGGGATTTACCCACTGCATGACTTCGGCCCATCCCGCACTGTTCTCGTCGTGTTGCAGATACCCATGAATGGCACGGACAACCGTCCACCCGTCTTTCAGGTGGATGCTCAGTACGGGGTCAAAAAGTATGCGGTTCACAACTGCATCAACGTATTGCTCGATGCTCATCGTGCTGCTGTGGTTGGCGTAGCCGGGCAGGCGGCTTGCGCCCACCATGCGCCAGAGTCGCTCCGCCTGCACCAGGAAGCGGGCTTGGTCCGTCAAGGCGTGTGCGATTCCATGGTGTTGATGATTTGGATGGACCATGATGTCCGCGCCATAAAGTGTCGGACCTTCTGGATTATGATCGAGAAATGAACCGCCGGCGGTAAGAACATCCCACGGGTCATCAATGTGAAAATCCATCATGCGCAGTCGCAGGGTAAAGTGGACTCCGGCCATGGCATCCGAATCAACGGCGACGGCGGCAAACTGCCCCTGCGGAAAGACCTTTCTATGATCATCAAGTTCCTCAATTGTGTAAGGGCTCTCGCTGGGATAGACGAGCTTGCACATCTCGATGATCGCCTCGTAGTCCGATGGCGCGACAAGACGAAGTGTGTAATTGGGAGGCAGCATGAAAACCGCGTTGTTAGGTTTCTATCTGGGGAAATAATCCTTTCAGAACTGCGCATCAAGGAAATTTGGTTTGGGGTCAAACATTTTTGTTCTGACGATCTAAGGTGGGTCATCGTGCTACGAGGACCGGACGGCGCAGCAGCGCCGCCCTACTAACTATCCCGAAGGGATTGTGTCATTTAGCCCAGCGTTGGAGCGAGCGGTAGCCGTCCGCAAGGACTGGCCGTGCGCAACGGCGAAAGGTTTGCCAGCCGCGACAGCGGCATTCAATACTTGGGGAAACATTTTGCAAGAACGGGAGTTCCATTCGGCGAAGCCGAAGGCCCGC
>CAZYYS010000287.1:0-7702 GCA_964651015.1 uncultured Verrucomicrobiota bacterium
GTTTCCCGAACTCTCTGGTTCGACCAAGGAACAATCAGACGGCCGGAGGGTCGGGAGAGCCGCCCGACCCGGGACGCGAGGCGCGTGCGCTCCCCAGCCTGATCACCCTTGAACTTTCGCTGCTGACCTTTGAAACTCGCGTCATGAAGTTCGGCATCTGCAACGAGATTTTCAAGGATTGGAAGATCGAGGACTCAATGGCCTTTGCCAAAAAGACCGGCTACGACGCGATTGAGATCGCCCCGTTCACTCTCGCCAAATACGTGACCGAGATTCCGGCGACGGAACGCCAGCGCATCCGCGAGGCAGCGGCACGCGTGGGCATTGCGATCTCCGGGATTCACTGGGTGCTGGTGCAGGCGGAAGGGATGTATCTCACTCATCCCGACGGCGCCGTCCGGGAAAAGACCGCGAAGTATTTTTGCGACCTCGTCGATTTCTGCGCCGATCTCGGCGGGAAAATCATCGTTGTCGGCTCGCCCAAGCAACGCAACATCATGGACGGCGTTTCGCCACAACAGGCGTGGGATTGGGCCACTGCGGTGTTCCGTGAATCGGTGGCTCGCGCCGAACAGCGGGGAATCACGATTTGCTTCGAGCCATTAGCGTCGTCGGAAACCAACTTCATCAACACGGCGGCGGAAGCGATCCGGTTCGTGCAGCAACTTCACACGCCGCATTTCAAAATCATCCTCGACGTGAAAGCGATGTCTTCCGAAGCGAAACCGATCCCGCAGATCATCCGTGAGTCATGGCCGCACTTTGCTTACTTCCATGCGAATGATAAAAACCTCAAAGGCCCCGGTTTCGGGGACGTGGATTTCAAACCCATCGCCGCGGCGCTGAAGGAGGTCGGCTACCAGGGTTACGTCTCGGTGGAGGTGTTCAATTTCGACGAAGGGCCGGAAGTCATCGCGACCAAAAGCCTGGAGTATTTGAAGCGCGTATGGGCTGATCGGTGACGGCATTTTCGTCCCTTGATTCCTGAAAGTTCAGGGCTACAATTTTCCGTCATGCTGAAGTCCAAATTTGTTTCGGCCCTTGTCCGGGGCCTTTTTTTATTGCTGCTTTGCTCTTTCTCCGTCCACGCCGCTGAAGAAAAACCATCGAAAGCCGCCATCGATCCCGAACTGGCCATAAAACAGTTCAAAGTACCGCCCGGTTTCGAAGTCGAACTGTTCGCCGCCGAACCGCAACTCGCCAATCCCGTGGCGTTTTGTTTCGACGAACAAGGAAAGTGTTACGTGGCGGAAACCTTTCGTTTGCACGCGGGCGTGACCGACATTCGCGGACACATGAATTGGCTGGATGATGAATTGGCCAACCAGACGACCGATGATCTGGCAGCAATGTTCCAAAAGTTTCTCGGGCCAAAGGTCAACGAACTCACCAACAACTCCGAACGCGTGCAATTGATCGAAGACCGTGACGGGGATGGCCGGGCCGATCATTCGACGGTGTTTGCGGACGGTTTCAACTCCATGGTGGACGGCCTCGCCGCCGGGGTGCTGGCGCGCAAAGGAAACGTCTGGTTCGCCAATATTCCCAATCTCTGGTTGCTGCGCGATACGAATGGCGATGGTCACGCGGATTTCCGCAAATCGTTGCAGTACGGCTATGGCGTGCGCGCGGGCTTCCTTGGTCACGATTTGCACGGACTCCGTTTCGGACCGGACGGCAAATTGTATTTCAGCATCGGCGACCGTGGCGCGAACGTGAAAACGTCCGACGGCAAAACGATTGCTAATCCGGAAACCGGCGCGGTCTATCGTTGCAATCCGGATGGGTCGGAATTGGAAATCTTTGCCTACGGTTTGCGCAATCCACAGGAACTGGCCTTCGACGATTACGGAAATCTATTCACCGGCGACAACAACTCCGACGGCGGCGATCAAGCGCGCTGGGTTTATCTCGTCGAAGGCGGGGACAGCGGCTGGCGTATCGGGTGGCAGTTCATCGAGAAACCCAACTCACGCGGACCGTGGAATTCCGAGAAGATGTGGCATCCGCAGAATCCGAGTCAACCGGCCTACATCCTGCCGCCGATCACGAACCTCGCGAACGGCCCGTCTGGCCTGGCGTATTACCCCGGCACCGGCCTGCCGGATCGGTACGGCGGACACTTTTTTCTCGTTGATTTTCGCGGCTCTGTGGCCGGCAGTGGCGTGCATACGTTCGCGTTGAAACCGAAAGGCGCGAGCTTTGAATTGATCAACCGTGAGGATTTCATCTGGCACATTCTGGCCACAGACGTCGAGTTCGGTGTCAACGGCGGGCTTTACGTTTCGGACTGGGTGGAAGGGTGGGACATGACGGGAAAGGGACGCATTTATCGCGTCTTTGATCCCGTGGCGGCGAATGAACTGGGCGCGCTGCAAACCAAAAAGCTGCTTGGCGATGGGATGGAAAAACGTCCGCTCGAGGAACTGGCCACGCTCCTTGGCCATCGCGATCAACGCGTGCGTCAGGAAGCGCAGTTTGCGCTGGCGGAAAAGGGCGACGCAGCGGTAAAGACGTTGGCGGGGGTAGCGCGCAAGAACCCGGATCAACTCGCCCGCCTTCACGCCATTTGGGGGCTCGGGCAGATTGCGAATCACGATTTGCGTTTTGCGAGTTCGAAATCTTCACTTGCGGCCAAAGCCTTGTTGCCATTGCTTGGTGACAAGGATGCCGAAGTGCGTGCGCAAACTGCAAAGGTTTTGGGCGATGCACGGGTAGCAAAATCGTTCGACGAGTTGGTCAAATTGCTGAAAGATGAAAACGTTCGCCCGCGTTTTTTTGCCGCGATTGCGCTCGGCAAGCTCGGTCGTAAAGAAGCTGTTGCGCCGCTTCTTGTGGTGCTTCGTGACAACGCTGACGCGGACGTTTATTTGCGTCACGCAGGAGTCATGGGATTGGTTGGAACGGCTGACAAACTTGCTCTGCTGTCCGCCGCCAAGGATAATTCATCCGCTGTCCGCATGGCGGTGCTGTTGACGATGCGGCGATTGCAGTTTCCCGAGATCGCTCAGTTTCTCAATGATTCTGATCCGGCGTTGGTACTGGAAGCTGCGCGGGCGGTCAACGATTTACCCATCAACGAGGCCATGCCACAACTCGCCGCGTTGATTGAGAAACCGACGAATTTCGAGCCCCTGCTCAGGCGTGCTCTCAATGCCAATTTCCGTCTCGGCAATTCGGGAGACGCCGTGTCCCTGGCGAAATATGCCGCTCGCGCCGAGGCCCTCCCAGCGCAGCGTGTGGAAGCGTTACAAGAGTTGGGCGATTGGGCAAAGCCATCCGGGCGCGATCAAGTCACCGGCTTGTGGCGTCCGTTGTCGCCGCGTGACGGAAAAGTTGCTGCCGATGCGTTGCGTCCTGAGTTGACGCGCATTCTACAGTCATCGCCGGGCAACGTCCGCCTGGCGGCGATTCGCGCCACTGAAAAACTGGGAATTTCTGAAGGGGCGCCAGTTTTGTTCGCGTTATTAGGAGACACGAAACTCTCCACCACGGTCCGGGTGGAAGCGCTCAAGGCACTGGCGGGGCTGAAAGACCCAAAATTGCCGGATGCGTTGAAGCTGGCGCTCTCCGACAGCGATGAGGCCTTGCGAAAGGAAGCGAACCGTTTGCAAGCCGAAGCGGGCACCGGCGATGTGACTGGCCGATTAACGGCAGTGCTGGAGAACGGGACGGTGGCCGAGAAACAAGGGGCGTTGATTTCGCTGGGCAAAGTGGAAGGAGATGCCGCCGACGAGATCCTCGCCGAGTGGCTGGGCAAGTTACTGGTTGGAAAGGTGCCCGCCGAATTACGGTTCGAATTATTGGAAGCGGCGAGTAAACGCTCGTCGCCCGTCATCAAAGAAAAGTTGCAGCAATATGAAGCGTCGCGACCGAAGAACGACGACCTGGCCGCGTATCTGGAACTTTTATTCGGCGGCGACGCCACCGCCGGACGGCAAATATTTCTTGAACGCCCGGAAGCATCCTGTGTGCGCTGTCACAAAATCGGCGCGGAAGGCGGCGAAGTCGGGCCGGTGCTTGACGGCATTGGCGCGAAGCAAAGCCGCGAATACCTGCTGGAATCCATCGTTTACCCGAACAAGAATATCGCTCCCGGCTTTGAAAGCGTGCTAATCACGATGAAGGATGGAACATTTTACGCCGGCATCGTCAAACGCGAAACGGACACGGAACTGGAAATTAATTCGCCGGAGGACGGCATCTTGAAGTTGAAGAAAAGTGAAATCAAAGAGCGCGAGAAGGGGTTGTCGGCGATGCTGCCCGATTTGGACAAGATACTTTCCCGGAAAGACCTGCGCGACCTGGTGGCGTTTTTGGCCAGCTTGAATTAGCGGTTCGTGTCAGTTCTCTCTCGGCTTACCGCGATGTGGCCGCCGTGATAAGACTGGCGGTTGCCCTTCTGACCGGTCCACCTCCCGACCTCGTTGGCAAAGTATCGGGAAAGACTAACTAACTTCGTTGTCGGGTTTCACTCTTGCCACGAGCCAGATTTTTTCTTACTGCTATCCCTACAGTAAACCCTGTGTTAACGAACTCATGTCACTTCTAAATGGTAAGATTGGGATTGTTTTCGGCGTCGCCAACAAGCGGTCCATCGCCTGGGCCATAGCGCAAGCGTGGCACAAGGCAGGCGCCCAACTTGCCTTTACTTACCAAGGTGAACGCCTCAAAGAAAACGTGGAAGAGCTCGCCGGCACGTTCGGCAGCGACACCTTGCTGATGCCGTGTGATGTAACCAGAGACGAAGATATCGCCCATGTTTTTGCCGAGGTGGGAAATAAATTCGGCAGACTGCACCTGCTCCTGCACTCGGTCGCATTCGCGCCAAAGGAAGCATTGGAGGGCAGTTTCCTCAACACGAGTCGTGAGGCATTCCGGGTTGCCCACGACATCAGCGCCTATTCGCTGATCGCCCTGGCGCGCGGCGCGGCACCGCTTATGGTCGAAGGCGGAAGCATTGTGGCCATGACTTATTATGGCGCGGAGAAAGTTGTCCCCCACTACAACGTCATGGGGGTCGCCAAGGCGGCGTTGGAGGCCAATACCCGCTATCTGGCCTACGATCTCGGCCCTAAGAAAATCCGCGTCAATTGCATCAGTGCCGGTCCTGTCAACACGCTGGCCGCGCGCGGCATCGCGGGTTTCACTGACATGCTCAAGCATTACGAAGCCCACGCACCACTGAAACGCAACGTGCTGCCCGACGAACTCGGCGCCACCGGAACGTTTCTAGCCAGCGACGGCGCGGCGGCGATTACGGGTCAAGTCATCTACGTTGATTGTGGTTATCAAATCATGGGGATGTAGTCTGGCGACGTCGTTGAGGGCAACGCTGACGTTACTAATTTGCGTCACTCTCCTTGAGCAGACTCTCGACTGATGCGCATCCTTGCCATTGATCACGGAACCAAACGCATCGGCATTGCGATCAGCGATGAGTTGCAGATGATTGCCTCGCCGCTGGAATACATTCCCGCCGAGCCTTTCGCCGATTTTCTCGTTCGCCTTGATCAGATCAATCGCGAGCGGGAGGTTGGACTTATCCTGGTCGGGATGCCCCGCAACATGGACGGTAGTTACGGGCTGGCGGCGCTCAAAGTGCAGGAGTTCGTGACGGTGCTGAAAGATGCCATTGCGATTCCCATCAAAACGCTTGATGAACGACTCACGACGGTGCAGGCGCAAAGGGTTTTGATCCAAGGCAACGTCCGGCGTGAGAAACGCAAGAAGAAGGTGGACCAAACGGCTGCGGCGATTTTGTTGCAAAGTTACTTGGATTCACTACAGCGTTGAATCGAGAATCGTGAATCGTTACACCGGGCTTTTCGATTCAACGATGTAACGAGTTACGAGACGGCATGATCAAATTCAAACTCGTTATCGCTTACGATGGCACGGCCTACGCCGGTTGGCAGGTGCAGAAAACGGGCCTGGGCGTGCAGCAGCGGGTGGAAGAGGCACTGGGAAAATTGTTTCCCAGCGTCGGAAGCATTCACAGTTCGAGCCGCACGGACACGGGTGTTCATGCGCTGGGCATGGTGGCTCACGTGGAAATTCCGCGCGCCGAGTTCAAGATGCCGGTGGCCAAACTCGCACTGGCCATTAACGCGCATTTGCCCGCGGATATTCGGGTGATGTTGGCGACGCGTTGTGGCGCGAAGTTTCACGCGCGCTTCGATGCCACGGGCAAACAGTATCGATACTTTATCTGGAATCATCCAGCGATGAATCCCCTCTTACGTCATCAAGCCTGGCACGTGCCGCTGCCGCTCGACCTGGCTGCGATGCGCTCGGCGGCCAGGCTGTTTGTGGGCAAACATGATTTCAAATCGTTTGCGGCCTCACGAAGTTACGCGCCGGAATCGACTGTGCGCACGTTGACGCGTTGCGATCTGAAACGAAGTGGAGCCTTGCTGACCTTCGTCATCGAAGGAGACGGATTTCTCTACAAGATGTGCCGTGGCATCGTGGGAACGTTGGTTCAAGTGGGTCAGGGAAAAATTGCAGCGGCAGAAATAAAAACAATCTTTGCAAGCAAGGATCGCCGTGTCGCAGGCATGACCGCGCCTGCACATGGCTTGGTGCTGTGGAAAGTGTTTTACAAACCCAAAACCGCATGACGCACATGATTCTGAAGTGTGCTACGGCCCTGCTTTTGTTTTTGCTGACAGCCTGGCTGTTTAGAGATGCTACAGTGTTTGCCCTCTACAAAGCTGATCCCATCACGCACCGAGGAGTTGGTTGCTACACGGAGATCGAAATCCTGATCGGCGTTCAAAGTCCAACAAGCTGGATTCGTGCCGTTGAACTCGTGGCGGCTTGCACATTTGGACTGGCGGGAATCGTGGTCATTTTCAAGAAATGCGAGCCTGAATGAATATCGTTTTGCTCGAACCCGAAATCCCACCTAATACTGGCAACGTGGCGCGACTTTGTGCGGCCACGCGCACTACGTTGCATCTAATCGAGCCGTTCGGCTTCAAGCTTGACGATACTCAACTCAAGCGCGCGGGGATGGATTACTGGCGGCACGTTGAGTGGCATCGTTGGGCAAACTGGATGGCATTCGCGGAAAAACTTCCTACAACGGCGCGGCTGTGGTTCATCGAGTCCGGCGGGCCGAAGCGTTACGACGAAGTGAAGTTTGCGCCCGGTGATTATCTCGTATTCGGTCGCGAGACGGCAGGATTACCGAAGAAGCTTTTGGAACAAAATCGTGAGCGCTGGCTGCGGATTCCGATGTTCAACGCGCAGTCGCGCTCGTTGAATCTGTCGAACTGCGTAGCGCTGGTGTTGTTTGAAGCGTTGCGTCAGCAGGAGTTTCAGAACGAGATTCATTGAACCGTTTAACCGTTGCATCGCCGAAGGGTGGGTTTGTTATTACGCGGGCCCTGTTATTACGCGCGGATTTAACGGTTGAACAATTGACGATTTAGCGACTACTCTGGCGGCAGTGGGGCGCTTGGCGCAGTGGTAGCGCAGCAGCTTTACACGCTGTGGGTCGGGGGTTCGAGTCCCTCAGCGCCCACCACTTTTCGGGCATTTGAATCAGACCATGTCTCAACCCGCCATGAAAATGTCAAAACAGAAAGGACCTTGAATAGCCTATATTTGCTGGGGTTTACCTATAGTGCGGAGGGCCAGGGAAAAGATTACAATTCGCAAAGACTTTCCGATTGGATCGAAAAACAAAAAATGT
>CAZYYS010000288.1:0-3448 GCA_964651015.1 uncultured Verrucomicrobiota bacterium
TTCCGCTGGGAATCAAATTGCAGCCCGACCGCCGTTCGCCGGTCCCGGCCTGATCTGTTCGCGTCGCGACCGTCTCCACTATGGATCGGAATGCGGCATGCGGCATGCGCTGCGATGCCGAACCCATTCACTCGGCGAGTTAACAGTGGGTAGGAGAGTTGCGCCTGTGATAAAACCACAAATTCACGGCCAGACACACAAGGGCGAACAGTGCCATTCCGGTATACGCCCAAGCCGGACCTCCAAGATGATCCATGGTCCATCCCAGTAGTAGCGGCGGAACGAATCCGCCCAAGGCTCCGAGACAGCTCACAATCCCGATGGCCGCACCTGCCTCTTTAGGCAGCACTAGTGGGATGATCTTGAACACACTACCATTGCCGAGACCAGCCGCCGCACAGACCACTAGAATGACTCCAAAAAATCCGGCAAACTGATCCGGTTGGAGAAAACCGGAGAGACTGAACCCGCCCACCGCCATGGTGGCGATGGAAATTGAGGTGATCAAGCCGGCGCCAAATTTATCCGCCAGCCAGCCCCCAATCGGTCGCATCACAGTGGCAATCGCCGCCGCCCAAGCCGCAAACAGCAATGGTTTGGGTGCTCCGCCTGGGGCGGCGGCAAAAACCTCTTTGATGATCAGAGGCAACGAGGCGCCCATGGCGACAAAGCATCCAAACGTAAGAAAATAAAGCAAGGAAAGCACCCAGGTATGCAGGCGTTTACCCGCCACCAATTGGGAGGCAAAGGTCTTGGGCGGGGCGTTGTAATCCTTGGTGCCAAACCAAATGGCAGCCGAACAGATGAGAATGAATGGAATCCAGATGAAGGCTGCATTTTCGATGTGCATCGCAGGCGCGGAAGCATTGGCGGCTTTATCGGACGCACCCAACCAAGAGAACCCAATGACGAGGGGAATGGTGAATTGAGCTACAGTCACGCCGAAATTGCCCAGCCCGTTGATTCCCAGCGCCGTGCCCTGGGTCTGCTTGGGAAACCACAGGTTGATCACTCCCATCGAGGTCGCAAAGTTCGCGCCCGCGATTCCGGTAAGCGCAGCGCAGGCGAGCAGAATCCAATACGGGGTGGCGGGATTCTTCACAGCAAACCCCGTCGCGAGGCAGGGAAGCAAAAGCAGAAAGGTAACGACGGCGTAACTGCGACGGCTGCCGAACGTGGAAACAATGAGACCGTAGGGAATGCGCAGGACCGAACCGAGCAGCACCGGAGTCGCGGTAAGCCAGAACAGTTGCTGGCGGGAGAACGTGAACCCCGCATCTTTCAAACGCAAGGGAATCGCCGACCACATGAACCAAACAGCAAAGGCGAGCGCCAGCGAAACGGCGCTGATCGCCAAGGTGCGCCAGGCCAACGCGGCATGAGGAAAGGCTTCCCGCACAACTACACGCGCAGGCAACCTGATTGGCGACGGAAGGTAACGCAACAATGCCGCTCCGGATCCGAACAGCACCAGTGAGGCCCAGAAGGCGGGCCACTTGACCGCGTTGCGACCATTGAGCGATTCATTGAGGGCCGCGGTCAGCAGCCATACCTGCATGATAAGAATGAGAATCAACACGCACATGATCCCCAACAGCAGGGTGTTGGTTTTGGTGGGATGTGCCTGACTTTGGGCTTCGCGGAAATTACTCATGTGGCTTTCGGCTCCGTGACGTAGATTTCTTCTCCCTTAATAACCACATCCAAGTGTGGCAAGGGGCGCGGAGGCGGCCCCTGCAACACATTACCAGTGCGGGCATCAAACCAACCGTTGTGGCATGGACATTGGATCTTATCAGCTTGCGGCTGGTAAAAGACGGCGCAGGAAAGGTGCGTGCACTTTTGTTCGTAGGCCCGCCAGCTTCCGTCGTTGAGGTGGATCAGGATGAAAGGGATTTTTGAACCGGCGACAACGAAAGGATGCGTGCCGCCAAGCGGCACCTCCGAGGTCTTGCAAACCAGAACTTCACCTTCGATCCGATGGGGCGGAAAGAGCCGGTCCTTCACGGCCACCCAACCACTGCCGACGGCCATGCCACCTGAGACCAAGCAAAGGAACTTGGTAAACTCGCGCCGTGATACGTGTTCCGCTTCCACCCGTTCGATGGGGAAATCGACTTCGGGCGCGGCCTTTTCGGGGAGATTGCTGGTTGAGTTCATTCGCTGTCCACCACGAGTTCCGTGGTGCCTTTGGGCATCATGATGTTGACCTTGGTTTTGACCAACTGCTGGCCGAACCGGAACGTGTTTACCGGTGAACTGTTCGGACGATTCTTGCTGATTTGCTCACGGGTGCCGTAAAACAGTGCTCCGCTCGGGCAAACGGTCGCGCACATGGGCTTTTTGCCGGCACTGGTGCGGTCATAGCACATGTTGCACTTCATCATCAAATCGAGGGGATCCACCTTCTTGGGCACGCCGAAGGGGCAGGCCTGAACGCAATTTGAGCAAGCAATACAGCGCGCGGTGTTGGCGCTGTGAACAATGCCAAACTCGTCCTTCGTGATCGCATCGGCCGGGCAGACCTTGGCGCAGACCGGATCCTCGCAGTGCATGCAGACTTGGACCGAGGTCTGTGTGGTCAGAAAACGATTCACATAATCCACGTGAATCATGGCGGTCTGGCCATTGGTTTCACACTCGGCGCAGGCCATCTCGCACGCATGGCAGCCGATGCAACGCTGCGGATCGAAGAAGAACTCCAGGTCGGTGCGAAACGTGGTGGTATTCATGCGCTGGCGTAGGCTTTGGTTTCGGCGGCCGACGGTGCGGGCCGTCCCAACGGCTCGAGCTTACAGGCGCACACTTTGAATTCGGGAATCTTGGAGATTGGATCGAGATGTCCGGAGGTCAACTGATTCGCGGATTTCCGGCCCGGCCAATGGTAGGGAACAAACACCGTGTCCTCGCGGATGGTCTCGACCAGTTGCGCCGGAAACTCGGCAGAACCCCGGCGGGTTGAAATCCGCACCAGTTCACGGTCCTTGATTTGGTAGAGAGCGGCGGTCTTGGGGTGAATCTCCAACAGCGGCTCGGGATATTGGTCCACCAACTTCCCGATTCGGCGGGTCTGGGTGCCGCTCAAATATTGCGACACCACGCGGCCCGTGGTCAGGATCATGGGATATTCCGCATCGGTGAGTTCGCCAGGATCGCGATACGCCACGCCGTGGAAATGCGCGCGACCATCCGGCGTCTTGAATTTTTTATCCTCCCACAATCGCGGAGTTCCGGGATGATCTTCGGAAGGACACGGCCAGAACACCCCCATATTGTCCTCGATCTTCTTGTAAGTGATGCCGAAATAATCCGCCGTGCCGCCCTTGGAGGCGACGCGCAGCTCATTGAAAATCGCCTCGGATGAATCGTAGGTGAAATGTTTCTCCGCCCCCAAGCGCTTCGCGATTTCCAGGAGGATGCTGGTGTCCGTTCGGGCATTGCCCGGCGG
>CAZYYS010000288.1:3458-7655 GCA_964651015.1 uncultured Verrucomicrobiota bacterium
CGCCTTGCGAATGCGCACCACGCGCCCTTCGGCAGTGGTAACGGTGCCATCCTCTTCTTCGTGGAGCGATCCGGGCAGGATGAGATTTGCGTGCCGGGCTGTTTCGTTCAGGAAGAAATCAATGCAGACGTAATATTCCAGCTTCTCCAACGCTTCCCGGATCATGTTATTGTTTGGTAACGACACGAGCGGGTTGAAGCAGATGCTGATCAGGCCCTTGATTTCGCCACGGTGAATGGCCTCCATGATTTCGTAGGCCGTGAGCCCTTTGCCGGGCATGTCCTTTTCATCGATGCCCCAGACGCTACTGATGTATTTGCGGTGCTCGGGATTTTCGATGTCCCGGTTGCCCGGCAATTGATCGCACTTGTGACCGTGTTCTCGCCCGCCTTGGCCGTTTCCTTGGCCCGTAATCGTGGCGTATCCGCAGTAAGGCTTGCCGATCCGGCCCGTGGCCAGCACCAGGTTGATGCAAGCCAGCACGTTTTCAACCCCCTTGCTATGGTGCTCAATCCCGCGCGCGTGCAGCAGAAAACTGGTCTTCGCCGGTCCCCACCATTGCGCGGCTTGGAGAATTTTCTCCTTCGCAATCCCGGTGGTGCGTTCCGCCCAATCGAGATCGTAGGACTCAACGGCTTTCTTGGCCTCCTCAAAACCACTTGCGTGGTTGGCGATGAAGTCGTGATCAAGCCAGTCATGTTTGATGAGCTGGTGGAGAATCGCCCCGTAAAGCGCGGAGTCGCGGCCCGGACGGATGGGCAAATGGAGATCAGCCGTGCGCGCGATCGGCGTGAGCCGGGGGTCAACGACAATGAGTTTCGCTCCGAAATCGCGCGCCTGCCAGATCCAGTGCGTAAGCGTTGGGAACGTTTCGCTGACGTTCGTGCCGCAGATCATGATGACTTCGGCATGGGCCAAATCAGAATAATTGTTTGATCCGCGGTCGAGGCCAAACGCCTTTTTATTTCCCGCTCCGGCGCTCACCATGCACAGCCGGCCGTTGTAATCCAGATTCTTGGTTTTGAGCGCCACCCGCGCGAACTTCCCAACGAGGTAGCTCTTCTCATTCGTCAGTGACACGCCCGAGAGCATCGCAAACGAGTCTTTTCCATATTTCCCCTGGATGCGCTGAATCTCGCTGATCATTCCCTCATACGCCGCGTCCCAACCGATGGGCTGGAAGCCTTTGCCTTCGACCCGCTGAATCGGATCGAGCAGTCGGTCCGGGTGATTATTTTGCATGTAACGCTGAACACCCTTGGGACACAGCCGGCCTTCGTTAAAAGGAAATTCCTCCCAAGGTTCAAACCCGACAATGCGATTGTCTTTCACCAGCAACTTGATTCCGCACTGCATGCCGCAGAAACAGCAGTGGGTCTTCACCACTTCATCCGGCTCATCACGCCCCGCATAACCCTGCGATGGTGGAAAATTGAGTGAGGGCCCAAACCGGGCGATCACTTCTTCAGCAGAAACAGGGAGTGTGGCCATGATAATTTATCCAAAGAGAGAACCCGATTTTTGTCGTGCCTTGAGGTGAGCTTTAGCCAGTAAGGCGCGCTTTCCTCGCGGGCTGTAATCCAAGTGCGATGTGCCGTCCTTGCGGGTGTAATCGAACCCCAGCTCGGCAGCCACTTCCTGGACGTCCGTCACGTGCATTTGCGAATCAAACTTCTCCTCGGTGTGCGGACAAACTGCCTGCGGGCCTTCGGCGCCTGCTTTGCGGTAGATCGCAATTCCAAGTTGAGCCGGGCGCTGAATGATGTGATAAAACTTGCCGAACGGCATCCACAGCAGGAACAGGATCACCGTTATGGCGTGCGTAATGGCCATGAACTGATGGGCCTTACCTTCCATGAACTTGTAGTCAAGGCTGATGCCCAATCCGGTCAGCGAGATCGCCAATAACAAAAGCAACGGCAGCCAGTCGCCCTCGAAGGTCTGGATGGCAATCTGTCCGGCGTGCGTGAGCCGGCGCCGAATCATGATCATCACGCCCGCGATAACGAGGATTGAGGACCAGTTCAGGGCGTTGAAAATAATTTCCGCCAGCACGGTGTGCAGCGGAAACTCCATGACCTTGAACCCAAAAGTGAAAATTTCGTAAGTGTCGATGCCGCCCGGTTTCAGCCCGAAATGAATCCATCCAAAAACCAGGGGAAAAGTGACGGCAAAGGCCAGGAGACAGCCCCATGCCATCAGCATGTGCCCATATCCGCGTGCCTTGCCGCGGTTGCGGATGAACCGTTGTCCCAGAAATTGAACGACGAAATGCTTCGTCAGTTCCCAGCCGTAGGCAATGGTGCGTCCCCGGAAGAACAGCTTCCATCCGCGACTGAAATACCGCCAGGTGGGTGGTCGTTGCAGCCAGACGGTGTAGCGATAGACGACGCCGAAGCAGGCAAAGATGCAGCCGAAGAGATAAGCGATCAGCGCGGCATCGAAGTTTCCGAGATTACGCGAGCCAACCAATATCGAAACCACCAGCAGTAGCGTGGCGGCACCCGCTATCAAAGCGGCACGAAGATTTAATGTGCTAAGCATGGAACTTCGGCTTCGAGGCAACAGGAATCTAAAAACATTCTCTACTGATTGGGATTAAAAAGCGAGAGCCAGTTTTGGGAACGCAACTGGCTTCAAAATATTTCGGCTTTGAATCTGTCCACCTCAGATAACGCCGGATCCTTGACTCCGGTCAAAGTCGTTCTTTCACCGCTCCCCTAATTTGTGAACGTGCATTCACAATATGCGAGCTAAGAACGCCAGAACGGAGATTCGCCAGGAGCAAATCGCTCGGGCCGCGATGAAACTGCTCGCGTTGCGGGGCTGGCAGCGGATCAGCTTGGCAGCGATTGCGCGGGAAGTAGGCGTGGTGACTTCGGCCGTTTACCGTCATTTCAAAAGCAAAGACGAAGTGTTGGATGCTGTGTTGGACCTGGTCGAGCAACGCTTTCAAGCCAATGTGGGGAATTCCAGCAATGACCCGTTGACCCGCTTGCGCGACGTGTTGATGCGTCATGTGGACCTGATTGCCAGCGGCGTGCCGGTGCCCCGGATCATCTTGTCCGAAGCTGTCTTTGCCGGCCACCCGCGGCATCGCAAACGGGTTCAGAAGATTTATCAGAATTATCTTGCTGCGATCGCGCTCATCTTCCGGGACGGACAGGAACAAGGATTGATCCAAGGAAAGCTGAGTCCCGAGACGCTCTCGATTATGTGGCTTGGGTTGGTGCAGTCTCCGGCGATTCTGTGGCTGCTCGGCCACGGGAAATTTGACCTCAAGCAACATTGCAAGCGCGCGTGGCAATTGTTCGCCGCGGCCATCTATGCCGACACCGCGAACGTGCCCAGCCACAAATGATTTTTTCAAAACTGATATACCATGAAAACTGAAACCAACCAAACTCGTTCCACTCCCAAACCCCGATCCTATCGCAGACTCTGGATCAGCTTGATCACAGTAATGGTTCTATCCTTTCTCGTGCTTGGCTATTACGGCGGCGAAATTTACCGCAAAGCTCCGCCGATTCCCAAACGCGTCGTTACGACAGATGGACAGGTGCTATTCACGGCGCAGGACATCAAAGATGGTCAGAATGTCTGGCAATCCATGGGCGGGCAACAGGCGGGCAGCATTTGGGGCCACGGCGCCTATGTCGCTCCTGATTGGTCCGGCGACTGGTTACATCGGGAAGCAGTCTGGCTGCTGGAACATTGGGCGACGCAGTCAGGCGGTAAAACCTATGCGCAACTGCCGGGTGAAACCCAGGCCGCGTTGCGCGAACGTTTGAAGCAGGAGATTCGCGTTAACACCTATAACGCCGAGACCGGTGACCTGGTGATTTCCACCACTCGCGCGGCAGCCATTCAAGCCGTGAGCCTGCATTACACTTCGTTGTTTAGCGACGATCCAGCGCTGAGCGAGTTGCGCAAGAGCTACGCGATCCCCGCCAACGCCGTCAAAACTCCGGAACGCCGGCAATTGATGAGCAGTTTCTTTTTCTGGACTGCATGGGCCTGCGGCGCGGAACGACCCGGCACGCACATCACTTACACGCAGAATTGGCCGCACGAACCGTTGATTGATAATCGTCCCACGAGTTCAATCATCCTTTGGTCGGTCATCAGCTTTGTAATCCTGCTGGCTGGTATTGGGGCCTTGGTCTGGTATTTCGCCGTGCAGCGGCATTCCGAGGA
>CAZYYS010000289.1:0-7642 GCA_964651015.1 uncultured Verrucomicrobiota bacterium
CCCCGAGCAACCGCTCGACATCATGAGCCGCGGTCTCCCGACGCTGCGCGAGCGCGTCAAGACTCACAAAGCGTACGCCGAGGCTGGGGTCGAAGAAATTTTTGGCGAGCCGTTGAAGCAGGGAAAATTACTGGAGGCAAACTGGCTCGAATCCACGGTCTTCTTGAATCGCGGCGATCACTTTGAACCCAAACCATTGCCGCGCGAGGCTCAGTTTGCTCCAGCCTTCGGAATTTCCGTGGGCGACTTCAATGGCGATGGAAACGAGGACATTTTTCTGGCCCAGAACTTCTTCGCGACGATGCACGATACGTCACGCTATGACGCCGGACGCGGACTTTGGCTGAAAGGTGACGGCGCGGGCAACTTCACGCCGGTGAGCGGCCAGGAAAGCGGTGTGAAAGTGTACGGCGAACAGCGGGGTTGCGCGCTGGCCGATTACGACCACGACGGGCGCGTGGATCTGGTTGTGGCACAGAACGGCGCGGCGACGAAACTGTACCGAAATGTGGGCGCGAAACCTGGCTACCGCGTGCGCCTCAAAGGGCCCGCAGCCAATCCCGCGGGAATTGGCGCGGCGATTCGCCTGTTCTTTGGAGAAAAGGCCGGGCCCGTGCGCGAGCTTCATGCGGGAAGCGGCTACTGGTCGCAAGATGGCGCGGTGCAAGTGATGGGCGCACCGGAAGCTCCGACTCGGATTTGGGTGCGCTGGCCGGGAGGCAAAACCGTCATCAAGGACCTGTCTCCAAACACTCGCGAAATCGAAATCTCAAACAACGAGTAGCGACCCAAAGAAGCGGGTTTGAAGCAGAGAGTCGGCAAATCAATAAGGCCTTTTCCGCAACCTTGAACGGACGCGCTTCCCACATGCTCAACCTGTAGCCGTGGCTCCATCCTTTGAATCGCTCCGGAAAGGAGGCGCGCATCCGGCCTCCGAATCGTATGCCAGATACCCGCGGGAATCTCAAAAATTGGGAGATACGCGCATATCTTGGGCGCAGTTTGGAATTGGATGAGCGCTGGGTTCAATTTTCATGATCTCGAATTCACCGGATCGCCTCACGGCACTACCAGCCGGTAAAAGCGATGCGATGCGCCCGCGTCAACATCTGCGACTCGCAACGCGCCGGTTATGTTCGTGACGGTGCCGAGCGGTTGCCAGGTTGTGAGGTTGCTGGAAGCTTCAATCTCGTACTTGAAGCCCGTCCAACCCCGCACCTTGAATTCCACCATTCCTGTCAGCAGCCTGACGCTTAGTTCCAGTCTGGGTGGTTCGGTCACGGTAAGGATTTGTTTCGCCGAAACGTTGTGGAATTCCTGCACGATGCCCGAGGGCCATTCGATCCGCACAATCTCTGCATTTGTCGCATCACCGAGGCCGAAGTTCGGGCGCGGGTCGTTCTGGGAAAAGCCGCCATCCCCGCTCCCAATTTCGCGCAGTTGCCAAAGGGGCGTTCCGTTGATCGTCGCTTTGACGCGGACTTTCGCTCCGATGGCGGAACGGTTGGAGCTCGTGCCAATGAGTTTGAGCTTGAGCCACGCGTTCGAGTTGCCGTCGTTCCGATAGAGAACATCTCGCTGACGGCCTACGTGACCTCCATTTGCAACGAACAGGTCCATAGAGCCATCGTTGTCGTAATCGCCCCAGACCCCGCTCTGAGAGGCGGCCACGTCGTTCACGACGCTGCCGGTGGTGACTTTCGTGAAACTGCCATTACCGTTATTGCGATAAAGGAGATTCGGTCGCCCCAATTCGCCGCCGACCGTGGACAGACCGGGGTTGGTGACATAAAGGTCCAGCCAGCCGTCATTGTCGTAGTCCGCCCAAGCGCAGGCCGAGCCGGGCTGATTGTCGTTTACCAAAGGGCCGACCACAATCGCCGTCATCTTGGTAAACACACCATTGCCCTCGTTCCGGTACAGGACATCGTTACCGAGCGTTGAACCGCCTCCTTGCACGATGAAAAGATCCAGATCCCCATCGTTGTCGTAGTCGCCCCATGGTGCGCCAAAGAAAAAGCCGGCGTCTCCTTCGAGAATTTTTGTGAACGTGCCGTTACCGTTGTTGCGATAAATGGAATTCTTTCCGCCGCCCACCCAGTAAGTGACGACGAGGTCAAGGTCCCCGTCGTTATCGAAGTCGCCCCAGACGCCTGCCGCCGCATAGTTCGGGCTTGAGCCGAGTCCGCTGCCGCTGGTCAGCTCGCGAAAAGTGCCGTCGCCGTGGTTGCGATGAAGCCGGGCCGATGGGTTCGGATCACTCGTGATGAGCAGGTCCAAATAGCCATCGTTGTCGAAATCGGCCCAACTCACCCCTTCCTCATCGCCGTTCGACGGCAAGAGGTTCGGATTGGTCATCGCAAAAGTACCGCCGCCTTCGTTGCGGAAGAGCGTGTTTGGCGGTTGGCCATACACGCTGACCATCAGATCGAGATGGCCATCGTTGTCATAATCGCCAAACGCCAGACCGCTTCCAAAATCGAGCGTGCTCCGAACGACCGGGCTGTTGGTGATGCTGGTAAAAGTTCCGTCCTGGTTGTTTCGATAAAGGAAATCCGCCCCTTCGTTGGCGACGACCAGATCAATAAACCCGTCGTTGTCAATATCGCCCCAGGCCGCGCCCCAGCCT
The DNA here is from genome assembly GCA_964651015.1 of uncultured Verrucomicrobiota bacterium. Classification (GTDB taxonomy): domain Bacteria; phylum Verrucomicrobiota; class Verrucomicrobiia; order Limisphaerales; family PALSA-1396; genus CAZYYS01. The sequence continues at coordinate 2,630 of CAZYYS010000289.1, forward strand.
TGGCCCATGTTGGTGACAACCGAACCAGTAGTAACCTTCGTAAAGGTGGTCACAGGCTGGGCTTGACTGCCTGCCAAGGCCAGCAAGGTTGCAACTGCAACCGCGAGTTCATGGTGCTTCATCGAATGATTCCTTTCCTCAGAAGCACGGGTCCGTGTTCGTATCCACGAGGGTCACATTGCCGCGGACTTTGTTGTTCGCCCCGCAGTCCTTCAAAACCAGGCTCGTGTGGCCGCCCTGCCAGACCAAGTTGTCGAAGCATCCGGGAACGAAGTACCCGTAGCGCAGCGTGTCGCCCGTCAACTCGCAGTCATAGACGTGATTGCCGGTTGAAACATTGTTCAACAGCACGTTGTCGTGGGCGGCATCGGTGACCTGGATGCCCCAGTCGTTGTCGCGGGCTTCGTTGCTATGCACCAGCCACGCCGTGCCGGGTTGACTGGCTTCGGCATCAGTGCCGGAGATCAGATACGTTCCGGCGGCAACGCGGCAGAGCAAGAGGCCGATGAAATTGCCCGTCGTGGTGTTGCCCGCACAATACCCTTTCTGGTCGCACATCCAGATGCCGTCGAAACCGCCGGAGACGTGATTGTCGGTCACGCGCACATGCCGGCCGTTGATGACAACGATCCCCTCGGTATCAATCAGGAATGCTGGGTCGCTCGGGTCCAACGACCAGGCGTTAGAGACCTGAATCCGGTTGCCGCTGATGCAGGCGTGATCGGCGTGCTGCACCATCACGCCGAACTGATAGTCTGAGACTCGATTATCGAGCACCTCCGCGTGCGGCGAATCTTCGATCACCACGGCGCAATTGCCGGTTTTGCCGGCGGGCGGGCGAAATCGGATACCCTGCACTTTGGCGAAGGGCGCGTTCTTGAGGTGGATGGCCGCCGCGATGGTGATCGGATAATCCGGATCCGGCGATGTGGATGATTCAAGGATGGCCCCTGGCTCACCGATGAGGTTGATGCGGAAGCCGACGGTCACGGTGTCCGACTCGGTGTGGAGTCCGCTTTTAAGGATGACCGTGCCACCCCATCCGGCTTTGGCAATCGCTGCGGCCAGGCCATTGACTGAACCGGTGGGCAGCTGCACGGTGCGGGAAAGGGCGTGAACGAAGCCCGAGGTGAGGATCACAAGGGCGAGAGTCAGCGCGGGAAGTGCGCTGCACCGATGCATTGTGTTTGTCTTCATACGTCTTTTCTTTCTTTTGCCGACGTGGTGCCGGCTGGTTTTGGTTTTTGTCGTTCCTCCCGCGACGACTGCTGTCGCGGGAAAGTCCGCCGCACCAAGCGACACCCCATGCGTGGAGGGTTGCGCCCTCTTTTCTCCGGGATTCGCTTGGCGACGAGGATTACGGTCTTATGCGAGTCCTCATCGCCACCTCATTCAAGCTGGGCTGGTGTGTGCTGAAATTCATATCACTTACGGTAACGGAAATGCGTTCTTGACCCGTTCAAAGTCCAGGCGGTCGTCGGCGTTCTCGGTGGCGGTTCCATAGCCCCAAACCGCCTTCTTTGGACTCCAACGCCAGCGCCAGTGCTCGATGTGACCATCGGCGAAGGCGAGATTGGCCCCACGATCGTGCTGTTCGCCCGGATAACAGATCCACCCGTCCCTGCCGGTCGTCCCCTCCTTAAACTCTTGCGAGAAATCTGCAGAGTCACCGGTCGCCGGGTGGCAATCAATGAAGGTCAAAACGCTGGTCGGTTTCGCCAACTCTCCCGCTTTCCGCTTCATCCAGTGCGGCGGATAAATGGACGGGTTCTTGCCCTCCCACGAGTAATTCAGGAGAGCGCTCAACTGATAGGTGCGCGTGCGGAGCAAGCCGGGACCGCCTTGCACGGGAGTTTTGTCCGCGGGACAGCGGTAGATACTGGCCGAACGGTTGTAGGGAAAGAGCACGCCGCGTTCGAGGTTTGCGGTGGTGGTGTCTCGGATCGCGTCACCAACGGCCCACGACGGTTCCACGCTCCTCGCCGCGTTGGCGCCGGCGCCCACGCTGCTGGTCGGCGGCAACGCGTCATTATGATCGCCGACATACATCTGCCAGCAGACTTGGAGTTGTTTGAGGTTGCTGCGGCAGGAGATTTCCAGTGCCTTGCTCTTGGACTTGGCCAGCGCGGGCAGAAGCATGGCCGCCAGGATCGCAATGATGGCGGTGACGACGAGGAGTTCGATCAGCGTGAAGGCGTGGGTGGGCGTTGAGGCGGAGACCTTCCCTTGGCCCCATCGCCGCAGTCCAAAACCTTGCGGCTGTTTGAAGCGTTCAACGGTTTTCATTTTGTTTCCTCCTTCGCCTTTGCAGCGGCGGCGATTTCTTGGAGGGTCGGTGCACGCCAGAGGCGCACTGTGCCGTCGCCACCGCCGCAACTGGCCAGGTTCCTGCCATCGGGCGAGAACGTGAGCGCCGAAACCACGTGGGTGTGACCGCGCAGTGTGGCGGCCTCTTGCCCGGACGCGAGATGCCAGAGTTTGACAGTGTAGTCGTCGCCCCCGGTGGCCACAGTGCGGCTGTCAGCCGAAAAAGCCACATCCCAAACCGCTCCTTTGTGCCCGGCGAGAGTTACAGGCGGTTCACTGAGCTTGGCGAGATTCCAGATTCGAGTAGTGCCGTCCCAACAGGCGCTGGCCAGCCATTGGCTGTTCGGCGAAAAGGCGATCCGGTTCACCCGTTCCGCATGCTCCCCAAGCTCAACGGACCGGTTCGGACCATCAGAACTCCAAAGCCGCATGTGCGCGAAACTCTCGCCTCCAGCCGCGGCGATGTGACTTCCGTCAGGCGAAACGGCCAAGGCACTGAGGCGACCCCAGCCTGTGTTCCAGACTTCGTGAATGTCGCCATTCTTAAGATTTCGCCGGTGAATGACCCCGCGACGGTGGTAAATCAGTTCCTTGCCGTCCGACGAAAACTTTGGAGCCGCTCCGGGAAAATTCGTGAGCTCCAATAGCGAAGGTAATTGGAGCAGCCGGATTCCGCCGCCGCCATCCCCGGCGAGAATCCGGCCATCGGGCGAAAAGTCCAGAGGATTGAAAACTCCACCCGGAACAACTTCCCGTTCGGCGACAAGTTGCTCCGTTGCCACGTCCCACAGCTTCACCGTCCCCGACTTGTAGGCTGCCGAGGCCAGGAACTTGGAATCCGGTGAGAAGGCTGCGCTCACCACGAAAGTGGAGTGGGCCATTGCCTTCGCGGCCTGCCGCGGCGCCGAAACATCCCACAGTTTCACCGACCCGTCGTAACTGGCCGACACCAACTGCCTGCCGTCAGGCGAAACGGCCAGGGAATGAATCTCGCCTTCGTGTCCCATCAACCTCACCGGCTCGCGACCAGCGCCGGATAAATCCCACAACGTAATGTTCCGATCGCTGCCTCCCGAAATCAGCGTCTGACCATCACGCGTGAAGGTGACAAAATCAACGACGCCGAGAGCGACTGGATCGCGCACCAACCTGCGTTCAGATATTTTTTCTCCGGTTGGACTGAGGTTCCAGAGAAAGAACAGGGAAGACAGAACTCGATCAGTCGGCGAGAAGGCCAAACCGTAGAGGGAGGTGCTGTGGCCTTTCAAGGGCGGCAATTCACGCGGCTGTCGAACCGCAGAGAGGTCCCACAACTTTACGTCAAATCCGTCGCCTGCGAGAGCTAATAGAACGCCGTCCGCGGAGAACGCCACACAGAATACTTTGAATCCCACGTTCAGCACGGCCACAGGTTCCGGTGCGGCGATGCTGAAATCCCAGATTCGGACGGTGCCGTCGTGCGAGGCGCTCGCCAACATGCGCCCGTCGGGAGAGAATTCGAGATAGCTGACCAGATTCGTGTGCCCGCCGAGGCCGGTCTTGTAGCGGCCCGACTTCAAGTCCCAGAGCGCAATGTCGTTTCCGCCGCATACCGCCAACGTTGTACCGTCTGGCGAAATGGCCAGCGCCCGCCGTTCGCTCACGTGTTCGACTGTTTGAAAGTTCGTGCTGGCTGGAAACGCGGCAATCTGCTTTCGGGTGGTGAGGTCCCACAGCCAGGCGTTGCCGTTGGCATCTCCGATTGCCAGGCGATTGCCGTCGGGCGTGAACCGCACGATGGTCACCACGTTTCCAAAGCGATTCAACGTGAACAACTCGTCGTTGCGGCATTGATCGTAAACGTAGCGCCATTCGAAACCACGAACGTCATTCGTTTCTCCGGGTTGCAGGCGTTGCCGATCCAGTAGTTTGCGGGCGCTGGACAGATTGAAATCACGGATGGCTTCATTCGCCAGGTTCACCTCAGCTGCGTAGAGTTGGCCGCGCCTCGCAGCCGATAACTGCTCGGTGCGCTGGCGCTCGCCGGCCTCGGCTTTGCGCGCTTCATTGATGAGGTATGCGGCGACGGGACCGCCGAGGACGAGGACGAGGAGGAGGACGAGGACGATGCCATAAGCGGTGGCCAACGCGGGTTTGCGGCGGCACCAGCGCCAGACGCGTTCGGCGCGCGTCACCGGTCGGGCTTGAATCGGCTCATCGCGAAGGAAGGCCCGAAGATCGGAGGCGAATTCCTCCGCGCTCGCGTAACGCTTTGCCGGCTGTTTCTCCAGGCATTTTAGGCAAATCGTCTCCAGGTCACGCGGTATTCCGGGATTCAGCGAACGCGGGCGCACCGGTTCCTGTTCGATCACCTGCCGCATGGTCGCCAACGCGCTTTCCCCTCGAAATGGTGGACGACCGGTCAGCACTTCGTACAAGACTGTTCCCAGACTGTAGATATCCGCCGCGACAGAAACCTCGCGCGCCCGGCCCGCGGCTTGTTCCGGCGCCATGTACGCGGGAGTACCCAAGGTCGCGGTCGAGAGCGTGATGCCGCTTTCGTCCTCGATCACCTTGGCCAGACCAAAGTCCGTGACCCGCGGGCCATTATCGTCCATCAGGATGTTGGACGGTTTGAGGTCGCGATGTAGCACGCCATGTTGGTGGGCGTAATGAACTGCCTCGGCAATGTTGATAAGCCATCGCGCGGCGGAGTCAGGTACGAGT
>CAZYYS010000290.1:0-7641 GCA_964651015.1 uncultured Verrucomicrobiota bacterium
GCCGGGCATTTATAGATGCCAAGGGTTCGCGCGGTGTAAGGCGACAGCTTCGCGAATTGCGGGTCGGTCAAATACACGGTGTTCGTGTTGTCGGTGTTCGCATCACTGAAATTGAGAATGCCTTTGATCCAACCCGGTGAACTGGGGTCCAGCGCGTTGAAGACCAGGTTGCCACTATTATCATCGGCATACATGAGCCAGCCAAGTTGCAACTGTTTCAGGTTGCTCAGGCATTGGAGGCCTTGCGCCTTGGTTTTGGCCTTGGCCAACGCCGGCAGGAGCAGCCCGGCAAGAATCGCAATGATCGCGATCACGACCAGCAATTCGATCAAAGTGAAGGCAACAAATGTCCGCTTGGGCACATTGCGATCTTGTGTGACGAACCTAATCATGTCTTTTTGCTCTTACGATTCGCCTTCGCGTTGTGTTGCGTTTTACCGATCTGTTTCGTCGAGGTTCGCGGCGGTACAAGACACTGAAACTGTACTGCCGCCCGATTCACCACCACAAATAATTAAGATCCCAGGGGGGGGCAGTCTGCCAGTTCTCCATTCCCTTGGGAAACTGGTACCACTCAACATGGCTGTCGCCGAAGAGCATGTTGAATCTCCGTTTGCCGCGGTCATTGTGCCAGATACTTCGGGGGTCGAAGATATCACGGGAGCCTTGCCACGGCCAGTCGCCTTGGATGATTTTTGTGCTCGCTTTGAGCGCGATCTCACTGGTTTTGATCGGGACGGCCGCCGGAGTGCCGCGCATTTCAGGGAGGGAGTCGCCCGTGGTGTGTTTGGCACGGAACCAATCCTGCGACCAGAGATTCAAGTAACTGATGCCCCAGCCTTCCCAGGCTGATTTCGTCTTCCAGTAGGCATCACCTTTGTCGGCAGGACAAGCCCAGACGAACTCGGAGGAGGCGTAAACGTTCAACGGCCGGGCGTTCGTGTTGATGACGCCGGGTCGCCAAATGACTTCCTTTGGAGTGATCCGCCCACCGACGGTATGCCAGTCATCTTGCAACGGAAAACTGCTGCGGTTGTCATCCGCATACATCGTATAGGCCAGACCGATCTGACGTTGGTTGCTCGCACACTTCGCCTGGTTGGCTTTAACCTTAGTGCGCGCCAGTGCTGGCAGCAACATGCCCGCGAGAACCGCGATGATGGCGATGACAACCAGCAACTCGATCAAAGTGAACGCGGCAACTTTCTGGGGAGCATTCGTCCGTTTGGGCATGTCCAAATTCATACGAGATAATCCCAATGAAGTCCATTTGTTTTTCCTGTCCAGTTGTTCATTGTGTACACCTGACGGGCAATCTTGTGGCGCAGGTTTCCAACTGTGGTAGCGCCGATTTCCAAATCGGCTGAACGCTTAAAGCATCGATTTGTTCCGAGTGTTCAAGCCACTGCGGATTAGGTAATCTGCGGCACGGCCGGCTTGGAGTCGGCTACAGGTAAACCGCTAACTGGCCGCCAGGCGCATCGCCGCAAACAGACTTTTTCCGGAATCGACGGTGACCGGTTGCTTCGCCTTCTCATCCGCCAGTTCCACCAACTCCGGCGGCAACTCCTTGAGAAAGGGCGATGGATGACACGGCATCAACTGCCCGTACTTCTTGCGCCCGCCACAATGGCTCAACGTCAAGGTCTGCATGGCGCGGGTGATGCCGACGTAAAACAGCCGCCGCTCCTCGTCCAGCGTGCCTTCCACCTTCGACCGGGAGTGCGGCAAAAGCCCGTCCTCCAAGCCGACGATGTAAACGTGCGGAAACTCCAGCCCCTTGCAACTGTGCATGGTGATCAGCGTCACGGCGTCGCCTTCGTTTTCCTTTTCTTCCTCGCGCTCGGCATCGAGCGTCAACTCTTCCAAAAACGTTTCGAGGCGCTCAACGGGCGACGAACCCGCCGATGTCTGAGTGTCCAACGTGGCGACCAGTTCCTTGAGATTGCGAACGCGGTTCTCTGCGGTTTCGGAGTTCTTTTCCGATCGACGCAATTCGTTCCAATAACCGGTCTCCTCCAGGAACTTTTCCGCCCAGGTTTGCAGCGAAACTGTTTGCTCATGAGCCAATCGCGCCCGCGTAGATTCGACCAGTTCAACGAATGCCAGGAAACTTGCACGCGTTCTGTCAGTAAACGTCGTTTGCACGTCGGCGTGCTTCATGGCGGCATAGACGGAGCTATGCCGTTCCTGGCTGGCGGCGAGCAACCGCTCCATCGTCACGTCGCTAAGGCCGCGCGCCGGCACGTTGGCAATGCGCAACAAGCTGACATCATCGTGCGGGTTGATGAACATTTTGAGATACGCCAGAAAATCCCGAACCTCGCGCCGGTCGAAGAAGCTCTGCCCGCCGATCAAATGATAACGCACGCCCGCCTGCCGCAACGCTGTTTCCAACGGTCGCGACTGGATATTCGTGCGAAAGAGAATGGCCTGCTGTGACCACGGAATCCGATGCGCGATGCGGGCGTAATCAATCTGCTCGACCACGGTTCGCGCTTCCTCCTCCTCATCGGCGAATGCGTGCAAAGTGATCTTTGCGCCCTGCCCCTTTTGCGACCAGAGCTGTTTGCCGCGGCGGCGGGCGTTATGTTTGATCACGGCGTTGGCCGCGCTCAGAATGGTGGCGGTGGAACGATAGTTTTGTTCGAGCTTGATGACTTTGACCTCCGGAAAATGCTTTTCCAGATCGAGCAGATTGGCGACCTCCGCGCCGCGCCAGCCGTAGATGCTCTGGTCGTCATCGCCCACGACACAGAGGTTGCGATGCTCGCGCGTCAATTGATACACCAGCTTGAATTGCGCGGCGTTGGTGTCCTGGTATTCATCCACCATCACATAACGATACCGGGCGCGACAGGCTTCCAGCGCGTCGGGATGTTCGGTGAACAACTTCAGTGTGAGCAAAATCAAGTCGTCGAAATCAACGGCGTTACAGGCGCGCAGCGCGGTCTCGTAACGGGAACGAACGTGCTCGGCCAGTGCCGCGACGCTCGGATCGTTGAAAGCCGCCGCCTGGGAACCGCCATTCTTGTAGCGGCTGAGCAAACCCAGCACGGCGGCGGGGTCGGTCTTCTCGCCCTTGGCAGAAATGTGGCTAAGAATCTTTTTGATGGCGCCAAGCTGCTCCGCTTCGTCATAGATGACGAAGTTCTTTTTATAGCCGAGTCGATGGATGTGCTGGCGGAGAATCCGAACGCACAACGAGTGAAAGGTGCAGACGGTGGGTCGAGAGTCTTCATTTCGCGCTTCGCGCTCCGCACTTCTCGGTTTCCTTTGCAGGAGTTGATTCACCCGTTCCTGCATTTCGCGGGCGGCCTTGTTGGTGAACGTAACGGCCAGAATGTGACCGGCTGCGATGCCCTGAGCGATCAGGTGTGCGATGCGATGCGTGATCACCCGCGTCTTGCCCGTACCCGCGCCGGCGAGAATCAAAAGCGGGCCGCGCACGGCCTCCACGGCGAGCCGTTGCTGGGGATTGAGCGAACTTAAATTCAACATGCGCGCGCAGTGTAGTGCGCGGGAAAGTGAAGGCAAGAAGAAGGTCGGTTATGACGGACGGCGGTTTGCTGAAGCTTTACTGTTAGGCATCCACTCGTGGTGCGTAACTCAAAATCCAATAATACTGTAGAAACTCCACACGCACGTCGGTCGCCAGACAGTCAACGGCGGCAAACAACTCTGACTCCGTCGGGAAATTCTTGAGCACCTCATGCGTGCTGCCGTCATCCAGTCGCCGAATCTGGTACGTGTCGCCCTGCTCATCGGTGCGGGAAATCGGCGTGCTGCTGCCCTCGACGTACGCATTGTCAATGAACACAACTCTGGCACTGGACGAAAGGACGCGGTGAAAACCTCGTAAAAAACTCTGAATCCTTGCTTTCGGAACGTGCGACCACCAAAAACCCGAAAAGCCGCCGGTAAATCTCCGCGGCAGGATGGGCAACGCATGGGCATCCTCTCGCCGGAATGTGACCCGCTGGCTGTCAATGGGCTTGGAACGGGCAACCGCCAGGACCTCCTCGCTGATGTCCGTGGCGAACACCGAAGCCGCCGTACGCGCCAGGATCTCTGTCCAATATCCGGTGCCACAGGCCACCTCGAAAACATCGGTGCCGGAAAACTCACTCTCAACGAAGCTGCGTAGTTGCCGCAAGTCAGCCTGACGCTCCGGCTTATGGTAAATGCGTTCGTATTCCTGCGCCCGGTCGGCGTAGTAGCTAACCATGGATGCTTCGATACTCATGCGTCACGATGTCAACGTCCAACCTCAACGAATGGCAGGGGAACTCTGCGCCGTTGTGGTGAAACAATCAACCGCGGAAGCAGGCGTGGTTGGTGTCATGGTAACGAGGCTGTGTCCAACCGCAGTCTGGACAAATGTGAACCGGTGTAGCATACGCGACTCGACAGCGAACACAGCACAACGCCGCCCGGAATACCTCGCCTGACGGCACACTCCCCCTCAGACATCGAAGGAAAGCAAACCGTTCTCTCGGCTGTGTCACTTTCTTCTTCTCTGGCGCCGGGGCTGGGACGACACCATGAGCGAATAGAACAACTCCGATGGCGAAACTCAAAAAGGCTGCCGAGGCGAACCCACCAAAATGAACCAAGCCAACAAGGACGGTCATGGAGGACGCCGGGAAGAAAAAACCAAACACCTGCAATCCTGCGCCGCCGATGAGATATCCGTATAGAAAAAGGCAAATGAGCACCGCAAAAGCGATCCAGCAAAGACCGGCAATCACCAAAATGACGCAAGCATTAAGCCGTAGCGATGCGGGAATCTTAACGCAGCCATTTGAGTTGTCTTGAAATTAGCGCTTGACATATTTACAAGTGTAAAGAACTCTCTACTCCATTAAACAATTAATCATGCCAAAGCCCACCATTGAACTGACCGAAGCCGAATGGGCCATCATCAAGGCCGTTTGGGAAAATGAACCGTGCGCGGCGCCAACCATTCAGGAGAAATTGCACAAACACAAAGAGTGGACCTATAGCACCGTCCGCACGTTGATGGATCGCATGGTTGCCAAGGGTTTGTTGACCGCCGAAAAGATTCGCAACCTTACTTTGTATCGCTCCGCCATCACTCGTGCCCAGGCCCAACGAGGTGAACTGCTTTACACACTGAAGCATGCCTTCAACGGCGCGCTGACGCCGATGATGCAGTGCCTTCTGGAGAACCATGACCTCAGCGCCGATGAACTCTCTGAACTAAAAGCGTTGATCAGGGCAAAGCGAAAGGGAAAAAGGTAATGAGGCAACCATGAAGTCAGCTCCTGCCTTTCTGGATTTTTAAACAGAGATCCATCGCATCGTGACATCACTGATCGAAATTCTAAACCTGTGGGGCGACCACTTTTTCCAGTTTGCCCTGCCGATGCTTATCCAATCGAGCTTGCTCATCGCCGCTTTGTTCGCGCTTGACCTCGTCCTGCGCAAGCGAGTTCGAGCTGCCTTCCGTTACGCGCTGTGGATGCTGGTGCTGATCAAATTAATTCTACCTCCCTCCTTCGCGTCACCCACAGGCTTGGGTTACTGGCTGCCAAACAAGCAAGCCAAGCAACCCGCAAAGCCAACCACCGCGCTTGTGCCTGTGCACGTCACTATCAGTCATTCCGAAGCTCAACCTATCTACGTGCCCTCAACGATGCCCTTGCCCGCCTACAAACCGACGTTGACTTGGGCGGCGATTTCGTTGCTGGGTTGGGCGATGGTTGCGCTCGGCCTCCTGGTCTGGCTGGTTTTGCGCGCTCGGTTCGTTGCGAGAATGTCTGCGCGGGCACAGGATGTTCCCGATTCGCTCGCGGCGTTGTTGGAAGCCTGCCGCCGACAGTTGAAAATCAAACGACAGGTTCGCCTCAAATTATCTTCAGAGGCGAACGGTCCCGCTGTTTGTGGCTTGTGGCGTCCGACGATTCTGATTCCGGAGCCACTGGCCAGCAAACTATCCGCACTGCGGATGCGCGCCGTGCTGCTTCATGAGTTGTCGCACATCAAACGCGGCGACCTTGTAGTGAATCATGCGCAGGCGTTGCTCCAGATTTTTTACTGGTACAATCCCCTGCTCTGGCTGGCCAACGCCATCATCCGCCGCGTGCGAGAACAGGCCGTGGACGAAATCGTGATGGTGGAAATGGGAGAACAGGCTGACGCTTATCCAACCACGCTGCTCGAAGTCGCCAAACTTACATTCAGTTGCTCGGTGCTGAGTCTGGGTTTGGTCGGCATCATGGAATCCAAAGGTGCTTTGAAGCAGCGGATTCAGACTTTGTTAAGCCGACCGATTCCAACAGCGGCCAAGTTAGGTTGGAAGGGCCTAGTGTGCGTCAGTCTTGTAGGATTGATCACGTTGCCAATGGCGTCGCATCCAAAAGTGAACGCCGTTGAAGTTAACGACAAGCCCGCTGGCCCGGCTTTTGTCGTCGAGGCAGCAGTTGTCACGGCTAAGAAGAAGACCGCCGGCCAGTTTGCCCGCAGTCCGAACGGCCCGATGACCGGCATCTTGAACCCGGAACAAACGCAGCTTGCAATGGATATGTTCAGACGAACTGAGGGAGTCAAAATCGTTGATGGCATTATCGAAAGCGTCATGAACGGCCGAAAAGGACATTTCACAATGTTCGTCACCGGCGAAAACTTTAAACAGCCAAGCGGTATCGAGTGCGAGGTTCTACCCGTGTTAAAGAACGGGATGATCGATTTACGCGTAAAGACGCGCATCGGTGAGTCGCCGAACCCGGCAGCTCGGTCGGAAGCTCAAAGTTCAATCGATGTGTTCTTGAAGAAGCTAGAGTTTGAATCTTCTGTATGGCTTCCGATCGGAAGCTCGACCGTTTTGCATCGGCAGGAAGAAGATGGCGCGTTCGAGAATAATTACTGGGTCATCCTCACCGCGAGACTCGCGGGCGAATCCGCCGCCACCAAAACTCTAAACATGCCCAGCTACGAGCCGCACGCGCCGTTGTTCACTCGTTTCTTTATGGTGGATACAAATCTGTTCGTTCAAGCTTTGCAACGCAGGAGCGGCTCGTCAGACAACACAAACTTGTATTCGGGCATTCGAGATTTCTTCTTGGAGGCTGGGGTTGATTTGCAACCACCAAAATATTTGTTCTACAAAGACAGGCGAGGGATGCTCATGGTTCGAGGTTCTTTGAACGATCTGACAGTTGTGGAAAAAACCATCAAAGATTTGGGTGCTGGGTCAGCTTCCAACACTTCCCCAGCATCCTTGAAAAAAGAATTGGGCCTCCGCACTCCTACGATTACTTATGAATTCGATGAAGCGTTCTTGAATTATTTCGGGCAACAAGGAGTAGAGGAGGTCGCTAAAGCTCTTGCCGTCCAAGATGGAGCTACAGATACGAATAATGAAACGCTGGCGCGTACCAAGGACAAGGTTCCAGTGCTTGGAGATTTGCCGCTGATCGGTCGATTTTTTCGTCCTGAATCGCCACCCACAAACCATGTTGGCGCGATTCTAGGCACAGCCGCAGCGATTGACACATTTCCTGCTCCGCCCGTTACGGCAACGGTCACAAAAACCAATTCGCCTACAACAGTCCCGGACGTGCAAGATCAGATTTTATCCGTTCGCTGCAGGAAAACCGATGCCGGGACGCTGGTGCA
>CAZYYS010000291.1:0-7640 GCA_964651015.1 uncultured Verrucomicrobiota bacterium
CCGCTGCCCTTGTGGCCTGGCTTTGTTCAGCGGACTGCTCGTTCAGCACGGGCGCCGTCTTCGATCTGTCCGGTGGCCGGGCGACGTATTAGGAACAGTTCGCAAAATCCTTGTCGATCAGTTTGAAGTCATTGGCGCGAACTCCATTGGCAATGAAATGACGAACGCGACACTGGCGGTTTCGAACAGAGAGTCTTTCATTCGCACGCACCACCGGTGCATAGGTGCCGACAAACCAAAAACGACCGCGCAAAATTGACCCGGCGTCAGTTGACCACGTTCTGCAACTGACCGTTCAAAAATGCCCTGACGTTCGCCACGGCGACCTGCATCAACCGTGAGCGCGCAGCTCGCGTCGCCCAGGCGATATGGGGCGTGACCAGACAGTTTCTGGCGTGCAAGAGCGGATTGTCGGCGGGAGGCGGCTCGGCAGAAAGCACGTCCAGCCCGGCTCCGGCGATGTTTCCCGCGTTCAAAGCGTCCGCCAGGGCCTGTTCATCAATCAATGGTCCGCGGCTGGTGTTGAGCAGGTATGCGGTTGACTTCATCCATGAAAGGCGCTCGGCGTTCACGAGCTGCCTGGTTTCCGGCGTCAATGGACAATGCAAACTGATGACGTCGCTATTACGGAAGAGTGACTTCAATTCGACAAACTCAACACCCGACATGGGTGGTTTCGGTTGCGTGCGGCTGGTTGCCACGATTTTCATTCCGAAGGCGACGGCGAGATCGGCGACCGCGCGACCGATGCGGCCGAAGCCGATGATGCCCATAGCCAACCCATCCAACTCGATCAGCGGCCGGTCCCAGTAACACCAGTCCGCGTTGCGTGTCCATCGCCCCTCGCGCACCGATTGCGCGTGGTGACCGACGTGTTGGGTCAGTTCCAGCAGCAGGGCGAAGGTCATTTGGGCCACTGATTTGGTCCCGTAACTCGGCACATTGGTGACCGGGATTTGACGTTCACGCGCGGCAACAATATCCACAATGTTAGTGCCGGTCGCCAGCACCCCGATGTATTTGAGCTTCGGCAGACTTTGAATCTGTTCACGGGTCAGAACCGTTTTGTTGGTTAAAACAATTTCGGCATTGGCCGCGCGGGTCAAAACCTGCGGTGGCGGTGTACGGTCGTGAATTTCACAATCGCCCAGAGACTTCAGCTCATCCCAGTTGAGATCACCGGGATTGAGCGTGTGGCCGTCCAGCACAGCGATTTTCATATTGTCTTTCAATCTGGTTTCATGACGGTTCGTAGATTACCTGAACTGAAAACGTCGGGATTCAAGACATGCTGAGGCCGCTTTCCGTTCTTCAGGTCCACGATGGCCTGAGCAGCGGCGAGACTCACGCGTTCGCCGGTTTCCCGCGCAAACGACGCCTGATGCGGCGCGAGCAACACGTTTGGCGCACGCCGTAATGGGTGATCGGCGTGCAGGGGCTCGCTCAAATAAGTATCAAGCGCGGCGCCGGCGATCCAGCTCTCCTGCAAAGCGCGAAGGAGCGCGGTTTCGTCCACGAGCGCGCCGCGTCCGGCATTGATCAGATAGGCGGTCGGTTTCATCTTCCGCAGTTGCGCTTCTCCGATAAGACCGCGGCTCTGTGACGTGAGCGCAGCGTGTAATGAAACATAATCGCTTTCAGCCAGGAGTTCGTCGAGGGAAACGAATCTGACGCCGGGTTTTTCCGCCATCGGGTCCGGCGAAGGATCGCAAGCCAGCACCTGCATGTTGAAACCGCCGGCGCGGCGCGCCACCGCCTGGCCGATGCGCCCACAGCCAACGATACCGAGTGTTTTGCCACTCACGTCGCTTCCCCAGGCGACGCGCCACTCGCCGTTGCGCATGGCCAGATGCCCCTCGTGAACACGGCGCGCCAGCGCAAGCAACAACGCGAATGTGTAATCGGCAACAGTATCGTCGAGCATGCCGGGTGTGTAAGTCACGACGATGCCAGCTTTTGTAGCCGCGCTCACGTCAATCGAATCGAAGCCGACCCCCCAGCGTGAAATGATTTTTAACCGGGCCGCCGCGGGAGACTGGAGCACGGCGCTTGAGTAGGGGTCGGTACTTGCGACCACCGCATCCACGCCTGGAAGCAAGGCCAGTAGCTCGTTGGTCTTGGGTGACCCCGGTTTGGTGGGAAAGAGGAGCTCGCAGCCGGCTATTCGCAGCGATTCCTGCGCGCGTTGGCCGATCTTTACAACGGCAGATGAAGTAATCAGAACGGTCCATGACATCAGGCAAAGTCTAGCGCCCGCACCTGTTGGTGCAAGCGTGAGGTGCGACTCCGTCGGGCGGAGAAATCCCGGGTCGCGTCCAATCTTCACTGGCACTAACTTTGGAGTGAAATTAGAATCTGGCCATGACACGGCATTGTCACAAGTGCGGTTGGGAGTGGACGTTGGCGGGCCAGCCCGGACGCAGCGAGAGTTGTCATCGTTGCAAGGCTGATCTGCGTGTCTGTTTGAATTGTGTGAGTTATGATCCGCGCGCTGCTCACCATTGTCGCGATCGCCGCGCGGAGCCGGTGGCAGAAGCGCACGTGGGCAATTTCTGCGAGTATTTTGATTTTGCGCGGCGGAAATGGGTGGCCAAAACCGAAAGCGACTCGCGCGAAATCACCTCTCGGGAGAATTTGAAGAAGCTTTTCGGGGATTAGAAGCTTTTTGAAAATAACGTTCTGAAGGACGGATCCGGGAATTCGTTCTTCGAATCAGCGACCCGCGGCCCGGGCGAATGCGAGCGAATCTCCAAACCGTTTGTTATCGGCGCGGATACGGGCAGCGAAAGTATTGCCGACGGCAAATAGAAACCGCGCGGGCGATCGAGAGCGGGCAAACGAAAGAGGGCGGCAAAATGCCCTTGAACAAAGGAGACACAGGTGTTACCAAGCTAGGACACGTCCTATGAAAAAAAACAACGCCTTTACTCTGATCGAGCTTCTGGTCGTAATTGCCATTATCGCCATACTCGCGGGCCTACTCCTACCGGCCTTGACCCGGTCGAAGGAAAAAGCCTTGGCGGTCGCTTGCCAGTCGAATCTGCATCAATGGGCGTTGGTGTTTGGCATGTATAGCAACGACTCTGGTGGGAAATTCTCCAAGTGGCCGGACGATTATACCACCGGTTGGTGGATGGTGGTTTTGAAGAACTATTATGTGGCGGAACAGATGCGTCTCTGCCCATCAGCCAAGCTGGGCCTCGACCGGAAGACTGACGCCTACGGAGGGGCTAAGAAAACCTGGGGGCCGATGTGGGATGGCACATTCGGCAGCTATGGGGTCAACCACTACTTGTATGGTTACGTCCCCGGCATCTGGACCAAGAGCAACGCGGAAAAGTTTTTCTGGGGAAAACTCGACACGGAAAAACCCGACGTTCCGTTAATGGGTGACTGTACTTGGCCGGGCAGTTTTCCAAACATGACTGATCGGGTGCCGCCTGGTGGCGACGATGGTATTCTTGGGCTGGGCTTGGGCATTGAAAACGAAATGTCGCGGTTTTGTCTGAATCGCCACAAAGGCGCTGTCAACATCAGCTTCACCGATCTGTCTGTGCGACGGGTCAAGCTCACGGAGTTGTGGAACCTGAACTGGCATCGCGAATGGGTACCCCAGATGAAGACTCGCGCCCAATTCGTTGATGCCAAAGGCAACGTCTGGTTGCCATAGTGATCGCACACACAATTGAACGGGCAGGCTGAACTCGTCATGGAACAAGAATCGGTCGCCTGTTTAACCCAGCCGCCCAGTCTGATTATCAGTATTCCTTCCATTGTAGAGCGGCTGGATTTAGATCAACTCTACCCCAAGAGCCAAATGCTGGAGGTCGAGTTGGGCAGTGGCGATGGGTCATTCCTTGTAAATTATGCCCGGTTGCAACCTGAACGCAATTTTCTTGGCGTGGAGCGTTTACTCGGTCGATTACGAAAACTGGACCGCAAAGGGCTGCGTGCCGGTCTGAAGAATCTGCGCGGCGTGCGGATCGAGTCGGCGTATTTTCTAGAATTTTTGCTGCCCCCGCACTCCATCACGACGCTGCATGTGTATTTCCCAGACCCTTGGCCGAAGCGGAAACATCGGAAAAACCGCCTGATTAATGTCCGGTTCACCGAATTGGCGCACCGGGCTCTCGTACCGGGTGGGGTGATCTACCTGCGCACGGATGACGAAGATTACTTTTCGCAGATCGTCGCTGTCTTTTCCGCCAACTCCGCTTTTCATTGGGTTGAAACTCCCGAGCCGTTGAGCACCGTGCTCACCGATTTCGAACGGAATTTTCAAGCGCGCGGCATTGCAACGCTGCGCGCGGCTTATCGATCAATACTGAACCGTTGACTTCGTGAACGCACCGTGCCGTTTGGGACAAATCAACCTTGGATTGGGTCGCTACACATCGATCACCGGGCCATCATCGTCGCGATCGGGCGGTCGTTTGCTTCGTTGAATCTTGATCCTCGACTTGCCAGTGCCGGTGAGTGAATTCAGCACCAAGGAAACGATGCTAATTACCAGCGCTCCCAACAACGCATACCCGAAGCCATCAACGTGAAACGCCGGGATGAGCCGGCCTACGAGATAAAGCAGCACCGCGTTGATGACCAACGTAAACAACCCAAGCGTGAGAATCACCAAGGGCAGTGATAGTAATAACAGCAAAGGCCGCAAAATCGCATTCAAAACGCCCAACACCAGTGTCGCCGCGAGCAACCCATCCCAACTGTCGTAATGAATGCCTTTGACGATCTGGGTTGCCACCAGTACCGCCAGCGTATTGATGAGCCAGCTTTGCAAAAATGATTTCAGTCCGGGTGGCATTCTTTGTCTATTTGGACCATGCACCCTAGGACCAGATCACCACTGTCGGTCGCGTGCAGTCCATCTGCATGCGAACCTTGAGGGAATTCTCCCACCAACTCAAGCGACAAACTGCCGCAAGTCGGTGGCTGAGTTATGGCTGCTTTAACCAAGTTTCACGCGCAAAACCGAAGCGGTTGTTTTTGCGCCTAGCGATACCGTTTTCAAAGCTGCCGGTATCAGACAGAATTGACCGGGCAACAGCTCAACAGGATGCTTGTCATCGCTCACGACCAAATGGCCATTCAACAGGCCAAGGATCGTCAACGCTGACTCTTGCAAGCGCGTGGAACCATTGGATGCCATCTTGAGCACATCGACCGTGAACAGTGGGTTGTCGACCAGCGGACGGCAACTGTAACGGCCTACCGTCGTCCACTGACTCCGGATTAACGACGGTTCGTAGTCGCTGAAATCAATACTCGCCAACGATTGGGCAATGTGGAGTTCTCGCGGCTTGCCGTCTAATCCCAATCGATTCCAATCGAACACACGGTACGTAGTGTCGGAGTTCTGCTGAATCTCAAAAATCACGTGGCCTGCACCAATGGCATGAACGCGACCGCTGGGTAGAAACATGGCGTCGTCGGCATGCACTGCCAGCCGGTGAATACAATCTGCCACAGTGCCATCCTGGATTTTGGGCTCGAATTCGCAACGTGAAACTCCCCGTTTCAATCCAACATAAAGTTCCGCACCCGGCGTCGCGTCCGCAACGTACCACACCTCGGTCTTCGGCTCACCACCGAGTCGCGCCGCAACCGATGAAGGAGGGTGCACCTGCAAAGAGAGTTTTTCCTGCGCGTCGAGGATCTTAACCAATAACGGAAAGCGCCCAGCCTGCGATTTGGATGAACCCAGTAACTCCTCCGCATGATTCTCCATCAACCAGCGAAGGTCTTTACCGCGCAGCACGCCGTTGGCAATTACGCTTATGCCTTCGGGGCGATCAGTGATTTCCCAAGATTCACCGATGGGAACGCCGGGCGGCAATTGCTTTTGATAAAGACGCTCCAAATTACGCCCCCCCCAGACACGTTCCTTGAAAATGGGCTCTAATGTAAGCGGATAGAGCACTGGGCGGCGCAATTATTCAGTTGGTCGAATTCGCTTCACATCAACTTTCAACCTTCTCGGCGACTGCCGGCTGTTTTTCGATAAAATGCCCGTACGTTCGAAATTTTGCATATCGCTGTTTCAGGCGTTCTTCGATAGTGAGTTTCTGTAACTGCTTGAGGTGTGTGAGCAAATGTTTGGTCAAAGTGTCTGCCGTAGTGGCTGGATCGTTATGCGCACCGCCTAACGGTTCAGCCACGATTTCATCGACCAGACCGAATTCCAAAAGGTCTTTGGCGGTTATTTTTAATGCTTCGGCTGCTTTCGGTGCGGCTGTGCGGTCTTTCCAGAGAATTGCCGCGCACCCCTCGGGGCTGATCACCGAGTAGTAGGCGTTTTCCATAATTAGAGCGCGGTCGCCCACGCCGATGCCCAATGCGCCCCCCGATCCACCTTCGCCGATAACCACCGTAATGATCGGCACCTCGAACAGCATCATCTCGCGCAAATTAACGGCGATCGCTTCAGCGATATGGCGTTCTTCCGCGCCAATACCGGGATAAGCGCCGGCGGTGTCGATCAGGGTGATAATCGGCAACCCAAATTTGTCGGCCATCCGCATCAGGCGCAGTGCCTTGCGATAGCCTTCCGGATGAGCAGAGCCGAAGTTACGTAGAATGTTTTCCTTGGTATCACGGCCCTTTTGTGTGCCGATGGCCATTACCTTGTAGTCTCCCAACTCGGCGAAGCCGCCTACTACGGCACGATCCTCCGCAAAGAGCCGGTCCCCGTGAAGTTCACTGAAGTTGCTGAAGCTGGCTTTCAGATAGTCGAGGGCGAAAGGACGCTTAGGGTGACGCGCGAGTTGCACCCGTTGCCAGGCGGTAAGGTTTGAAAAAATCTGTTTGCGCGTGCCAGCGATCTTCTTTTCGATTTGTTGTATTTCCTGCTCTAGGTTGACGCCTAAGGAATGGGTTTCTTGGTGCTTTTTCAGTTCGTCCAGCTTGTTTTCCAGTTCGACGATCGGCTTTTCAAAATCGAGCTGATGTTTCATGAGTTCCGAGGCTAATTGTTCTATCAAGAGCAGGCAACGCTGAACTCAAGCTTAACTCAAGTGCCAGAGCCCAAACGGCGGAAGGGGGGAGTGACCTTTGGTCAATGTTTTTCCCATGCGGGTAAAAAAAAGAGCCAGATTTCTCTGGCTCTCTTGGTGATGAGGTCACAACGCCTTCACCTAGGCGCTCAGAAGAGTAATGAAGCCAACTATTTAACACTGTTCGAACTTCATTACCAGCATTACCTCTCTGCCAACCCTAAACGAACAGCGCACCAACTCTGAATGAATAGATGGTCAAAACGGACAAATTGTTCAAAATAAGTTAAAGTATTTTCAGGCTCATTGGCTTCATTGTGTAGCGCAGGCAAAGAAAGCTAAGATCGCTACCACGCGATAATCAACATTCGGCCTGTCCAGAGGGAACTTAACGGCTTCTGCCTACGGTGGTTGCTCGAAAACCATCGGGAAATGTTTTGCGACGGCTAGTTCCATTCTTGCCGCAACCGGCGGGACATGGCGCAATTGGGCCAGCCTTCAATCATTCGCCAGTGCTAAGAAAGAGCCAGGTTAATACTCCCCGCAAGGCCCTCTGTGGTTCGTGTTTGACCGCGGTCTCGCGTCCCCGTTGCGATAGGTCTATTATGAAGTTTACACCTCCACAACACAGTTCAA
>CAZYYS010000292.1:0-7610 GCA_964651015.1 uncultured Verrucomicrobiota bacterium
CTTGAACGAACGAAAACCGGGAATCTGCTCGCGTCTCCTTGGAAATTTTCCCGGCACGGACAATCAGGCACCGAAGTAAGTGAACTGCTTCCGAACGTGGCGTCCTGCATCGACGAAATTTGCGTCATTCGCTCAATGGTGGCCGACAACATCAACCACAGCGGAGCCGCGTTGCAGATGTGCACCGGCGAGCAGGCCTTTTCCCGGCCCAGCATGGGCTCGTGGCTCACTTACGGTTTAGGCACTGAAAACCAGAACCTGCCCGGCTTCGTGGTCGTCAGTCCCGCGGCCGTCTTTCAGGGCGCTCAACTCTGGGCCTCGAGTTTCCTGCCTAGCGCCTATCAAGGGACGCTCGTCCGCGACTTGAAGAACCCCATCGCCAACCTCAGCGATCCGTCCGGCAACCTCTACCTACAGCAAACCAAACTGGACGCACTTCACCAACTCAACGATCTCCACAGACGCGACCGGGTCATCGACAGTGAATTGGATGCGCGAATTTCCTCTTTCGAACTGGCGTTTCGGATGCAGAGTGAGGCGCCCGAGGCCTTCGATCTCACGCGCGAAAGCGCTGCCACCCATAAACTCTACGGCACCGACAATCCAACCACTGAGTTGTTCGGTCGGCAATGTCTGATGGCGCGACGGCTGGCCGAGCGCGGTGTGCGATTCATCCAGTTGTTCGACGCACCGAAGAACAACGCCTGGGATCATCACACCGGCCTATCCGAAGAACTGCCCAAACGATGCGCGGCTGTGGATCAACCGATTGCCGCCTTGTTGTTCGACCTCAAATCTTGCGGTCTGCTTGAGGACACGCTCGTCCTCTGGGGCGGCGAATTCGGCCGCACGCCAACGGCCGAGGGCACCAACGGCCGTGAGCATCATCCCTTTGGCTTCACCATGTGGATGGCTGGCGGTGGCATAAAAGGCGGTATGGTGCATGGCGCCACCGACGATTTCGGCTGGCACGCCGTTCAGGACAAAGTCCACGTTCACGATTTACACGCGACCATCCTACACCTGATGGGCATCGATCACACGCGGCTCACCTATCACTACGGGGGACGCGATTATCGGCTCACAGATGTTTATGGAAATGTCGTAAATAACATTCTGGCTTAAGCTGAAGGCCCGTAATGACCGAGTGAGTTACAGCGGGGCGAGACGACTTATTCGCACGCTCGTTTATCAATTCGTTTTGGCGGGCTTTCCTCTTTGATTCTTCAGCGACCAAAGATTCGTGCTGATACGTGCCAGCAGCACTCCAAAATACCAGAAGCCGAGCGCCAGCAAAGCTGGGAGCCACGATGGGACGTTGTATGCGTTGCGTTACCACTCCCTTCTCTGTCCGTATGAAAAAACAACCAAGTAGCCAAGCCAAGCAATGCGCCTCCACTCGAAGCAAGCCAATGGGCAAGGCGGTTAGCGATAGCACTTCTCCGGAAATTGATGAGCGACAATGCAAACCCGACCGTAACAGCGATCACAACCAGCACCCAATGTTGAGCCAGTGCGATCAAGGCTACCAAAATTGTAAGATGAGCGCTTGGCATAGCAATTCAATACAATTGGGACCGAAAACCCATCCGAGTAAATCCTGCTGACTAACTTCCCAACAGAGGACTATTACTGCACAATTTGACGGTCAAGCTAGTGCTAATTTCAGGACGGCCCTAGCCAAAACGGCTATCCATCGTTCATCTTTGCCACCAGCGCCGTGGTCGATTTGCCTGGGACCACGGGAAGAATGGTGATCTTCCCGCCGGCACTTTCCACCAAGCGACGTTCCTGTTGGTTGATCGTGTCAATCGTGTAATCGCCGCCTTTGACATAAATATCCGGTTGCGCCAGAGTCAAAAAACGGGTGGCTTCCCGTTCGGGGAAGATGCAGACAAAATCAACACTTTGCAACGCGGCCAACACCACGGCCCGGTCGCCTTCGGTGTTCAGTGGCCGCCCCGCGCCTTTGAGTTCGCGCACCGAGGCGTCGCTGTTCACGCCCACCAACAGCGCGTCGCCGCAATTTCGCGCCTGCTCCAGATAGGTGACATGTCCGACGTGCAGCAAATCAAAACAGCCGTTCGTAACCACCAGCGTTTTGCCGGTCGCCCTTTGAGCGCGCCGCCATTCGGGCAAGGCATCCAGGGAGATAACTTTTTCAAGAAGATTCACGCGGAACATTGTGACCAAAGCGGTTTCGGTTTGGCAAAGCAATTCCCAAATTGCGACAGGGTAGCCAGTATTGAAACAGGGCTGATCGCTTTGCCGTGGGTAAGAGGTTGAAGTAGATCGTTTCAAGCTGGGGAGTAGAACCACCGCCCAGAGTCGGTCACCCAACTTTAGAGTGCTTTTACCAGCTCGGCGAAATCGTCAAACTGGTCACGCCGAAATTTATTTCGAGCCGAAGGTTGATTTTGCCCGGCGGCTGTGCTGTATTGAGCCGTTGCTTAAACAAAAGAGACGCGAGCCCGAGTTGCGGAAAACAAACTAAAAATCAAAACCTATGCAAGCCATCGCCGAAGAAAACGTGGTCACTCAAAAAACACAGGAACTTTGCCAGACCCTGTTGGATCAACCCGACGTTCAGTCCATGCGCCGGCGGATCGACGCTTTCATGGCCGATGAACAGGTGAAAACACAATACGACTCGCTGATGCTCAAGGGCCAGACGCTGCAGGATAAGCAGCATCAAGGAGTGCAGTTGAGCCGCGAAGAGATCGCCGACTTTGAAAAGAATCGCGAAGCGTTTGTGAAAAATCCGGTGGCCAAGGGCTTTCTCGACGCCCAGGAGGAAATGCACCAGTTACAGCAATCCATCGGTCAATTCGTCAGCAAAACGTTTGAACTTGGTCGCGTGCCCACTCCGGAGGACATGAATTCTGGCTCGTGCGGTCACGGCTGCGGCTGCCATCATTGAATTCCCCTGCCGCGCGAGCCCCTGCTGCAGCCTCTGATCGTTCAAATCCTATGATTCAGGTTTAGCCGGCATGCCGGGTGCAATGTTGTTGAGCCACCAGCCGCCGTTGCGGAGATAGCGTTTATAATTTTGGTCACCAGCGTGGATTTGACTGTACTTTCGGTTTCTTCGCGGATTTGTTTGCGCGCCGTCTGACGGTATTCCGGCGTCAGAGTGGTACCGCCGCATGGTTTTACTGATGTCATTCGTTCTCTTGAGGTTCGCAGCCGCTCTCTTCGATCCAATGCGCTGAAGGAGAGGAGCAATTCTTGGATTCAGTGTAATTCTTTGCCGTCAAGCCCCGAACTTCAACCGACTAAACTAGAGCCAAACTCCTTTGAAACTCCCTTGTTGCTTTGTTTGGTTGCTTTCACGTAGCGTGGCGGCGTTTCGAGATGAAAATCTACATCGACGGCAAATATTACGACGAACGCAATGCCAAGGTTTCCGTGTTTGATCACGGATTGCTTTACGGCGACGGTATTTTTGAAGGCATCCGCGCCTACAACGGTCGCGTCTTCAAGTTGAAGGAACATATCGACCGGCTCTTTTACTCAGCCAAAGCCATCCTGTTGACGATCCCAATGTCCCACGCCGAAATCATGCGCGCGGTGGTGGCCACATGCCGGCAGAACAAAATCCACAACGGTTACATTCGCCTTGTGGTCACGCGTGGAGTCGGCACACTGGGTTTGAATCCGAACCGGTGCAAGAATCCATCGGTCATCATCATCGCCGGAAAAATTCAGCTTTATCCGGAGGCCTATTACAAGAACGGCCTGGAGATCATCACGGTGCCGACCGTTCGTAATTTGCACAGTGCGCTGAACCCGGCCATCAAGTCACTCAATTATTTGAACAATATTCTGGCGAAGATCGAGGCGAACAACGGTGGTTGTGAAGAGGCGATCATGTTGAACGCCGAAGGTTTCGTTTCCGAATGTACGGGCGATAACGTGTTTATCGTGAAGGCCGGTCATTTGCTGACACCGCCGCTTTCGGCTGGCGCTTTATACGGCATTACGCGGGGCGTGGTGATGGAACTGGCCCAAGATTCCGGCTTGACCGTGGGAGAACCCAATCTGACGCGCTACGATCTGTTCAACGCCGATGAATGTTTTCTGACCGGCACGGGCGCTGAAATCATTCCCGTGGTCAAGATCGATGGTCGCCGCATCGGCACTGGCAAACCCGGGCCGGTGACGGCGCGATTAGTGGCCAAATACCACGCCTTGACTAAAGTCGCTGGCGAGCCGATATACGACTAGGTTTATGCTGTGCGGCATCTGCAAAACAAAAGAAGCGACCGTGCATTTGACCCAGATCGCTGGTGAAAATCTGCAGAAACTGGACGTGTGCGAAGACTGCGCCAAGCAAACCGGGGTCAACGATCCCGCAGGATTTTCGCTCGCGGATTTGTTGCTGGGCTTGGGCACGACACAGAACATCGATCAAACGGGTGCCAATGGTGTTGGCAGCCAGTTGCCACGACTTGACTAACGTCCCCGACAGGCCAAAATACGATCAGGATTATGCTTTGCTGCGTCTGTAAAGAAAAAGAAGCAACGGTGCATTTGACCCAGATCGCCAAGGAGCAAATGCAAAAGGTGGATCTGTGCGAAGATTGCGCCAAGCAGAAGGGCGTCAATGATCCCGCCGGCTTCTCTCTCGCTGACTTGTTGCTGGGCTTGGGCGCGTCGCAGGAAATCGAACAAGCCGCTGGCGGAGTGGAAACCAAATGCCCCACCTGCGGTTTTACCCAGGCTGATTTCAAAAAGAGTGGCCGGTTGGGTTGTGCGGATTGCTACAAGACGTTCGCGGAAGGATTGGAAGGGTTGCTCAAAACGATGCACAAGGGGACTCGCCACATGGGCAAAGCTCCCCGTTCCTTGCAACAAAGTCGCGATTTGTCTGACCGACTCAAGTCATTGCAAAAAAAACTGGCCAAAGCCGTAAGCGACGAAAATTTTGAACAGGCGGCACAACTGCGCGATGAAATCCAGCAGGTCAACGCCAAGTTGACCGAACTGACCGCCACTTGATTACATGGACCTCCATCAGTTTCTCATTCCCCCCGCTGAATCCGCAAGGCGTCGCGGTCCACATGATCGGATTGTGATGTCGAGCCGTGTCCGGCTCGCCCGCAATCTGAAGAGTGCGGCGTTTCCCGGCTGGGCCAAAAAACCGGAGCGAGTCAAGACCTTGGAAACACTGCGGCCGGCCATCCAAAGCCTGCCGGAAATGGCTGAGGCCTTCTCGGAATCGATGGATAATCTCTCCACTTTGGACAAACAGATTCTCGTCGAACGCCATTTAATCAGCCGTGAACACGCGGCCAGAAGCGCCGGGAGCGGGTTGGTTTTGAACCGTGATGAATCGCTTTGTGTGATGATTAACGAGGAGGACCATCTTCGCATGCAGGCTTTGCGGCCCGGCTTGCAAACCAAACAAGCCTGGCAGGCTGTTGATCAGATGGACTCGGCTTTGGAGAAAAAACTTGATTATGCCTTCAGCCCGGAACTCGGCTACTTGACAGCTTGTCCCACAAATCTTGGCACCGGCATTCGCGTCAGCGCGATGCTGCACCTGCCAGGCTTGGTGTTGGCGGAGCAGATCAACCAAATCATTCAATCCGTGAACAAGCTTGGCCTGGCAGTTCGCGGTTTGTACGGTGAAGGCACGGAGGCACTTGGCAACGTGTTCCAAGTTTCCAACCAAATGACGCTTGGTGAAACGGAAACGGCCATCACGGAGCGATTGGAGAAAGTCCTTCTGCAAATCATCGAACACGAAGAGAACGCCCGCGCCACGCTCTTGGAAAAGAAACCCAAAATGGTGTACAACCACATTGGCCGCGCCTACGGAATCCTTGCCAACGCCCACAGCGTTTCCTCCAAGGAAACCATGAATCTGCTTTCGTTGGTTCGATTGGGTGTTGATTTGGGACTATTCCCCGGAGTTGAGCGGTCGCTGCCCGATGAGTTGTTCATTTTGACCCAGCCGGCGCACTTACAGAAGCTGCATTCGGAGAAACTGTCGGCGGAAGAGCGCGATTTGCTGCGCGCCGACATGGTTCGCGCCCGCCTGCAAAATGTGAGTCGTCCCGTTGCGGGCATGCCGGGTACCGCAGTCACCAAGCCGACCAAACCAGCCAAATAGTTCCCAGTCACCGTTCTCTGCCCTGCTTATTAATCTCTTCTTTGTGGTTCGGCTGCCGCCAGCGTTCCGATTTCCAAGCGGGACGACCGTCAAGGTTAGCGGAAAGTTTTGAGTGGATTTAGCGCAAACTCCGGTTAGATTCTCGGCAAAGAATCCGATTTTGCTTAATAATGAATTCTGTAAAAGGTTGACGCGGGATTGGCACTCGATCAGCTAATCGAATTGAACATCGAAGGCACAAGATTGGACAAATTGAAATAACCAGGCATGATTGAACTGAACTATGAGCGATGAAGCCATGAGCAATTTCACGCCCCGTGCCCAACAAGTGTTGGCCTTGGCGCGAAAAG
Source organism: uncultured Verrucomicrobiota bacterium (assembly GCA_964651015.1). GTDB lineage: Bacteria > Verrucomicrobiota > Verrucomicrobiia > Limisphaerales > PALSA-1396 > CAZYYS01. Next base: position 6,469 of record CAZYYS010000292.1, read on the forward strand.
AAGCCGACCGTTTCAACCACAACTTTGTCGGCACCGAGCATATTCTGCTGGGTCTGATCAAATTGGGCCAGGGTGTCGCCGTCAACGTGCTGCAAAAACTTGGCCTGGACCTCGAAACCGTCCGCCTAGCGGTCGAGAAGGAAGTTGGCACAGGTCCTGATCAGAAAATGATCGGGAACATACCTTACACACCGCGCGTGAAAAAGGTTCTCGCCTTGGCCTCCAAAGAAGCCAAGGCGCTCAATCATACGTATGTCGGCACCGAGCATATTCTGCTGGGCCTCCTTCGGGAAGGGGATGGTGTGGCCGCCCGGGTCCTCAAGAATCTGGATGTTGATATCGAGCAAGCTCGCCAGGAGATATTGAAAGAGTTGGATCCCAATTTCGCTGCGCAGGACGACCAATCTTCGGGCGAAGGTGTGGACAAGCCCGCCGAGAAAAAAGGCGAAGTCAAAACCCCTGCCTTGAAGGCTTTTGGCCGCGATCTGACTGAGATTGCACGCAAGGGTGAGATGGATCCCGTCATCGGTCGCAAAAACGAAATCGAGCGGGTCATTCAGATTCTTTGCCGGCGTACCAAGAATAATCCGGTCTTGTTGGGTGAAGCTGGCGTCGGCAAAACTGCCATCGCCGAAGGATTGGCTCAGGAAATCGCCAAAGGCAATGTACCTGAACTTTTGCGCGACAAGCGGGTAATTACGCTCGATCTCGCTCTAATGGTTGCCGGCACCAAGTATCGCGGGCAGTTTGAAGAGCGTATCAAGGCGGTCATGGACGAAATTCGCCGCGCCAAGAACATCATATTGTTCATCGATGAGTTGCATACGATCGTGGGGGCGGGTTCGGCGGAAGGCACAATGGATGCCTCGAACATCATCAAGCCCGCCCTGAGCCGGGGCGAGATGCAGTGCATCGGCGCCACCACGTTGAATGAATACCGCAAATACATCGAGAAGGATGCTGCTCTGGAACGGCGTTTCCAAAGTGTGAAGGTCGAGGCACCCTCTATCGAAGAAGCCATCTTGATTTTGAAAGGTCTCCGCCCGAAATACGAGGAACATCACAAGGCGGAATTCACCCCCCGACAGCGGCTGAGACTCGGCAAGGGCGGGCGCAGAAGAGCCCCAGCCGGCTGGGGGTAA
>CAZYYS010000293.1:0-7554 GCA_964651015.1 uncultured Verrucomicrobiota bacterium
ACGGCAAACCCTGGCGCATCGGCACGGAAGTCTATGGCGACCGCGACATCCTCCCACGCGACGTCATCAACCGCACGCTATGTCCAGGGTTTGCGTTTGTGTATGCCCAGCTTGTTGCCATCAGGATCGAGAACGATGGCCGCCCGACAGGCCGCCAGCTCGTACGGTTCGACCGCGAATGAGACGTTATGGCGGCGCAAGTGCGCGATGGTTTCTTCGAAATCGTTCACTTCCAAAACCAACTGCGCGCCGTCGCCGGAAGGTTTGAGGAAAGGCTCTTTCCCGATGGCCAAGGTATGCGGGCCGACTTCGTATTCGACCCAGAAATCCGTCAGGAATATCCAGCATCAGGCCGGGCTGCAGTCCGAGAACGTGCTCGTAGAACGCGCGGGATCGAGCGAGGTCGGTGACTGGATACACGATAAAGGCGAATTCGATGACTTTCATGCGAGACGGATTTTACCCGATGAGGTAGCGGGTTCAATGGGTCTTTCGTGCCAGATTGGCCGCCAAGGCTACTTTTGGAAAATCGTCCCCACAAATTCGCCAGTCGCAGGCTGGCGCTGCAGGCAGGGTACTCACAGAGTTTCGGCGGTCCTACTGCTGGCACTGCTGGCCTAATTCGTTTGACGAACCCCCCTTAATTCCCTAAATGGTGCGGTGATCCTTTTAACCACTCAAAATGTCTCTATGAAAAGAATGGTCCTGTTGGTGTTGTTGGTTGCGTCGGTGAGTTGGCTGTCCGGCTGTGCGAGTTGCGGTGGCAAGAAGTGTTGTCAGAGCGGCGAAGGGAGCAGTGTGACTGCGGCCATCAAGCAACTGGAGAGTGAGTGGGCCGACATCTGGGTCAAGCGCGACTTGGGGGCGTTCGAGCGCCTGGCTGCGTCGGACTGGGTGCTGATTGATCCGGTGGGCGGAACGCTCACCAAGGCGCAGGCGGTAGCGGCGTTGAAGGATGGCACGATCAGCTTTCAGTCCATGGTATTGGATGAAGTCCAAGTGCGGGTGTTTGGTAACGCGGCCGTAGTGCAGGTCTTGGAAACTGAAAAATCATCTTACAAAGGGGAGGACACCAGCGGGCAATATCGTTTGACCGATTTCTACGCGAAGCGGGACGGCCGCTGGCAGGTGGTGTTATCGCACGTGACTCGCGTGGTGAAGTAACCAGCTTGGTCCTGCGCACACAGTCGCGCTCCGTGTCCAACCTGTAGCGGCAGACGTGAGTCCGCTCTAGTCATCAACCGGCGATTTTGAGCCGACTTACGTCGGCTGCGACAGATCCACTGGCCCTCCGCCGCTTTTCGACCGCGAGCCACACGAACCACGCGAAAATCAAAACAGGAAATCCCGTTTGTGTATTTCGCGAATTTTCTGCCGCGTCGAAGCGAAGATGGGAGCGACTACGCTGGGTGGACGTGCAAAAATGAAAACAACTCTGAAGGAGTTGAGGGGGAAGAGGGCGAACGCGGCCCCGACGGGGCTGGGGAGTTGGGGGCGTGGACGGAGCTTGAAACTCTGTTGATTTTGGATTCTACAAATACGCCACGCCTAACGGCGCTTGGAAAACTCCGCCCTACCGTTGCGATTGGAGCGCGGCTGGAGTAACCCCCAGCCGCAGCACGTTCAGTTGCGCCAAGCCCTTAGCCATTCCGTGTCTCGTTCTTCTTCCCACCTGCTGCAACTGGTCCTGCGACAGAGGTGGCCGCGCTTCTCGGCCGCGCTCCATTTTCCAACCTTCATCCGTTTCCCAAACCAGCGCAATCCACCTTGCTCGCGAAACGTGACGCGGGATTTGATTACTCGCCATAATCGCTGCGAGAGGATAGTCTTCCTTATCAATCGTCCAGCAGCCCCGACGAAATTCGTGAGCATCAGGTCAGATTCGGATACGAAATCAGGAAGGATGCGCGGCGAACAATTTGAAAACGGTGAAAACAGTAACAACTCAATACTCGTCGGTGTTTGCTCTGGGGCATTTCATGGCGGGCTTTGCGCTCGCACTCATGGGTGGATTGGAGGTAAACGGTCTGCCGCTTGAGCGGGTAGCAAACACCACGTTAAACATGCCGCAAACGCCCCCGGTTTTCGGCTATCAATTTACCAATGCGTTTCCAGGTGTGACGTTTTCGTTGCCGATGGCTATCGTCGCGCCACCAGGTGAAACCAACCGGCTGTTCATCGTCGAGCGCGCCGGCATCATCTCGGTGATCACCAATCTGGCCGCGCCTGACCGCACCATGTTTCTGAACATCACGAATCGCGTGGTTACCACCAACGACTGCGGATTACAGACAATGCAGTTTCATCCCGGCTTTGCCACGAACGGTTATTTCTATGTGTTCTATACCGGACTCGACACCACGGCCACTCCCGGAGGCACCAACAAGTTGCACGATATTCTGAGCCGTTATACCGCCTCTCCGCCCAACGCAAACTCCGTTTCCTCCGCAACCGAGCAAAAGCTTCTCCGCCAGTTTGATCGTTCCGGCGATCACAATGGCGCGGATATTCACTTTGGTTCGGATGGGCATTTATATTTGTCGCTCGGCGATGAAGGCTCGCCTGGCCCGGGTCGCGATTACTGGACAAACTCACAATACATTGACAAAAACTTTTTCTCCGCGGTGATCCGAATTGATGTGGATCAAAAGCCCGGAAATCTCACGCCCAATTCACACCCGGCGGTAATGGCGGGCACTTACAAGATTCCCGCGGACAATCCGTTTGTTGGCGCCACCAGTTTTAACGGACTCACGGTCAATTCAAACAATGTGCGCACCGAATTCTGGGCGGTCGGACTGCGTAACCCGTTCCGCTTCTCTTTCGACTACGAAACTGACCGGCTCTATCTGGGGGACGTGGGACAAGCGGCTTATGAGGAGGTGAACCTCATTACCAGGGGCGGCAATTACGGATGGATTTTCCGGGAAGGCGCGCACCCCATTACCCCACCCGTCGCCCGCCCCGTGCCGCCGGGGTTCACCAATTACATTGATCCGCTCTACGAATACGCGTCGGGCACGGGAGCAACACAAGGCAGGACCGTCATTGGGGGTGTCGTCTATCGCGGGAACCGCATCTCGCAACTTTACGGACACTACGTCTTTGGTGACCACATCAACAACAAGGTCTGGTCCTTCAAGTATGACGGCACCAATGTGTCCAGCTTCCAAAACCTGGCGAATCTAAACTCGATCGTCGGATTCGGCATTGACCCAAGGAACAAGGACGTGCTCGCAGCCAACATTTTCAACGGCACGATTTATCGCCTCGTTTACAATACCAACAGCGCCAGCGGGACGCCCTTGCCGCCGACACTGGCCGCCACCGGCGCGTTCTCGAACCTGGCTACACTCGCGCCGAGTCCAGGCATCGTGCCCTACCACCTGAATGTGCCGTTTTGGTCAGACCATGCGATCAAGTCGCGCTGGTTTTCAGTGCCGAACACGAATCTCACCATCGGCTTCAACGGCACGAACAACTGGACGTTCCCGACAGGCACTGTCTGGGTCAAACATTTCGAACTGGAACTGACCAATAATGTGCCGTCCTCCGCCAAGCGGCTGGAAACGCGGTTCATTGTGAAAAAGGCCGATGGTGTTTACGGCGTGACATATCGTTGGGGCAGTTCCACAACCAACGCGACGCTCGTGCCGGAAGAGGGTATGGACGAGAGTTTTGTCATCCGCAACAGCGATGGCGGCATCGTGCGAACTCAGACCTGGCGTTACCCGAGCCGTGTCGAGTGTCTGACTTGCCACACGCCGGCCGGCGGATTTGCGCTGGGGTTCAATACCCCACAGATGAATCGCGAATACAATTTCAACGGCATCGTCACCAACCAGATTCAGGAATTGAGCGACGCCGGCTACTTCAACACCCGCGTCACCGGCATTGGCTCGATGCCCGCGCTCGCGTCTGCCGACAAGACCTCCACCAGCGTCGAGTTCCGCGTACGTTCCTATCTGGCCGCCAACTGCGCGCATTGCCACCAGCCCGGCGGTGTGCCGTTGCAACAGGCAAGCTGGGACGCGCGCATCACGACGCCGCTGAACTCGGCAGGAATCGTGGATGGCACGCTCGTGCAAAACTTCGGCGATCCCAACAACCGCGTCATAAAATTTGGCTCGCTTACAAATTCGATCATGTATTTTCGAGTGGCCAATCTGGGTGCCGCACACATGCCACCGCTTGCCACCTTGGTTGTAAACACCCAGGCTGTGCAACTTCTGGCTGAGTGGATCATGTTGCCGCCTTCAATCAACATCCCGGACGTGAAGCTACTGACGGACGGGAACTTCCAGCTTACCCTGTCCGGCCCGACGGGCTGGACCAATATCATTCAAGCGACACCAAATCTGGCGACGCCGGTCTGGTTGGCACTTGCTACGAATGTTTTCGACGCCAGCGGATTCACCATTTTCAAAGACACCGCCGCGACGAATCACCGAGCGCGCTTCTATCGTGCAGTGACACCTTGATTCCATCAACTGTCATGCCATGAAGTCTAAGAATCAGGCTGTTCATTGCCGTTTGGCACGCGTGGCGGTAAGGACGTGAAATGAAATTTGCATTTCTGGTGATCGGTGTTGCGCTCGCGGTCGGTTCGGCCAGCGTTTCCGCGAAGACAAACTTGTCCCGATACGTCGAGATGTATCCGACAACGGCTTCAAAAAAGGGATTGCAGGTGGAGATTGTGGATGATGCGCTGACGTTGGGCGTGAAGCATGCCGCATTGAATTTCAATCTGGCCCAACTCATCGACCCAAAGGGCGTAACGAACAATCCGAGTTGGGAATCCGCGGGTCGCCGCTATTATTTCCAGCGCCGTTATCTCGCGGCGATGGATAGCCAGATCAAGACCCTGTCCGACCGGGGCGTGGTGGTGACGCTGATTGTGCTCACGTATCAGTCCGGCGATCCTGAGGTGAACCGTATTCTGATTCACCCGCACTGCGAGACAAATGCGCCGAATCATCTCGGCAATTTTAACACGGTCACTGACGAAGGCCGGCGGTGGCTGGCGGCGACGCTGGAGTTTTGCGCGGAACGTTGGTCGCGGCCCGACAAACAGTTTGGCCGGGTCGCCGGCTACATCATGGGCAACGAGGTCAATTCGCATTGGTGGTGGGCAAACATGGGCCGGGTGTGCATGGAAGAGTTCGCCGATGATTATCTGCGCACGGTGCGGCTCGCACACACGGCCATCCGCAAGGAGTCCAGTTGGGCGCGTGTTTATGTCTCACTCGAACATCATTGGAACATCCGCTACGCCGCGGGCGACGAACGGCAGGCGTTTCCGGGACGGGCGTTTCTGGACTATTTCGCCAAACAGGCCCGGGAGGGCGGCGACTTTGACTGGCACCTCGCGTTCCATCCCTACCCGGAGAACCTATTCGAGCCGCGTTTCTGGAATGACAAGACCGCCACAACCAACGTGCTCACGACACCGCGCATTACTTTCAAGAACATCGAATTGTTGCCCAATTACCTCCGCCGTCCGGAACTGCTTTTCAACGGCCAGCCGCGTCGAATTATCCTGAGTGAACAGGGTTTTCATACACCCAAGGGCGCGGACGGCGAAATCATCCAGGCTGCTGCGTATTGTTACGCGTACAAAAAGATCGAACGGCTCAATGGCATTGATGCGTTTATCTTGCATCGCCACGTGGACCATGCCGGCGAAGGCGGATTGCTGCTGGGTCTGCGCAGTCTTCAACCTAAGGACGGTGAGTTGCGGCCCAAGAAGAAAATCTACGACTGTTTCCGTACCGCCGACACGCCGGATTGGGAAAGGACTTTTGAGTTTGCTCTGCCGGTCATCGAACTTCACAGTTGGAATGATGGCGGGTTTTAAACACGCTTTGTCTTCTCGATCAGCAAGGATTGGCATGGCCACGAGCCCTCGAAGTCCGCGCCCAAGCTTGCCCACCGTCCCTCGATTTCTCCGCGCTAAGCCCGATTTTTCAGCTTTGACGTCATGCGGATGCTGTTCCAGCCTTGACGCATGAGCACCAAAATAAGCCGAGTCTTCTCTCTCAAAGGAATATCGAGACGGGCGTTCGTCTCGATTGTCGTCCTTATCGTAGCGTTCGCATGCACGTTGCCGATCCTGCGCGGCGCGGACTCGACCTCAGAGCCCGCATGGCGGCCATTGCCGCTGGTCACTGGTGGCAAAGTGGACCCGAATTGGACACACGTAGGTTGGGGCGGCTTCGTCGTGGACGACGGCGCGCTACGAACCGATTGCGACCCAAAAGGACTCGGATTGCTGGTTTACAAGAAAGAGCGATTGGGAAATTGCCAGATTCGCGTCGTGTTCAAGGCAAAGGAAGCGAAGTCGAATTCCGGCGTTTACGTGCGCATCGCTGACGGGATTCTGGAGCAGGTCAAGCAACCGGGTGCGGCGTTTGAACGCGATGCCGCCGGCAAACCCTCGAAGGAGTCGATGGAGAAGGTGCAGGCATCGGCAGAACGCGAGGAGGGGCCGTGGTTCGGGGTCCACCGCGGCTATGAAGTCCAGATTGCCGGTGGAGGTGACCCGCTCCACGGAACCGGCTCGATCTACTCGTTGGCAACCTCGTCCGCCCGTTCGAAAGTAGCGCCCGGCGAATGGCACACATTGGTCATCACGCTGGCGGGTGAAAAAATCTTTGTGGATCTCAACGGGCAACGTATCACGAGTTTCGATCCCCTAAGTCCCGACTTGCCACCCCGAAAACAGTGGCACGAGCCGAAGCGAGAGCCCAAGCGCCCCGAGTCAGGCTACTTCGGCTTGCAGACGCATGACCCGGGCGATGTCCTGTGGTTCAAGGAAGTGAGCGTGCGACCACTGCCTTTGGCCGGCGCGAAGTAGCCGGCGCAAGGCCACCCGCATTCGCTATTCGCGCTCAACTTATCACGCCATCTCCAATTCCCCCGCGCTGGAATTGCTCTCTCAAATACGGTCGCGTACCGCATCAGCAATCTGGAGAAAGCTCGCAGGATTGATTCATTGCAGCGACACTCCCGCTCCATGAAAAAGGGCCTCATTCTGGACAAAGTCGTGCTGCTCGGGCGCACGCTGGATGAATATCGGCGCTACTTTGCGCTTGGTCTGGATGCGCTACGCGGACGGGAGATTCTCGACGTGGCGTCCGGCGTGAGTTCATTCTGCACGGAGGGGCGACGGGCCGGGTTGCGCGTAACCGCGTTCGACGCGATTTATGAACTACCGGCGGACGAAATCCAGCGCCGCTGCGAGGCGGATCTCGACCATGTCGTCGATGCCGTCCGGGATTTGAAGACGTACCGCTGGGATTTCTACAAGTCGCCGGAGAACCTGCGCGCGTTGCGCGAACAGGCTTACCGGGCCTTTCTGGAGGACTACCGGAAATGCGAGGCCGGGCGCTACGTACCCGGACGGCTGCCGACCCTCCCGTTTCGCGACGGCGAGTTTGATCTCACACTCGTGTCGTACCTGCTCTTCGTCTATGAGGACCAGTTCGACTACGAGTTCCACAAGCAGTCGCTACAGGAAATCATGCGGGTGACGCGCGGCGAGGCGCGGGTGTA
>CAZYYS010000294.1:0-1374 GCA_964651015.1 uncultured Verrucomicrobiota bacterium
GGTGCGGTCGGCTCAGAGGTGGCCCCGCCATCACAAATTTGAACGAAACCAAACTCAACCCTCTCAAATCGTCAATGAAACAAATCGAATGGAAGCAGAAGTCGCTGAAATGGTGGCGCGAATCCGCCAAACCCCTGCTGATCATGCTGCTGGTCATGTTCGCGTTCCGGTCCGCCATTGCCGACTGGAACGACGTGCCCACCGGCTCGATGAACCCGACGATCATGGAAGGCGACCGAGTGTTCGTGAACAAACTCGCCTATGACTTGAAAATCCCATTTACCCGGTTGCGTATCACGCAATGGGCTGATCCCACGAGGGGAGACATTGTGGTTTTTTTCTCGCCCGTGGATGAAATCCGGTTGGTCAAGCGCGTCGTCGGTTTACCGGGTGACCGGATCGAACTTGTGAACAACCGACTCCTGGTCAACGGCGCACCGGTCAAATACGAACCACTTGATAAAGAGTTCATCGACGAGATTCCTGCCGATCAGCAAGCGCAGCATCATTTTGCCACCGAGCTTCTGGCAGAACGCCCGCACCCGGTGATGGCCACGCCGTCAAGACCATCCGCCCGTTCGTTCGGGCCGATCACCGTTCCCGCCGGTCAGTTTTTTATGATGGGCGACAATCGCGACAACAGTTTCGATTCGCGATTCTACGGTTGCGTGGAACGGAAAAGAATCGTCGGCCGCGCTTCCGCCGTGGTCATCTCACTGGATCACGACGACTATTATCTGCCTCGCTGGCACCGGTTCTTCACCGGCTTGCCTTGAAATCTAACGACGCATGTCTTCCTCGCGCAGCGAGATGGCCGGAAAATATTCTCCCTTCCGTTCGCGCTTCCACCAGAGGCCGGTGGCGCGGCGTGTTGCAAAATCCGTAAACCGATAATCATAAAACTCCGCACGGATGAAACGCGGCGGCGCATTGGGAAACGGATTGTGTTCGAGCAACGACAGCACGTCGGGCGAACCCTCCAGCAAACGCAGGCAGAGATTAATGAACCAGGGATTGTCGCGATACCGGCTCAACGCGGCAAACCACATCTGCCAGTCCAGTCGCGGTTGATGTGGCTCAATGAATGTGGGTCGCCGTTTTGGGTGCCCCGGCTTGTATCTAAATTCGTACGGGAACCAGTTTTTTTCGTCATTGCTCCCCTCAATGATGATTTCCAATCGCGACGCAGTCATGATGGCGAACAGGCCGTAAGTATTCACGCTCCGAAGAGGCGCAAGCCAGTTCGCGACGAAAGCAATCGGTGTCGGCCAGTTTGTTTTTGGGCGCAACATTCCGAGCAACTGCATTGACGTGATCAGTAAGATTACGACTGCTACCGGCGCGAGCACCCAACGCGGCCAGCGCGGGGATGGG
>CAZYYS010000294.1:1474-7545 GCA_964651015.1 uncultured Verrucomicrobiota bacterium
AATGACAGGCACAGCACAATTGTCAGCAGGTTGAAGAAAGTATAGTTGCCCGTGGCAGCGATCAGCAATTGCAGGCCAACGAGCACGGCACACCCAAATAATCGGAGCCGGCGCGGCGCGAAAATCAGGAAGGGTACAAGCAGCTCAATGATGAACATGATGACGGTGGAGGATTTTTGTGCCCACAGGGGCAATTGGTGGGCATACCAACCAATCCACGTCGGCAGCGGCTGGGTTTCGTAATGCACCGTAAGCGCCGTCAAATTCCGCCACAACACGTCGCCGCTGAGAAGTTTTACACAGCCCGACTCGAACATCAGTCGAAACAACAACCAACGCAGCAGCCAAAGAACAATGCCGCTGGGCGGCGTTTCTCGTTTCAAATTTGGCAAGAGCTGGATTGGCGCAAAAAAAAACGCGAGGAAACCGGTCTCCAGCAAAAGTATGTCCCATTGGAATCCCAGGAAGTCGCGACACACCACGCACAGAGAAAGGTATATCAGCCACAACAAAAACAAACATGGCGCAGGAGCAATGCCGATGATCAGCAGCAGGGAAAGGGTTACACCCACACCGCAAAGAAAGTGCAGAAAACCATCGCTCGCGCTCATCCAACACAGCGTGGGCAACTGATGAAAGCGACCCAACCCCACGTCCCGCTGATCAAAGTACTTTTCCGCAGCTTCCATCATCTGCGCGACGGGCAAAATCCCTTTGTGACCGATCAATCCGATGATCTGTGTCCAGAGCGAGAGGAATGCGATCAAATAAATGAAACCAAGCAACCGTAGAAACACCCAACGAACGAGCCGGTGCGACGGTCGTGCGATTTCGTCTCCCCAAGCAAGACGTGTCAACGCCGAGAACGCGGTGCGATGTTTCGCGACAAAGCGATAACAACATTCCGTGACCGGTGCAACGCCGGGAACGTTCTGGAAAAGCACCAGTGGCCATCGCAACTTCAAGTTGTAAGCCAGCGAACGAAACACCGCCTCAGCGCCGCCACAAACTCGCCCGTTGGTTTCGACAAGCTGCACCGCCTGTTCAAATTGTTCACGAGGCAACTCCGGAAACCGTGTGGCAATTTGCGGATCCTGGAAGGGAAGGTAATCAACGCGTTCTCCGATGACTTGCTGCCAGCGATTGATCCAGAAGCAGCAAAACTTGCAGTCGCCGTCGAAGATCATCAGCGGTTTTGCTGGCGGCGTGGCCACCTGTGCGGTCGGAATCACGGCACAGTGTTAATTGAATTCCGCCCGCTTGCCAATCAGAAGGGCGAACCGACCCCAACGCGTGCAAAATTTGGCGACCAGTCATGAAGAAGCCGCCGAGGTAACGAGGCGGACAAATAGTTGGACCTCTCGTGGAGTCCGCTTCTTCACGTCAGCGGCTACGCCTGTTCCCGAATATGCACCCAGGTGTGGACGTGCGGTTCGCCGCGGAAATACCAGAGCATCGCCGGCCCTTCGACCTGCCATACATCCCAGACACCGTCGCTGCCGATGTCCTGATTCTTGTAGAACGACATGTGCAGGTTATCGAATCCGTTCGCCTCGACCAGCTTCAGCGCCTCGTCCGCGTCGGCCTTGCGGAACGGCGCGAGCACGTCAGCCATCACTTTGCGCACTTCCTCCTTCTGGTCGCGCGACAAGGCGCTGACCGGAATACCCGGCAACCCGGCTTTCCTCCCGGTAAGCTTGACCGTGTCCGTACCCTGCTCCTCGCGTCCGTCGCCGAGCAGCGCCATCTCCCGCTGTTTGCCATCGAGCATCTTGAAAACTTCATTCGCGCGCAACGCCTGATACCAATAAATGTTTCCGGGATGATTCGGCTTTTCGTTGAAACCCTGCGCCGCATGCCCGTAGAAAATCGGCCCGCCGAACGCGGCACCCTCGACCGAATCGCCGTCGCAGCGTCGCGTGACGTGCCGCCCCGTCAGCACAAACTCGAACTTGCCCTTGCCCGGCTCGCCAAATAGCGCAATCGCAGAGCCGCCGAATCCTTCCTTGCCGGCGTCGTGCTCCACCTGCTGCATGACCTTCTCTGCGTATTCGGGACTATGAAGGTTCAGGAAAATTTCGCGGATCATGGCTTGTTGATCGGCGTTGAAAAATTGGGAAACCGTCTTGTCGGTGATATGCCAGTTGTTATCGACCTTGGAACGCAAAGGGTGATCAAAAGGGAAAACCACGGCCTTCTGCTGCGCTTCCGCTAAACTTTTGTACAACGTGGCGACGAGCGTTTCGGGTTGTGACTTTTTGATCGCCGCCTTTTGCGCATGTTGGGCGGCTAATGACGGAAGTGCCCCGGTAGCCGCAACCGCCAGACCGGTCGCGGTGGTTTTGATAAATGATCTGCGCGTGATTTCGCTGCAACACTCGCAGCCGCCGGAAGAAGGTGGTGTTGTCATGAAGGAAAGTTACCGCGAAATCGTAAAACCGCTACGAAAATTTCGCGCTGTCCTGATTTGCGGCAGTCTTGCATTGCTGGAATGTTTTAACCGAGGTTTCAGCAAAAATCGTCCAGTCGCCAAATACGTGGTGTATTTCGTTTTGCGATCACCCGGTGGCAAATTCACAACTTGCGAGAAGATTGATTTTGTGTGGATAGTTATCTCAATCGATGAATGGCTTATGAGTTGGTTCCGGAAATCCCTCAAGGGTTTAATTGACCCGCTTGCGGCGGGTGAAAGCATGATCGAGACTCAGGAGAAGATTTACCGGCAAACACAGCAGAAGAGTCCTGGCGTCGACCCACATCAGATTCTGGCGGGCGTTTATTTGTCGAGAATGCGGACGCACGGCAAGGATACGCGGAATGAAGAAACGCGGATAGAGGCTCTTACCAGAACGTACACATATGCGTGCTTGCCGTTTCCGCAAAGCATTCGTGTCTTGGGGATTGCATTCATCCAGTTCGAGCGCCCGGATATCATGAAACAGTGCCCTAGTTTGAGTGCGAGTACGCAGAACTAATGACCCCGGTGCGGGACGCACGTCAAAGGGGAGAGCTTCACCAACTATATCACGAACATAATCCGACGGCTCCGGAAGATTACGCGAAACTGATGACAGAATTGTCAGCAGTTGACCTCAGCGCGAATGCAATCCAACAATACCTGAACAATACGAAGCACTCCGAAAGCGAATCCAAAGATAGCATGAAGATCTTTGACGGAATGTTCTGCGATAAACTCAAGGCCGATGCGGCTAGGCCCGTGATCAAGCGGTGTTTGCTCAAATTTCACGGCAGCAAACATAACGATTACCGTTGGTGGACAGGAACGGGTGATACAGCATATCCCGGAGATTCATTCGCCGGCACTTGACCTTCCTTGGCCTTTTTCGTTTCTACTTTCGCTTCTACGGCACGATGTGGGGCTTTGTTTCGCAGACCCAAAAGGTAACTTTGACCGGCTCGCGGGGAAGACATTCAGCACCCGAAAGAATCGCTCCACCAGATTCATCCACGAACTGCTGGTGGGCGTGAAATGCAGCACCATCCGGTCGGCCCCATATTGTTTTTGGTGTCGGGCGTTGCGCCATTTAAGCCAGCTTTTCACCTTGGGCGCCTTGTGGGTGCGATAGTTGTCGATAATCAGGTGCAAGGGTCAACTCTCGCGGAGTCTCCGCATCCAAATGTTTGAGAAAGGCCAGCCATTGGCGATGGGTATGACGCGGCGCCGTCTGCGCGAGGATTTTTCCGTCCAGATAATTCAGTGCCGCAAACAGCGTTAAGGTGCCGCGACGAATGTAATCATGCGTGCGAGTTTTGATGTGACCCATTCCCAAAGGCAACCCAGGCTGGGTTCGCTCCAACGCCTGGCACTGGCATGGACGCTGCCCACCGAGAGCCCGGTGGCTTTGGCCATGCGGCGTACACTCCATCGCGTATAGCCTGCGGGCGGTTGTGTCGCCAGCGTCAGCGCTTTGGCCTGCTGGTCTTCGGACAGGCGCACTTTGCGGCCACGGCCCCTGGCATCGTTCAATCCGTCGAGTCCGCGGCGACGAAACCGCTGACACGTAACGGTCAGAAACTTTTCGCTGCGACACGTGCAGTTCTCGGACGCAATCTGTGCTGTCGTCGAAGCGACGCGGCTAATTCATCTCGGGATGCCGTTCGCCGATGTTACAGGCCGCGCAGACGATAGAACCGATTCTGGTTCGCAACCGGAACTGTAACCATCAACCGGTCTGAATCCACGCTTTGGAAACGGAAACGGGTCCGGAGTATTTACACTGATTGAAATCCGAACCGGCTCACCAACATGGTGGACGCGGCGGGGATTGATCCCATGAAATAGAACGGCAGGTGATGCTTGGCAAGCGGTACACCAGAATTGACTGCGGCAACCGAATAGGCAAGGATTCCATAAGTATGGACTGGCGTGAACACATTGTCAGCGACCCGCAGATTTTGCGGGGTAAGCCCTGCATAAAAGGCACGCGGGTTCCCGCGGCGCTGATTCTCGGGTATCTCGCTTCAGGTCGCAGTAACGATGATATTTTGCGTGAGTTTCCTGACCTGACCCAGACAGATGTAACGGCTTGCCTCGATTATGCCCGTGAACTTGCTGAGTTTGCCGTGGCGGCATGAGCCTTCGCTTCCTCAGCGATCAGTGTGTTCCAATGGAGATTACTGACACGCTCAAGCAGCACGGGCACGAGGCGATGCTGTTGCGAGAGGTCCTGCCGATTCGTTCACCCGACCCGGTGGTCATAGCCAAGGCTCAAGAACTCGGTGCCATCCTGCTTTCATTGAATGGAGATTTTGCAGACATTGTCGCGTATCCTCCGAGCAATTTTGGCGGCATTGTTGCAATTCAATTGCAAAACCATCCTGAGACGATTCCGTCGCTGATGGAGCGGCTGCCTGGTTTCTTGTCGGCGAACCCGGACCAGACATTTTGCCGTGGGAAGCTTTTCACGATTGAACCACGTCGAATTCGCATTCGCGGATGACACCGGATTGATTTCGATTCGCATGAATCCTTACCAACATTTCGTTTCAGAATATGCGCGGTTTGCCAAAGACGGAAAATCTTATCCGCCGGGGAATTTCCCGGCGTTGCCGCGCCCACAGATTGCACCAGATGCACCGAAGGTCTTGATCTTTTCGCCGCATCCGGACGATGAGGTCATCATCGGCGGACTGGCATTACGGCTGTTGCGTGAGGCGAAGTGGAACGTCATCAACGTGGCAGTGACGCAAGGCAGCAACCCGGTACGTCAGGCGGAGCGGTTGCAAGAACTGAAGAAGTGTTGCGACTGTATCGGCTTCGGGTTGGTGCAAACCGCACCGAATGGGTTGGAAAGAATCAATGTCAAGTCACGCGAGCAGGAACCGGGACATTGGGCGCAGTCGGTGAAAATCATCGCCGAGATCTTAACGAAGCATCAGCCGCGCGTCATTTTATTTCCCCACGAACTCGACTGGAACAGCTCACACATCGGCACGCATTTCCTAGTAATGGACGCACTGAAGACGTTACCTACGACATTCAATTGTTTCGCCGTTGAGACTGAGTTTTGGGGACAGATGCCAACGCCCAACCTGATGGTCGAGTTGAGTCCGCAGGATGTTGCGGCTCTTATCACGGCGTTGACGTTTCACGTCGGTGAAGTGAAGCGCAATCCGTATCATCTCTCGCTACCGGCCTGGATGATCGACAACGTGCGGCGCGGTGGCGAACTGGTGGGTGGACAGGGCGGGGCAGCACCGGATTTTGTGTTCGCCACACTCTATCGGCTGCAAAAGTGGGCGCGCGGTAAGTTGGAGAAAGTTTCTGAGGGCGGGAGAAATTTAGGCGCGCATGAAAATCCAGCGCTCTTGTTCGAAGGTTAGAACCGCAGATAAACGCTGACGAACGCAGATTCCCCGATAGCCTCATTCCTATTTCTTCAGAATTGGTGAAATCGGTGTCTGTGCTTTCCTTTTATTCGTACAACAATCATGCAGTCTTTGTTTTTCTGGCAAAGAGTTGGCCGACGTGGAACGCCCGGGGCGCGGACAGCCTTGTTATTTCTGTTCGGCATAGAAATTGAGTGGAGAGGTTCACGTGCCTGTAACGT
>CAZYYS010000295.1:0-7515 GCA_964651015.1 uncultured Verrucomicrobiota bacterium
TGTATTTGCCGCTGGGCTTGAGGTCGGCGAGCACGGGCACGCGTTTGCCGATGCGTGTGAAGTCGTCAATGGTGAGCTTCACCTTCGCCGCGTGCGCGATGGCGAGCAGGTGCAACACGGCGTTCGTCGAACCGCCGAGTGCGATGACGACTGTGATGGCGTTCTCAAACGCTTTCTTGGTGAGGATGTCGAGGGGCTTGATGCCTTGCTTCAACATGTTCACGACGGCCGCACCGGCGCGACGGCAATCGTCGAGCTTCGCGGGGGAAATGGCGTTTTGCGCGGAGCTGTTGGGCAGGCTCATGCCGAGCGCTTCAATCGCACTGGCCATGGTGTTGGCGGTGTACATGCCGCCGCACGAACCCGGACCGGGGATCGCGCAGGATTCCACGGCGTGCAATTCTTCATCGCTGATCTTGCCCGCCGCGTGCTGGCCGATGGCTTCAAACACGGAGACGACGTCCAATTCTTTTCCCGAAGCGGCGGGCACGGAGTGACCCGCCCTACCTGCGTCAGATGGTAGGGCGTCGCAGTCCTCTGCGCGCCGTTCCATTGTCAAACAACCCGGGAGAATTGTTCCGCCATAGACGAACACCGCCGGACGATTCATGCGGGCGATGCAGATCATCGCGCCGGGCATGTTTTTGTCGCAACCGCCGATGGCCACGTAGCCGTCCATGCCGCCGCAGCCCACGACGGTTTCAATGGAGTCGGCGATGACTTCGCGCGACACAAGCGAATACTTCATGCCTTCGCTGCCCATCGAGATGCCGTCGGAGATGGTGATGGTGTTGAAGATGATCGCCTTGCCACCGGCTTCGTTCGCGCCCTTCTCGGCTTCGAGCGCAAGTTTATCAATGTGCATGTTGCAGGGCGTAACGTTGCTCCAGGTGGAGGCGATGCCGATGATGGGCTTCGCGAAATCTTCGTCCTTAAAGCCGACGGGATAAAGCATGGCGCGCGCAGCGGCGCGTTCCGGTCCGTCAACCAGGATACTGGAGAAGGGGCGCATTGAATTTCGGTTCTTTGACTGGCTCGATTTTGTTTTCATCGGACGGGGAGTGTGGCGAATAAACCGAGGTTTTGCAAAAATTCTTTGTCCGCTTTTGCCTTCGGCGGAGGTTTATGGGTGAATGATGACGATGAGCGACCACGATCTCCTGCGCGAATATGCCCGCAGCCAGTCTGAATCGGCTTTTGCTGAACTTGTGCGTCGCTATGTCGGCTTGGTTCATTCCGCCGCACAACGACAGGTGCAAGATCAACAACTGGCGGAAGAAATTACCCAAGCCGTGTTTGTGGTTCTCGCTCGAAAAGCCGGTCGGCTTGGGTCGAATGTCGTGCTCGCCGGCTGGCTGCTCAAGACCGCCCGATACGCGGCCCAGACTCAAATCCGCGCAAACATCCGTCGCACGCAACGTGAACAGGAAGCCGCTATGCAATCGATCTCGAACGAATCCACCACCGCCGCTTGGGAACAACTCGCCCCACATCTGGATGCGGCAATGTCCGCACTTGGCGATACTGATCGCAACGCTATCGCCTTGCGCTATTTTGAAAATAAGTCCGCCGCCGAAATCGCCACCGTGCTTAAGCTAAACGAGGATGCCGCGCAAAAACGTGTGGCTCGTGCGCTGGAGAAGCTGCGAAAAATATTCAGTAAACGCGGTATGACGCTGACGGCGGTGAGTATCGCAGGAGCATTGTCGGCAAACTCGGTGCAAGCTACGCCCGTCGGACTGGCCGTCGCAATTTCCGGGACGGCTGCGAAAGGAGCTTTGGCGTCAGCAACAATCATAACCCTGGTGAAAGGAACTATGAATCTTATGGCATGGACAAAATTGAAAATGGCGATGGCGGTGAGCGCGGGTGTTTCGCTCGTTGCGGGAACAACGACCTTGGCAATCTATCTCGCCGACCCGGAATTAAGGAGCTATCTGGAAGCGCCCCAAACGCTGGTCATCCAACAAAGTCAATATCGCGGCAAGCAGTTTAGCACGGGTGGCCGCGGGGATGGTGACAAGAGTATTGGCCGAAACATGCCGTTACCAATAATGATGGCACACGCGTACGGATTTTCCCAAACCCGGATGATCTTTTCCAACACACCGCCAGCCGAAACTTACGACTGGATGGTCACAGTGACGAATCGTCCGCGCGAGAGCTTTCAGGCTTTGATCAAGAGTCAGTTGGGCTGGGCTGGACGCAGCGAAGTCCGTGAAATGGACACGCTGGTATTGCGGGCTAAGAACTCTGCCATCCTTGAATCGAAGGTCAGTCCAAAAAACCAACTGAGAAGTAGCGACCGGACTAAATTTCTCGACTGGCCGCACACGCCGATTTCATCGTTGGCGGGTCTGCTCGAAAGTTTCTTTCAGAAGCCGGTGATAGATAAAACCGGCCTGACAAATTTCTACGACATCACGCTGGAGGGGCAATGGCAACCGGATCAGCAGGCCAATCTGGATTTCATCAGCAAAGCGTTGAGCGAGCAACTTGGCCTCGAACTCGTGTTCAGCCGCGAGAACGTTGAGATGCTCGTGGTGGAGAAGGTGAAGTAGCGGCGCGACGTTGCTTTACGTCGAGGCAACTCCGAGGACGAGCTTCTGGAACCTTCGTCCTTGAAGAAGCCGACGGGATAAAGCATGGCGCGCGCGGCGGCGCGTTCCGGCTCATCAACAAGGATGCTGGAAAAGGGGCGGAGTGAATTACTGTTCTTACCTTTAGATTTGCCCAAAGACTTTTTCACCGAGAGCGATGAAAAACTGCGCGAGCGAAGCGGGCGTACATTGCCCTGGCTGTCTTGAGTCACACCGTTGAATTCGTCAGAGACAAAGGTGAAGGCGATGTCGTCGGTGCCGTAAAATCGGCGCAAGGTTTGAAAGAGAGCGCCACCGAACCCGGCATGGCCCGACGGATAGGATGGGAAAGGCGGGGTAAAGTTCGGTCCCTGGAGGTTGCTGGCAGGCGCTCCCAATGGCGAAAAGGTTGAGTCGCCAATCGTATCGGCGTTACCATCGCCAGCGCCCGTGGGGCCGGTGCCAAGGTCAGACTCGCGAATACCCGTGTGGCATTGCCATTGATGGCGCATGTTCCAAAAGCTTCCAAGCGTGCTGTACTTCGATCAGCCGAGAAGTGCGGTTGATGATCGAGTCCATCCGAAATGACGTTGCTTATCGGGATGTTTCGGAGTACAAGACACTTAACTCGGTTGTTTGGCATTTGCGCATGTAATGATGTTCCATCTGAGAAAAATCTTCAGGAAGTCCTCCCGCGCCATTGGCCGAATTCGATTCCTACGGCTGATGCTTTGTCTGCTCTGTGCGAGCGAAGCCTTCACGGCTCGCGCCGCATTGCAATTCGATGTTTTTATTGGCTACGACGGTGTTGTGCCAGAGGCGAGTTGGTTTCCCGTGATTGTCGAAGTGAAGAATGACGGGCCACCTTTCACCGGGCTCTTCGAGTTGTCGCCGGGCAACTACAATCAAAGCCAGACCCGGACGGCGGTTGTGGAATTGCCGACGGGCACCCTGAAACGATTCTTGGTGCCGGCCTTTTCAACAACCCGCTACAACAGCATGTGGAACGCCCGACTGCTGGACGAACGGGGCAAGGTGCGGGCCGAACAGATTAATCTGCGGCCCAAGAAACAAATGGCTTGGGAAAGCCCGTTAGTCGGCGCGTTGGCCCGGACGGTCGGTGGGGTGCCCGTGCTCCGGCCAATTCTGCCAAGACAGACCGACTTGCAGCCCGCCACCGCGCGCCTTCAACCTTCGCTCACGCCGGATAATCCATTGGTGCTGGAAGGGCTGGATGCGCTCTACCTGAATTCCGAGAAAGCGGCCGAGTTGAGATCAACCCAGGTTAACGCACTGCTCGCCTGGTTGTTTGCCGGCGGGCACCTGATCGTCGGGGTTGAACAGATCGCTGATATCAATTCCAGTTCATGGTTGCGGAACTTGCTCCCTTGTGAACTTACGGGAGTCCGAACGGTTTCACGCCATCTTGAACTTCAGGATTGGTTGCGAACGGATGGCGCAGCGGCTTTCGTCGGCAAATTACCTTCTCCTTATGTTCCGACTCAAACTACGAGAGGGAGACAGAATAGAACTACGACGCCAACAATCGTACCGTTTTCAGAGATGGCCGAAGATGTAGATTTTGAGAGGGCGGACCTGCCGATTGCGGTAGGCACTCTGCGTGATGGGCGGATTGTGGCTGGCTCTACCGAATCGCCGCTGGTCGTCGCTGCAGATCGCGGTCGAGGCCGGATCACCGTGTTGTTGTTCAGTCCTGAGCGCGAACCATTTCGCTCATGGAAAAACAGTCCTTCATTTTGGGCGAAGTTGGTTGAGGTCCCGCCCGCTTGGTATAGTTCAGCCGACTACAACCAATCTGGCAGTTGGAGCATGGACGGCGTGTTTGGCGCGATGATCGACAGCAAACAGGTCCGCAAGTTACCGGTCGGCTGGCTGCTGTTATTGCTGGCGGTTTACTTGTTGGTCATCGGACCGTTGGATCAACGCTGGCTCAAACGCATCAACCGCCAGATGCTGACCTGGCTGACGTTTCCTGCTTACGTGGTGCTGTTTTCTGTGCTGATTTATTTTATCGGCTACAAGCTGCGCGCGGGCGAAACGGAATGGAACGAGTTGCATCTGGTCGATGTTTTCCAGAAAGGCGAGCGAGCGGAGTTGCGTGGCCGCGCCTACGGTTCGATCTATTCTCCAGTCAATGCCCGATATCAACTGGCGGGGGAACAACCGTATGCGACGTTTCGCGGCGAATTCCAAGGCTCATGGGGTGGCGGACAGGAAAGCGGTCGCGCCACGGTGGAACAGCGGGGCGATGGCTATCGCGCGGATGTTTTCGTGCCAGTCTGGACCAGCCAACTTTACGTAAGCGACTGGTGGCAACCGGCGGCCCAACCGTTGAAAGCAAAAATTGTCCGTTCGGGCAGCCAGGTTGAGGTCGCGGTGGAAAACCTGCTTGACCGCAATTTGACCGAAGCTCGACTGGTGTTGGACGGGCGCGTGCATACCTTGAATGAACTGCCGGCCAAACAAACCAAGAAGTTTCAATTAAATAGCGAGCAGGGGATGACCTTGGGAGATTTTGTCCGCCAACATGGCAATCAGTTCCAATCCGCCGCGCAACAGCGTCGGCAGGCCTTCGGGCAATCAGTTCAACTGGCGAATGTGCCGCTTGGTGCGATGGCAGCCTCGTTCGTTACCCAACTCAACGGTTCTGGAAATAACGTCAATAATTATCAAAACTATCAGAACACCTTTGTCGTTTCGCCGGGCTTTGATCTGACTTCAGTGGTGGAACGCGGCGATGCGGTATTACTGGCGTGGGATGGCGGCCACTTGTTTACCAGCGCGATGAATCGCTTTACGCCAAAGCGTTCCACTCGTGACACGCTCCTGCGTCTGACCGTGCCAGTCGAAAACAAGAATTAAAAATGCAAAATGAGAAATTTCGCGCCATTTTCAACGGGCAGTCCTGGCGGCAGTCTTGGCGGGCGTGTTGGCTTTTTTAATTTTACATTTTTCACTTTGAATTTATGAGCGACGCTCCTCCAATTCCCGCCGTGCAAACCGTTGGGTTGAGTCGCACGTACGGCGCGCTAACCGCTTTGAACGCGCTCGACCTTACTGTGAATCGCGGTGACTTGTTTGGATTCATCGGCTCGAATGGCGCGGGCAAGACGACAACGCTTCGCATCCTCGCCACGTTTCTCGCCCCTTCCGCCGGTCAGGCTAAAATCCTGGGACACGACGTCGTCAAGGACGCCGATGCTGTGCGTCATGTGATCGGCTACATGCCGGATTTCTTTGGCGTGTACAAAGACATGGAAGTGACTGAATACCTCGATTTCTTCGGGGCCTGTTACAAGATTCCGACGAACCAACGTGAGAAGACGGTCAACGATGTTTTGGAGCTGGTCGGCTTGAGCGAAAAGAAGGGCGCGCTCATCGGCGCGCTCAGTCGCGGCATGCAACAGCGACTCGGCCTGGCACGGGTGTTGATTCACGATCCGCAACTGTTGTTGCTTGATGAGCCCGCCAGCGGTTTGGACCCGCGCGCGCGCATCGAAATGATGGCCATCTTGCAGGAACTTCAACGACTCGGCAAAACCATCATCATTTCTTCGCACATCCTGAGTGAACTCCAGACGCTGTGCAATCGCGTCGCGATCATCGAAAAGGGAAAATTAATTTACAGCGGGCCGGTGCAAGGCGTGCGTGATCAACTGGCGACCGGTCTGGTCGTTTGGGTGAAAGTGCTGGGTGACGAATCACGGGCGATTGAGTTGTTGAAAGCAAGAACAGAGATTTCCGCCGTCGAGTCAACCGCCGGTCGCCTTAAGGTTACGATGACCGATCATCAAGCAGACGCCAGTTGTGTGGCCGAGGTGCTGGTCAATGGCGGCATAAAGCTTGTGGGACTGAGGGAAGAGGAACTCGGTTTGGAAGAAGTGTTCCTGCGCGTGACGCGCGGTGAAACGCAATAGCGCCCGCTGCGCTGTTGAATCGTTAAGTCGTGAACCGTTGGATCGCAAATTAGAAGATGCACCGATGCAACGGTTTAACGCTGTAACGTAACAAATGGTCTTTCTACCCGTCATCAAGCGCGAACTGCGCGCCGAAGCGCGGCGGTCGTTTAATTACTGGCTACGAGTACTGGGCGCGGGCGTTGCGATGGTGGTTTGCGCCAACATCATTTGGAGTCCCGAGGTGAGTCCCGCAAAGCTTGGTTCCCGGCTGTTTGCGATCTTGCATACTACAATCTTCATCACCATCTGGATCATGGTGCCGGCGCTGACGGCGGATTGTTTGAGCCGCGAAAAGCGAGAAGGAACCTTGGGACTTTTGTTCCTTACCCCACTTACGTCGCGGTCAATTGTGGTCGGCAAGAGTCTGGTGCACGCGTTGCGCTCGATGACGCTGTGGCTCTCGGCCGTGCCAATTTTGGCGATACCGGTCCTGCTCGGCGGTGTGAACTGGTTGGATGTGTTGACAGCGTTCACGATCGAACTTTGCGCGATTTTACTGGCGCTGGCGGCGGGCTTGTTGGCCTCTTCCTCAGCCAAACGCTGGACGCGGGCATTGTTGCTGGCGGAGACCAACTCGATTCTTTTCGGCAGCATTTATTGCGGGCTCCTTTCATGTGTCTTTTGGTTCAACATAGTAACGGTTGGTCGGCCCATGTATTCTTATTCATCCGGGGCAGGGTTTGGTTTGGACGCGCTTGTCGAAGGCTCCTTTTACCTGGCGACTGGGACGAGCGGTTTTAACAACGGCATAACGGGGTGGAGCAGCGTTTTTACACGCCTCCCTGGTGGGACAAAAACTTGGCTTCAAATTCTCGGACAAATGTTTGCCCTGTCGTTTCTGCTACTTATTTTCGCAGGACTATTGGCTGCGCGGCGGGTGGACAAAACGTGGCGCGAAGAGCCTCCCTCCGAACGAATACTTTGGTGGGAGCGGATCTTCTGCACACCGATCATCT
>CAZYYS010000296.1:0-7509 GCA_964651015.1 uncultured Verrucomicrobiota bacterium
CAGCGTCATTTCACTTTACGCGCTCGTTTCGCACTGTCTTGAGACCTACGCCATGCAAGGGCGACAGGATGCCGTGCGCAACTGGTTCATCCAGTTTGAAGGCTCGCGCGCGGCACAGGAAAATCAACCCGCCGACAAGGCCGACCCCGAACTGCTCGCCTACAAAGAGCGCACCAGCCACAGCACCGATGCTCAGGACTCGATCCAATGGCGACACGAATTTCTGTTGCGCAAGTTTTTCGAGGCTGTTCCGGACATCGAACAGAAGGATAATCAGCGGCTGTTTTCCCATGAGCAGCGGCTTGCCATTTTCCGCCGGGACGGCGGCATCTGTCAGGTGCGTGTCAAATGCACTGGTGTCAAATGCGAATGGGATGCTTGGCAGGCTGACCACAAAACGCCGTGGTCACGGGGCGGCAAAACCACTGTGGAAAACGGGCAGGTGGCTTGTCCGGAGTGTAACGCCGCTAAAGGCGGCAATGCATAAGGGGATCGAGACCAGCAAAGGAGTTTGGTATGGCAAAAACAACAAGATCCCCGGCGACAGCCAGTAACCCATTTGCGGTGCTGGACAATTTGGGCCTTGGCGAAGATCCAGACAAGGTGCAGGCGCGTGAGGCTGACGCCTTCACCAAAACGCTGGACACCAAACACCCGCGCACGATCGCCGTCGTGAATTACAAAGGCGGCGTCGGCAAAACCACCGCCACCTTCTTCCTCGGCGCGCAGGTCGCGCACCACGAACCAAAAAAGAAGGTGCTGATCATTGACATTGATGCCCAATGCAGCCTCACCACCGTGTTCGGCCAAGACCCCATCGCGGGCAACGACCAGAATGTGCTCGTGCTCTTGAAGGGCGGCAAGGCCATCAGTCCCGTGAGCATCAAAAAGGATGCCTTCATCAAAAAGGGCAAGTACGGCAGCGGCATCCCCGCGAACCTTTTTCTGCTCTCCGGCGCGTTTGAGGTGGAAGATTTGGATTATGAACTCGCCCAGGACCGAAACATGTCCAAGGACGACTTTTTCAAGCAGTGCCGCCGTGTGCTCGCCCTCTTCCACGATTTTGACTACATCTTCGTGGATTGCCCTCCGAACAAGATGTTTCTCACTCAAGGCATGCTCCGCGCTTGCAATTATTATGTCCTGGTCGCCATTCCCGACAAAGTTTCCACCTACGGCATTCCGCGCCTGCTGAACTGGGTGGAGCAAATCCCGCTTGACTCCCGCCCCAAGCTCGTCGGCGCATTGATCAATCGCGTCATCCGCACCGGCAAAGGCATCACCGACGAGCAAGAACGCTGGCTGGTTGCCATCCAGAACACGGTGTCAAAGCGCGCCCTTTTGACGAAAAATCGCGGCGTGCTTGGCCTCTGGCCCAATTCCAACAACGTCTGCAAGGTTTACGGCAGCGGCAAAAGTCATCTCGGCACACCCGACATTTGGGAATCCGGATCACGCCAGGCTGCCGTCGGCGATTGTGTCGCCGAATCCGCCGCTCATCTCATTTCTGTATGCAAGTAAAGCCCTCTTCTCATTCTCCGACCGCAGCCAAGCCGAAAAAGAAGCCGGCGCCGCCAGGGCCTGGCCTCCAAGTTTCGGCCTTCGTGGATTTGATGAAACGTCTGCAAGCGCACAAAGAGCAGTTCACAGACGAGCAGGTGCGATTCGTTCAGAACGCCATCCAGCGCTTCGAGCACGAAACCGAGGGACAGGTAAAAACGAAACACACGTTGCCTAAGCCCAAGAAGCCCAAACAGTCAAAAGCAACCGCTTCATTCACCGGGTCGCGGCCCCCTACCTTGGCTACCAAGGGCTTCATCGAGCGATTGGTCAAATTAGCCAGCGAGCAAGAGGCACTGGCAGAAATTCGACATCTTTCCGACGCCGACGCCGAGCGTATTGCTCGCGAGCAAGGCTTGCGCGCGCCTTCACCAGACATCGCTCGTCAAAAATTAGCCGAAACCATCGCGACTCTCCGCGACATCGAGCGCATCGCAGGTGCAGGAAAACGCACGGCACCAGCCCCCGACCGTGAACCTACAAGTTGAAAAGATCGCGCGTGAAGATTCTAGTTATCCGGCGCATTTGGTCAGGCGGATGGGTAAGGCTGCGCCATCAGCGTTGACTGTCCTCGGCAACGTCGAACATCTGGCGCTTCCCAAAATCGCGCTCTTTTGTTCCAGCCGTTGCCCAGGCGACCGAATCCTGCGCATCCACGAACACGTTCAACAACTGCGTGATCGAGAGATAACCGTCATCAGTGGCTTCCATTCCCCCGTCGAGAAAGAGTGTCTGCGCATTCTCTTGCGTGGCAGTCAGCCGATCATCATTTGCCCCGCGCGGACTTTAACAGGCATGGCCATTCCGGCTAGCTGGCAGCGCTCTCTCGATGCAGGCCGCTTACTGTTGCTGTCGATTTTTCCACCCACTCAACGCCGCGCATCCGTCGTCACCGCAAACCGACGCAACGAATTCGTCGCCGCCCTCGCCGACGAAATCTTCGTCGCCCACGCTACCCCCAGCGGCCATCTTGAATCACTGGAAAGGCGTCTTGAAAAGGAAGGCCGCCAAATATGCCAGCTCGCGTGAAGCACAGTTACTCGACGTGGTAAAAGGTTGCAGCCGCGTCTGCAGCTGCAACCCTGCACTGAGGTTTTACGCCTTCGCTTCCGCAACCAAAAGTTTGGCGCGGTCGTGCAAACTCGTGTAAACCGCCCGACTCTTGCCGGCCAACTGCGGATACCCGCCGAGATTGTCAACCTGCTCGATCAACACCTGAATCAGTTCCGCGCCCGACTCATCGAAAAACTTGAACGGATTCGATTTCCACTCGGCTTGCCCCTCGCCGTTGTATCCGACCAAGGCTCTGAACGAGGCCAACAATGGAAATATGTAGCCGTTCGGAATCTCGTAATTTGATTTCGAACCCGTTAGCGGGAGCACGATCGGATTGTTCGGACGGCTTTCCACACCACGCCGCCGGCCAAGTTTCCCGCCGCCCATCGCGGCTTTGTATGCGTCCTCGAATCGCGCGTACACGTAATCGTGAAGCTTCAGTATGTCCTCCAGAATGGGAGACAATCCCCGGTAGTACGGCGACAAGTTTGGGTCTTGGAGCCGGGTATCCATGCGGCCTTTGCTGGAGTATGCCACGGTTGGAGCCTTTCGTTTCAGACCGGCACCCTTGTCATCCCACTCGCGTGAGAACAACGTCATCAAGCTGATGACATCAAGGACGTTAACTTCCGTCCCCGCGTTCTCTTCGTAACCGATACGTCCGCGGAACTTTGACTTCTCGGATTCAAGAATCTCCTGAATCCAATCGAAAGCCCCTTGGAAATCCGCGAGTGACCACGATTTGACTTGGCGGCTGGTGTTGCGCCCCCGGGCCAACATCCCGATTCGATCACGGTTTGACAACCCAACGATTACCTCCACGTGAAACCTCGCCCGTTTGAGATAATCTGGAATTTCCTCGAACACCATGTCCGCGAATTTGCGACTCCCACCAATTTCCCTTTGAACCAATTCCACCACGGCATCGCTTGTGGCGCCGTCCGCAAGCCCATGAATGTCGGGGTCTGCGATTTGGATCTCCACTTCGCCGCGCGTCGGATCGAAACGCAAATCCTCGGCAATGACCGTTGCGCCGCGGTTGGCCAGAAAAAAGTCCTCTGGCCGGTTGCGAATCGTGGACTTGATGTCCCGAGCCACCGCGCTCTGAACCATGTCCAGATCGTGGCTGCGCGGGTTTACGTCATCCGGTATCGCCTTGCCGACCCATTCAGCGAGCGTCGGGTATAGGTGATAGATGACAATGTCTTCTCCGTTTGGAAATTCGAACTTACGGAGGTGTTCTTTTCCAATACGGAATTTGACTACGCGGGCGGGGGCTTGCTCAGACTGAGCGGTGTTGTTGTTTTGCATGTTACCAAGGAGTGCATCCTACACAGCAAAGCGCTGCGTTTTCAGACTCCATCGCGGGATCAGGGACAGTCCCATTTTTAATTTTCCTCAGCCGGGGCCACCTGATCTCTCAGGCCGAAGTGAACTTCACTTGCGGAAAGGCATCCCTTCCGACTGGGCATCACCGATTTTCGATGACACACTCATGCTAAAATCTTAATCCGCAAAAGTCAATCCTTTTCAAGGCTACACGCTACACGCAGGGGAGCGGAGGAGCGGGGCGCATTCCAACGCCATCGTTCGCCGGATAACATCCTCG
The DNA here is from genome assembly GCA_964651015.1 of uncultured Verrucomicrobiota bacterium. Taxonomy (GTDB): domain Bacteria; phylum Verrucomicrobiota; class Verrucomicrobiia; order Limisphaerales; family PALSA-1396; genus CAZYYS01. The sequence continues at coordinate 4,226 of CAZYYS010000296.1, forward strand.
TCTAACCGGTTACACGTAATCGTAAACCAAGTCTCGCACGCACAGTCGCTTGAAGCACTTTTCGACGAACTCACCATGGAGCGGCTGTTTCAGATACAAGTCATGCGCCGCCTTGTCTGGAAACACCATCGTCATCGCCACTTGGTAACTATTGTCAACGCAATAACGAGGCGTCGCGACCATTTTTCCAATGTGAAAAAATAGAACCCCAGGAAGTTCCTTCAGGTACTTATTTGCGCCAGCGATCATTTCGTCAGCCGCTTCGGGCTTGGCAGGGTCAGTCCACCAAATCACAATGTGCGAAAACATACTCGAATCAATTGCCGTTGAAGACCCAGACGAAACCAAAATCATGCAGATCCAGCAACGACAAAAAATTCAAGCCCTCTGGACAACCACATGACTCCCGAACTAGGCCTCAAAACGCCGCCGCGTCCGCGCTTGGCCTTTCGCGTGGGCGCTGTCGGACATTGTCCTGATCAATTGCCCACTGATTTCAAGGACGCCTTTGCGCAAACCCTCGCGACGATCCTCGGGAACATTCACCGCGCAGTCCAGGCAGCCGGAAAGTGCAGCCGCGGTTTCTATGCGAACGAGGACGCAACCGTGCGGGTCATTTCGTGCCTGGCAGAAGGAGCAGATCGCATCATTACCACGTGCGCGCTGAAGGCAGACTACGAAATCCAAGCTGTGTTGCCATTTCCCGCGCAGACGTACGCGCGAGACTTTTCGTCACCGGAATCTAAAACCAGTTTTCAGGGGTTACTGAGTCACCCTCGTTGCACGTCCGTTTTCCAAATGGACGGCAACTACGATACGCTCAGGGACGAGTCTTACGAAGCAGCAGGCCGGGTACTGCTTCAGCAGAGCGACTTGATTATCGCGATATGGAATGGTCAGGAGCCTCGTGGCAAAGGCGGGACTGGGCAACTGATCTTGGAGGCCCTGACCAATCAGACCCCCGTCATCTGGATTCGTTCGGCCTCTCCTGAACGATGGTACTTCGTTCAAACGTCTGGATCATTGCAGGTCGCCTTGGACGGAGACGCTGTCCTCTGTGACATGAAAGCAGTCACAAAGTACGTTTTGTCCGTGATAACGCCACCACGTAGTTTGCGGCCTGACCTGAGACGTTATTACTCCACCAAGAAACCCGAGTTTTCATTTGAATTCGTCTGGCAGTCATTCCTTCGGCTCTTGACTGACACCCGTGAATGTTCTGAAACTGATCCGCAATTCGAGCCGGATTGCGTGCCCGATCCAGAACAATTTGTTCACAGGCAGTGGAACGACGAGGGAAAGCGGTCCTGTGCCCTGCCCCAGGAAGTCAGTCACCAGTTTAGAAGCAGATTCTTGGCTCAGTTTGCATGGGCTGACCGACTGGCTGCGCATTGCGTAGCCAATTACCGCGCGTCCTTTTTGGCGAATTACGTTCTGGCTTCTCTCGCGGTCGCGTTTGCGCTGATCGCATTGCCGTTAGGCTGGATTGAATCCGCCCATCCTATGCACGACAGAGCAGTTGTCTTTACGATCCTAGAGGGAATTTCTCTCACGTTCATCATTGTCATCACAGTCTCCGCAAACTCGCGCCGCTGGCATTCTCGGGCATTGGATTATCGCCTCATTGCTGAATGGCTCCGGCAATACCGTTTCACTCTCCCCTTAGCCGGGAGCCGTTTGTCTTCCCGGCCGGCACGGCCACAAGACGATGGTCATTTCGCCAAAGAACTGTGGGTTCAATGGCATCTGCGCGCCATCATTCGTGAAACTGGCTTGCTCCGCCTCAACTTGACCGAGGATTTTCTCAAAGCCTATCATGGCTGGGTTAAGTTCGCTTTGTTAAAGAACCAGGCGGATTACCACACTGGCATCGTTGCGATGATGGGGAAGGCGAATCACAATCTTCACGTGGCTTCGCTTGCGTTCTTTTTTGGCTCGCTCGCAGTTTGCGTGATGCATCTGATCAGCCATAGCCTGTGGCTAATCTTCGCGTCCGCCGTCTTGCCAGCTATGGGCGCAGCCTGTACGGCCATCCGTTACCAAGCAGAATTTGAGAAAGTCGTCAAACGATCAAAAATCATGAGCGCCGCCCTTTCCGAAGCATTTGTTCAGTTCGACCAGATTACCTGCCGCTCAGAGCGACTGGTCTCAGTCGATATGTCAATGCAGCTAAGCAAAGTCATCGCGACTATGAATGAAGAAGTCGCAGACTGGATCACGGTTTTTCGAGATAAACCCGTTGAAATACCCTAGCACTCCGTTGCTACATTCGGAACCCTTCTTGACTCAAGTTGGCGGCGAGTCCTTTGGTCTTGCGTTTCTAGGTGGACAAAAAGCCCGTTAGAAAGCGGTTCACACGTTTTGGGCTGTTCCTGTATGACCCCAATCAGGTACTCGGTGAGGACGTCCACCAATCTCCTGACCTGATTACAAACTCCAACGTCAACTGTGTTCAAGATGTACGGTTCATCAACTCGTTCGCTTTCGGCGGGCACGAGAAAATTGGTAAGGTCTCTAATGCCGTCGTAACCCACGATCTTAGTTCGGACACTCTCTTCATTAGGCCCTCGAACACGAAAGTATTTTTCAAGAGCGTCGCGCGCTCCTAAGGCCATTTCATCATTCGCACAAAAAATCCCGTGAGGCAGATCTTCAGGCTTCAAATTCTCAATGGCGCCTGCCAAACTCCGTTTAGCAATTTCGCGACGAAATTCGCCATCCAATTCCTTTTCGGGATTCGGAATTATCGACTTGAATCCAGCAATTCGTTGGTTGCTCGCCTCCAAGCCTCGAATTACCCATACACTCGGTTTCTTAACACCTATTACGTTGAAGTAATGGGTTAGCGCTTCCGCAGCCTTCTGACCTCCTTGGTGCCAGTCGCTCTTAACTCCGAAAAGAAGCGAGCCAGACTCATCATTGGGATGCTGGCTGATATCGCTATCAAAGCATTTGTCGATCGTGATTAGCGGGTAATTGGGCCGTGCTTTCCGAAATTTTTGAACATACTCACGCAACGAATCCGTGCTAAACGGGGATACGATGATCGCAGAGTACCGCTTGTGGTTTGCTAATACTTCATCCAAAAGCCGTTTCTGTTCGACCACTGGATTCTCTAGGTCAGGGACTTTTAGGACCAATTCCATAGGGCATCGCGTCTCTTCCCGCATTTGGAAGGCGAGTTCGCGGCGGACGCGCCTCCCCTCAAGGTGAAGCGAAGGCCCGTGCCCGAAAGCCAGGAGATTCCAAAGAGCGAAACGGCAGCTAGCAGCAACGACACGACC
>CAZYYS010000297.1:0-7503 GCA_964651015.1 uncultured Verrucomicrobiota bacterium
TGATTCAAGGGTTCCACATTCGGAACTACACCGGCAATGGCGTCGTGAATCACCGCGCCAATCAAATCACCTATCGCGACCTCATCGTCGAGAATCCGGGACTCTACGCCGTTTACCCCGTCGAATGCACCAACGTGCTGGTCAAAAGCTGCGTCGTCAGCGGGGCCAGGGACGCCGGCATTTACGTCGGCCAGAGCCGCGATATCGTCGTCCGCAACAACGAAGTCTTTCACAATGTCGCTGGCATCGAGATCGAAAACTCCGTCCGCGCACTCGTCACCAACAACAGTGCGCATCACAATACCGCCGGCATCCTGGTGTTTGTGTTGCCGAACAACCCGTCCAAAGTTGGTTCGCACACACGCGTGATCAACAATCGGGTGTGGGAAAACAACCATGAAAACTTCGGCAAACCGGGCACGACCGTCTCATTCCTGCCCTCCGGCCTCGGCATGTTCATCATGGCCGCCGATCACACCGAGGTCACGCAGAACCAGATCTTCGGCAACGATTCCCAAGGCATCCAGATGATCAGTTATCTCACCTCGGAAGTCGCGCCCAAGGAAAAAATCCAGCTCGACATCGAACCCAACTCCGACAACAACTTCATCCACGACAATCTCTATCGCGACAACGGCCGTCATCCCGCCAAATCGTATGTTGAGCAGAAAATTCCCGGCGGCGACATTGCCTGGGACGGTACCGGTGTGGGCAACGGCTGGCAGGAAACGGCCGGCGTCAAAACGTACCCGCCGGAGTTGCCCAAACAATCCGCACTGGAGCGCATCACCCTTCCGACGTTCGAAGCCAAATGACTGGTGATGCAGTGTGGTTGCCGATGCGCGCGGCCAGCTGGGCGGGTCTGGAATGGGACTGTTGTTGACGGCAGCGCAGCCCGGCATTTGGCGTCGCTCTTTGCCAATCCACTCTCGCCATCCACACTCTGCGCACACATCAGTTGGGGCGGGAGTGGTCGTGCACATTTCCAATTCCGTGTCCTCAACTGTTCCACATCTTTGCGAATATGATCGCGGAGAAAGTCATGTTCATTTGCCCTGCTTCATGGCTCAATCTGCGCGATGTTTGAACTGTTGAAAACGGATGCGAGCTCCAAAGCCCGTTTGGGCCGCTTGACCACAGCGCATGGCAGCATTGATACGCCAGTGTTCATGTCCGTCGGCACGCAGGGGAGCGTCAAGGCACTAGACCCTCGTGAATTGCGCGAGATGGGAACTCAGATCATTTTGGGCAATACCTACCACCTGAACATCCGCCCCGGCATGGACATCATCCGCGAAGCGGGTGGTTTGCATCAGTTCATCAACTGGCCCCATCCGATTCTCACCGACAGTGGCGGATTTCAGGTTTTCAGTCTCGCGAAAATCCGTAAGATCAAACCTCACGGTGTCGAGTTCCGCTCTCATCTGGACGGTTCACCGCTCTTTCTCGGGCCGAAAGAGGCCATGGAGGTTCAGCGCATCCTCGGTTCTGACATCGCGATGGTATTTGATGAATGTCCGCCCCATGGTTGCCCGCCCCGCGAAATCAAGGCCGCGGTCGAGCGGACAATCCGTTGGGCGAAGGAATGCCGGGAGCAACCGCGCGCAACCGGGCAGGCGGTGTTCGGCATTGTGCAAGGAGGCAACCACGCCGCATTGCGGGAAGAATGCGCCAAGGCGCTGGTCGCCCTGAAGTTCGACGGTTATGCCATCGGCGGTGTGAGCGTCGGCGAGCCGGAAGTCGAAATGATGAACGCAGTGGAAGCCACGGAACCGTTTTTGCCACCCGACAGGGCCCGTTACGCCATGGGTTTGGGCACGCCCGCCCAAATGGTGGAACTGGTTGCGCGCGGCGTGGATATGTTTGATTGCGTCCTGCCCACGCGCATCGCCCGGAACGGCACCGCTTTCACGACCAAAGGGACAATCAGCATCAAGGCCGGCTTCAACAAAACCGATTGGCGACCGATCGAGGAAGGATGTCGCTGTTACGCCTGCCGGAATTTTTCGCGGGCCTATTTACGGCACCTGCTGAATGTAGGAGAGATTCTCGGCCTGCGCATGTTGAGTGTCCATAACACCCACATGTATCTCAAACTGATGGCCGATATGCGCGCGCATCTTGCCGCTGGTACGTTTGGGGAATTTCGCCGCGAATTCGTGGCTAACTATGTACCCTCTGCAAAAATCCTGGCCGCCCGCACCAAAGAATAGTTGTCGAAGTCATTCCCCTACCCTCGCGTTCGGTGAACGCGACTATTGCTTGCCGGCTGTTGTGGGCTTGGAATCAGCCGGGGCCGCAGTCAACGCGTCATTCACACGCTTTTTCAATTCCAACATTGCCGGAGACTGTCGCAAACGCGGTGGCAACATTTCAATGGCAGCCAACGCAGCATTGAATGATCTCTTAGCCTCATCACGACGCCCGGCCAGCGTGAGGATTTCGCCGCGCTTCACCAGCCACCGTTCTTTTCGTTCCGCGCGGGTGGAAATGGTTTCGAGCCGGCCTAACGCCTCGTCGAAATGTTTGCGCGTGCACTCCAGTTCAATCGCATAAAGCTGTATCCCGACCAACGGGCCAAATCGCTTAAGACCTTCGTCCAGTCCGCGTAGCGCCGCTTCAATCTCCCCGTATTCCCCCTGTGCCTGTGCCCTTTCTAGGAAGTGTTCCGGCATCGGCTCGGCGGTATGAGTTATGGCTCTCGTGAAGTCTGCAGCCGCGGCTTTGGGCTCTCCAAGTTTCACGAACAACCGCGCCCGGGTCAGCAACGCCTCCACATGGTCGGGCTGGCCGGCCAAAAACTTGTCCAACAACGCTCTCGCACGGCCATTCTCACCAGATTCAAAGCACAGTCTGCCGCGACAAAAATCAACCGTATTGAGTTTGGGATCGAGTTGCGCAACGCGATCGTAGTCTCCCTCAGCCAGTTTCCAATCGGCATGAGCGCGATAGAGTTCACCGCGCCGAAGATAGAGGTTCGCATTTTTTTGATCAGCTTCGATCTGTTTGGTCACAATATCGATGAGCGCCAGCAGGTCGGCATGCCCAAACGCAAGAGGTGTCCCCGCGAGACCAAAGGCCAAGCCAGCGACAGCAAACCCCAACGTCAGATTCGCTCGCACTCTGAAGCAAGATGGCGACATGTTGATCAAGGAATTCTCAGCAATTCCGCCTCGCTCCAGGCTTCCTCACGCCCAGTGGTCTCGGCGCGCACTTTCTTCACTGTCTCAGGTTCGACCGGCGCCGCGCCATGATCCCAGGCGCGACGGAGATAGGTTAATATGGCAGCGATCTGGTCGTCGTCAAAAATTCCCAGTGCTGGCATGTCCAGTTCGTAAACCCGCCCCTTGACGTTGATGGGCCCACGCACCCCATGCATCACGATCCGCGCCAGGCGTTGGTCGGAACCGAGCACCCATTCTGAATCGACCAGCGGTGGTGACAGACCTTCCTGTCCGAGGCCGTGGGGTTGATGGCATTGAGCGCAACTCGCTTCAAACAAAACCTTGCCCGTCTCAAATCGCTGCTCCTGTTCAGCAGTCAACGGTCTGATCGGCGGCGGGGAAACATAGCCGGGTTGGCCCGGCCATGTGATCAACGCTGTGATTTTCTCCAGTCGCTCGCGCACCGCTGGGCTTTTGGATTTTTGCAGTGCTGCCCACGCGACTGGTTCGGCTGGAAAATGGATTGGTTTGGCCCTGATTGGCGGTTTGCCTTTCGTCGTGACTGGGGCGGTCGCAAGCATCCCATCCAGCAAAGCCAGTTGACGCCAAGCCAAATCCACAGGCTGTTGGCTGGCCAGATCAAACAGGCCCTCCACGCGTTTGGCCTTGCCTCCGGTGAAAATACACTGAGCCAAGCCCTTCAACATTTCATCACGACCCGGTCGCGTTTTGCTCCACTCTTTGTGCGCCAGCAGTTTTTCCAGAAATTCCAGTTCCCGAACAACCAACCCGCTCAAGACCGCTTCTCGAACATAGGCATTTCCAACAGCGCGCTGGAGAATCGCGATCATGCCATCGTCTGCCTTCGGCTCGGCTGCCTCACCTAACGTAAAGGCCAATTGCAACTGAACGTCAGGATTCTCATCGCCAACCTGGGTCAATAAGTTCGCCAACGCTTTGTTCCGGTTTCCTGTCTTCAAAAAAGGTTCGTGTAATCGGATGGCGGCAGCCTTCACTTTGGGATGGGTATCAGACAGCCCCGACTGCGCCGTGGCCAGATTGAGCGCTCCCATGCCATCCAACGTCCATAAAGCATGTAGTCGGCCGAGTGGCCGGTTGCCGGTGATGGCGAGCTTTTGCAAATCCGCTGCGATCGTCAAATCAGCACGCTCAACCAACAACCGCTGGGCCGTGTCCCGCCACCAACCATTCGGATGCGAGAGGTACTCCACCAACTCAAGCGAACTGGCCTTTCCCATCCGCGGTTTCGGTCCCGGCCTCCGTGATTCATGGACCAGCCGATAAATGCGACCAAGGCCAATCGGCTTTTCCAGACCGCGTGCTTCGATTTGCTTGCGCAAGTAGCTGGTCACAAAAATGCGGTGCTGCAGAACGCCACGATACATGTCCACCACATACAGCGTCCCGTCTGGCGCGTTGACGGCGTTGACGGGACGAAATCTTTCATCCGTCGATGCCAGGAACTCGGATTTCTCGTAGGCATTGCGGGCCGCGATGGCGCAATCTTTTTCCGTAAGCAAGTTGCGTCTCACCAAATTGCCCGCTGGCTCGCACACAAAGGCGTTACCTTGAAATTCCGGTGGAAAATTGTCGCCGCGATAGATGACGGGACCGCATGCGGCCGTAAAAGTAGCCAGCGTGCCGTCAACCTGCAATTGTCCCGGACGATAGCCCCGATTCACACCGGGATTCACGCGAATCGGCCACACCGTCTGGTCTTTCGCAACGCGGTAATTCAACCCGATTGCATTCCGATAATTTGGATTGCGAACCAGATAGGCCGAAGGCACAAGGTCACACCTGAGTTGGTCTTCGTTGGAGTCAAAGAACAACCGCCCAAAGTTGTCCTGCGATAATCCCCACTGGCCCCGAAACGCTGTAGGTGAACGATTCCATTCACCATCGAAGCTCCGAAAACGCGTCGTGTGGTTGGCACTATAAATCCAGTTATCCATCGACCATAACAACCCGTTGGCAGTGTGTTCCGGATTCGCCCGGTTACCATAATCGTTCGCCACCTCGCTTTTCTCGTCCGACTTGCCGTCGCCGTTCGTGTCCCGGCAAAACCAAAGTTTGGGAGGCTCCGCCACCAGCACGCCATCGCGCACCAGCGCAATCGCTCGTGGCATCACCAAACCGTCTAGGAAACCCCTGCTTTTATCCATCCGCCCATCGCCATCGGTGTCCTCCAATACCACGATCCGTCCCACAGGCGCATCTTCACCTTTGCCATCCACATTCGGCATGAAGCCGTGCATTTCGACCACCCAAATCCGGCCATCTGGATCGAAGGCCATTGCCACGGGATCGCTTACCAACGGCTCGCTGGCCACCAACTCGATGCGAAAGCCGGGCGCCAACTTGAAGGACTTGAGCGCTCCCTGCGGTGTTAGGACCGGTGCGGCTGGAATTGAAAATGTTGGTTGCCTCTGTTCTTCACCCGGCTTGTCTCCCTGTTGGCCAAAGGCTAGAGAATCGATGAGAAATAAAAGGAATAAAACTCTTGATAACATGGATGTTACGGCAAATCGGCCTACGCGCTCAAAATCAATCGACATATCGACGCAAGTCTCGGTGCGCGTAGTTAGTCTACAAACAAATTTGGCGTAACGTACTTGTCTGCTGTGGCACTGCCAAGTTTTTCTCTCGAATGAACGACCTCTCGCGCCTCCAGGCTCGGGTAACACTTACTTTTGGCTCACTACGCCGTTTGGACGGCAATCAAGAAAACCAAAGTGAAGCATTTACGCCCGCTGGAAAGAAGGGATGTGTTCCGTTGTATGTCAAACCAACCGCCGCTCGACTTTGCTGAACACTTCGCCGGACTTGAGACGCGTCTTCAATCGTTGTCCCGGTTTTACTTCGGCGGCGTCCCGCAGAACTCGGCCGGTGTTGCCATCGGTAGTAATCGAATAACCGCGGGCCAGCACATGCTCCGGAGAAAGCAATCGCAACCGGGTTTCCAACGTTGTCCAACGGCTACGCAAGGCGTCGGACCGATGTCGCACTTGCTCGGTCAATCGACGTTGCGACTGACGCAAGGATTCCCGGCGCCGGGACAACCATTGCGCAGGGCGCATGCGCAGCAAACGTTCCCAAAGAGCCTGCCAGGCGAATCGCTCCTTTCGCGTTCCGAGTTTAACGTAGCGAAGCAGGCTGAATTGCAAATCGTCGATCTGCTGCAACCATTCGTTCAGTTGTCGCCGTGGATGGAGACGCGAGGCGCGTTGCGTCAGTTGCTCAAAGTATTCCCGTTCGCGTATCAGGCGTTGCCCAGTCCGCTGACGCAACCAATCAGGCGCTTCGAGTACAAACGTGCGGCTGGCAAACACCCCTTCGGTGATGATCTCCGCCGCGACGCTGGGCGTGGCCGCGCGAACGTCCGCCACAAAATCGCTGATCGTGAAATCAATCTCGTGACCCACCGCGGATACGACCGGCAGCATGGATTCAAATATCGCGCGGGCAACGACCTCTTCGTTAAAAGCCCACAAATCTTCCAAGCTTCCGCCGCCGCGAGTTACGAGAATGAGATCGAGATCCGTTGAACCGTTGAATCGTTGAACCGTTGAATCGCCGGCCGACGTACTGCTGTAGCGATTCAACATTTTAACGGCTTCGGCGATTTCCGCTGCCGCGCCCTCTCCTTGAACACGACACGGCGCAAGAACGATTTCCAACGCGGGATTGCGTCGTTTTATGACATGCAGCACGTCGCGAATCGCCGCACCTGTCGGCGAGGTCACGAGACCAATTCGTTGCGGATAGCGAGGCAGCGGGCGTTTGCGTTCGACGGCGAAGAGTCCTTCAGCCTGAAGCTTCTGTTTCAACCTCTCGAACGCCAGTTGCAACGCGCCGATACCCTGCAATTCTACAGACACGACCCGCAGTTGATACTGACCGCGCGGCTCATAGACTGTTACTTCACCTTGGACAATAATTTTCCGGCCATCCTGTAAAAGATCACGACTGGCCGTTGCCTCGCCTCGAAACAACACACAACTCAACTGCGCGCCGGCATCCTTAAGCGTGAAATAAATGTGGCCGGAACTTTGCGCTCGAAGATTCGTAACCTCACCAGTGACCCAGACTTCTCCAACCTGTTTTTCGAGCGTGCGTTTGATTTGAGCGGTCAGCTCGGCAACAGTCAGAACTTTGTGCGTTGCTTCCGTCGGAAACAACTCGCCGAAGTCCCATTGGGTTTTGGCCTTCTTGCTCAATGCACCTTTTCCGATACGCGCTCGATTTTCACTGCCCTGCCGCCTAATTCATCGACCTCAATTACAGCGCCTTGGAGCAGCACGCGGTTCTTTGCCAC
>CAZYYS010000298.1:0-7482 GCA_964651015.1 uncultured Verrucomicrobiota bacterium
TTGATCCACCAGATACCGCCGGTTCGCACTCGCTTTCAACGGATACGCGGGCGCACCCCGGCTGGCTGCGACAAAAACCGTGCCGACAAATACTGCGATGACAACTTGCTCAGTGAATGCACTCATGATTCCGTGCCTCAATGACTATGATGCGATAAAATCAGTTTGTTGAGTTTGCTTTAGAGGTGTTGTGCCTGGTTACAAAGGGCAAAGAACTCTTAGCACGTCCACGACTTTGGGTCAATGAAGGTGGGCAATCATCGATCGATTGGTTCGTCCGTCGTGGATGCTTTTTATCTCAAGGAAGAATTGAAATTGGCGATGACTTATTAATCTGCCCAAGGATGGGAACAGACTGTACTACTACAGCGACTGCTCATGCGGAAAAAGAAAGGCCTCCTTAAAAGACGGAGGCTTGGGCCATGGCAACTGGAAGGACAATGAAGAAGGTACAAGCTGTGCCGTCGATTAGCAGCCGACGGCACGGGCTAGTTACGCTGGAATCAGCCGGTTGCTGTTTTGGAAAAGAGGTTTCGGATCCAAGGATTCGGAGCGGCTCGTACATACCCGGAATGCACCCGCGCGCGCCACTTGGAGCAAAGTTGCTGAAGCATGTTGTACGGTTCCTTCCACCGCCACGGCACCCGTAGCCAAAGCCCGGGTAAGCGCCACCTTCAATCCTTCTGCATCCGTTGTCGAGACACGACCCGGCATGTACGGCCCAAGATGCGGCAAAATGATCTCGGTTTCCCATGTGCCCGAGGGCCACTCGCTTGAAACGCGCTCGGGAGACCATCCATTTAGCCTGGCAATATGCAACAACTTGCCCAGCGATTTTCCACTGATCGTATAGGACTTGCCTCCAACTTCACTTACAAGTTTAAAAGTCATGCCGCTGTGCATCAGCACATCCCATTCCCAGGATTGGAGTCGCAAAGGAACTGCTTATGAATTTCTTGGGAATGAGAAGAACGATGATAAACACTTCAGTCCGAACTCACCTGGCTTGCTCTCGGGTTGTTTCTCCGGCAGAATTGTGCCAACGACTCAAAACGGTACACTGTCCTAACTGGTTTGTTTCTGGCGCTCAAGACAAAGAATTGTTGTTCTCGCTTGGCGATCTAACGCAACCCGTTTGCGGGTTTATTCAGCCTTTTTGTCCGGACGCGGCGTGGTTTAATCACCGCTTGTACATCCAGTGGATTTCGTCGCCGCCGGGCGAAGCGACATCCACAGCTTCCAACCGCATCAACTTTCCACCCAAAACTGATCCGTCGGTGAATAGGGTGGCGCCGTAGTAACGGCGATCGGGTACGGTGCCCGCCACGACCGCCTGCGTATAATAGGATTCCGGGCCGGAACCGGAGGCGACCACAGCAGTTGTCATGAATCCCATGTTGATATGATTCAGTCGGGTCACGTTCTCGCCCTTGTTGCTGTAAAAAATATCCGTCATGAGTGCCGTGCGGGGTTTTCCCGTGTTATCCACCCAACTATCCGCAGTCCGCAACAGATACTGCTGACCCTTGCCATACGCCTTGCCGTAAAAGCCAACGTACCCGCCGAAGATGTACCCTTTGACAATAGGAATGGGCACCGCGCCCGGATCGAATCGGGGCGCCATGGAGGGACAGAACCACGCGCGCCAATTCTTGATGTAACTGTCGAGCCCGACGCGCATGTCATACGCAGGACCGCCGTACGCTCCGCGTGTGTCCGCCAGCATCTGTGTGACGGGGTGGCCGGTGAAACCGCCAAACGTGCCCGCTTCGAAACAGGGCACGGGGTAGCGGCTGAAATCGGAGTCGTACATCGTCAACGCGAGGCCGCACTGACGCAGGTTCGACAGGCACGAGGCGCGCTTGGCGCGCTCCTTCGCCCGCGTCAATGCCGGCAGTAGCATGGCCGCCAGGACGGCAATGATGGCGATGACGACGAGCAACTCGATCAGGGTGAATGCCAAAAATGCACGCCGAGATGCTTTCATAAGGAATCTAGTATTACGATCGTTGGGGCTCAAACGGGCTCTTTACAACATCTACCGTCCGGGTGTCGAGAATAGTCTCAAGCGAGATTTTGGATTCTCGGGCAAAGCGATCTGCTCGTATGCTGAAGCTCACTTGGTCATTGATGCCCACGCCTGTTTGCTGCCGTACCGCGACTGTCCGATTTTTCTCTGGATAAAAGGAGGTTCGGAAGTATTTTAGGCGCATCAAAACAAAATACGTATGACCGTTTTGCTTCGACTTGCTGCCTTCGTCCCCTTTCTGCTCGCCATCGGTGGTTTTGCCGCCGAGCCGTTCAAAATGACCACGCGCAGTCGCATCCAAGTGAGCCAGGGCTCCGGTGAATGGCAGACGGTGGAAAAGATCGCCCAGTGGGACCCCACACGCACGGCCGTGGTCATCTGCGACATGTGGGACAAACATCATTGTCCCGATGCCACCGAACGCGTGGGCGAGATGGCGCCGCGCATGAACGAAGTGTTAAAAGCCGCGCGTCGCCAAGGCATGTTAATCATTCATTGCCCAAGCGACACCATGGGTTTCTACGAGAATCATCCCGGCCGAAAACTCGCTCAAGCTGCGCCCAAGGTGCAAACAAAGGTTCCACTCCAAGGCTGGTGCTTCCTCAACGGCGTGAAGGAGCCCGCATTGCCGATCGACGACTCGGACGGTGGCTGTGATGGCTGCCCGGAATGTCCCGGTTACCGGGCGTGGACGCGACAACATCCCGCTCTCGAAATCATGGACGGCGATGCGATCACCGATTCCGCCGAAGCTTTCTATCTCATGCGTCAACGAGGCATCACGAACGTCATCGTCATGGGCGTCCACGTCAACATGTGCGTTCTCGGTCGCCCATTCGCCATCCGCCAGATGGTAGCGCAGGGGCAAAATGTTTTACTCATGCGAGACCTCACCGACTCTATGTACAATCATCGTATGTCTCCGTTTGTCTCCCATTTCCGGGGCACGGAAATGGTCGTGGAGCATATCGAAAAATACTGGTGCCCGAGCATTACCAGCGCGAGTTTTCTGGGCGGTGCCCCGTTCCGTTTCCAAGGCGACATCAAAAAGCAGATCGTCATGATCATCGGTGAAAACGAATACCATACTTGGGAAACACTGCCGAAATTTGCTCGCAAGGAACTTGAATGGCAAGGTTATGAAGTTGCCTACGTCCTCGCCCCACCAACGGAAGGGGATCCTAACTTTACTAACCATGAAGCGATCAAACGCGCCGACCTCATTTTAGTGAGCGCACGGCGACGTACCCCGCCAAAGGCCATGATGGAGTTGCTCCGTGCCCATCTGGAAGCCGCCAAACCGCTGATTGGAATCCGCACTGCCAGTCATGCCTTTGATGCGACGCCCAAGACCGAGGAATACGCGGCTTGGGCAAAGTTCGACGTGGAGGTTCTCGGCGCCCACTACGGAGGCCACTACGGCAACAAGCCACCTGCCGCCCCGCACACGTTCGTCGAACTGGTCACTTCCAATGCATCGCACATCGTGCTTACAGGAGTAAAACCGGCGGAGTTTCGTGTCACCTCTCATCTTTACAAGAACGGTCAGCTGGCGGACAACTGCGTCCCTTTGCTGCAAGGCCGTGTCGAGGGCAAAGACGCAGTGGAACCCGTAGCCTGGGTAAACACCGCGAAAAATCGAAGGGTGTTTTATACCTCGCTAGGTAACCCGGACGATTTCCAATTGCCAGCTTTTCGGCGATTGCTCCTGAATGCAATCCTTTGGTGTTTGCACGATCCGGTGCCGCCACCGACTGCCGACCAGATTGATTATTCAGGCAAATGGCAAACCATGAAGGTGCCGGGTACTTGGGAGGACAACTCCGAGGGTCGTCTCGCGCGTTACGACGGGTTTGCTTGGTACCGATGTCGGGTTGATGTCCCCGCCGAGTGGCGTGGTCGAGAACTTGAGTTGAACGTGAATGACGTGGACAACGTTCACGAAGCTTTTGTCAACGGTGTCAAGGTCGGCGGCGCCGGCAGCATGCCTCCGAACTACACCAATGCCTTCACGGTCAGAGGCAAGTATCCTATTGCTCCCTTGCTGACCGGACGGGAGAATGGTTTGTGGATCGCTATCCGCGTTTACGACAATGACGGTCGAGGTGGATTCAAAGGAGAACCTCCTTCCCTCCACCGTGGCGCCGAATCGCTCAAGCTTACCGGGAAATGGGACTTCCGAACTGGCGACGATTCGGCGTGGGCGGAATACGACGCAGCGCGCTCCGAAGTCGTTTCCGCATTCAGCCGCCCCAAACCTGCCACAACATCCCCGGCTACGGCAAACACCCAGGCCACTCCAGTACCAGATTTGCCTCAGGAAGCGAAAGCGCCTGCCCTGAGTCCGACCGAAGCGCAACGGCGATTCAAGGTGGCCGACGATCTCGAATGGGAACAAGTTCTGGCCGAACCGCAGATTGCACAACCCGTCTTTCTGAACTTCGATGAACGAGGTCGTATGTGGGTGGTGGAATACCGTCAGTATCCTTGGCCGGCTGGATTGAAAATGGTCAGCCGCGACAGTGTCTGGCGCGCGGTTTATGATCGGATTCCACCGGCGCCACCGCACCATTTCAAAGGCGCTGACAGAATTACCATTCACGTAGATTCCAACAGCGATGGTGTCTATGACCAACATAAGACGTTCTTGGACGGCCTAAACATCGTCACCGCAGTTGAAAGAGGAAGGGGTGGTGTTTGGGTCCTCAATCCGCCTTATCTTCTTTTTTACCCGGACGCCAACAATGATGATGTGCCCGACGGTGATCCGGAAGTCCGGCTGTCCGGCTTTGGTTTGGAAGACACGCACAGTGTCGCCAATTCGTTGCGCTGGGGGCCGGACGGTTGGCTTTATGGCGCTCAGGGAAGCACAGTCACGGCAAATATTATCGTGCAAGGAGCTGACGGGAAACCCAGGAACTCGAAGCCAATCTTCTCGCAGGGGCAGAACATTTGGCGCTATCATCCACAGAAGCGAATTTACGAGGTGTTTTCAGAAGGCGGGGGAAACGCGTTCGGCTGTGAAATCGACAGTCAGGGGCGGATCTTCTCCGGTCACAACGGCGGCGACACGCGCGGATTTCATTATGAGCAAGGGGCCTACCTGCAAAAGGGATTTGAGAAACATGGGCCGCTCTCGAACCCGTACGCCTTTGGCTATTTCCCTGCCCTGCCTCACGGCAGTGTTCCTCGCTTCACGCATAATTTTGTCATTTACGACCACGGCGCATTGCCCGCGCAGTACGAAGGCAAGCTATTTGGTGTCGAGCCAATCCAAGGTCGAATTGTAGAGAGCGAAATAACTCCAGATCGTTCATCCTTCCGCACGCGCGACGTCGCTCGCCCTGTGACGAGTGACGACCGTTGGTTTCGTCCGGTGGACATCAAGGTGGGCCCGGATGGTGCGCTTTACGTTTGTGATTGGTACGATCAACAGGTGAACCATTACCGCAATCATGAAGGCAAGATTGATACCTCCAACGGTCGGGTTTATCGCCTAAGAGCCAAGGGGAGCAAACCAAAGACTACCGACGACTTGTCACGACTTTCTTCGACTCAGCTATTGGATCGCTTGGCGAATACCAACCGTTGGATGCGCCAGACTGCATTGCGGCTACTGGCTGATCGACGGGATGCCTCTGTGGTTCCCACACTGACCTCGACTTTGCACAAGATTTCGGGTCAACTCGCTTTGGAAACGCTCTGGGCTTTGAACCTTTCCGGTGGGTTGACCGAAGCCGAGGCGATCAAGGCGCTGGACCATTCTGATCCGTTCGTGCGGCTCTGGACCGTGCGCCTGCTTGGCGACGAACAGCGAGCCTCGCCTGACGTGACAGAGCGCCTTGCGGCGATGGCGGCCAAGGAACCCAACCTTGAAGTTCGGAATCAACTGGCGGCCACCGCCAAACGGCTTCCTGCCAAGCAAGCCTTGGCAATCGTCCGTCCCCTCGCGCAGCGCGCTGAAGATGCAGAAGATAATCGGATGCCACTGTTGATCTGGTGGGCGATCGAATCAAAATGTGAGGAGCATGCCGATGACGTCGTTCGACTGTTCGAGGATCCTGCGTTCTGGCGTAGCCCGTTGGTGGACCGTCACCTGATTGAGCGAACGTCGCGGCGGTTCGCTCAAGTGGGATCACGCCAAGGTTTGCTCGCCTGCGCCCGTTTGTTTGAGTTTTCCCCTTCGGTGGAACACAGTCGCCGTCTCATGTCCGGATTCGAAGCCGGGTTCAAGGGACGCACATTGGCTGGGCTTCCAGACGACTTGGTCAAAGCGATGTCGCGACACGGAGTTGCCTCGGCTGCTTTCAAACTGCGACAAGGCGATCCAACTGCCGAACGCAAGGCCATTCAAGTCGTGGCTGATGAAACAGCACCGCGGGCCGAGCGACTGGAGTTTCTCGGGGTAATGAGCGAGGTCAAAGTTCCCGGTGCCGTCACCGCGTTGAGTCGAGCCTATCTGGGAGTTTACAAGGACGATGCTCTGCGCAAGGCGATCCTCTCCGCATTCCAGAACTACGATGATCCAGCCATCGCCGATGTCGTGATGAACGCTTATCCTGCCTTGGGGCGCGAGTCTCTGACCACCGCGCAGACGTTGCTGGCCAGCCGGCCAGCCTGGGGCTTGAAACTGGTCCAGTGTGTGAACGGAAAGGGGGCCTCGTGGTCAGGGCCAGGGATCAAAGCAGAAAGCATTCCGCTGAACATCGTTCGTAAGCTGAAGCAATACCGAGATCCGGCACTCCAGGAATTGGTTCAAAAAATCTGGCCAAACACCGGAAGCCCCACTACTGCTGAGATGGAGCAAAAGATTTACAAGCTGGCCGGGGACCTTCGCAACGGATCGGGCGACCCATATCAAGGGCGCACGCTGTTTCAGAACACGTGCGGTGCCTGCCACAAGCTCTTCGGACAAGGCGCCGAGGTCGGTCCAGACCTCACAGTATACAACCGTGCCGACGTTGAATCGATCCTCCTCGCCGTCGTCAATCCCAGCGCCGAGATACGGGAAGGCTACGAGAACTACTCGGTCGAAACCAAGGATGGACGTTCGCTTTCCGGTTTCTTGGTCGAACAAGACGATCGTACCATCGTCTTGCGCGGCTTGGACAACCAGAATGTGACACTGGCCCGGACGGAACTGGCAGAGTTAAAGGCCGCCGGCATGTCGCTGATGCCTGAGGGGCTGCTTGACGGATTCAACGAAGAACAGGTGAGAGATTTGTTCGCCTACCTCCGCAGCACCCAGCCCCTCGTTGGCGAACCGGTTCGCCGCGCGGCGAATCCCTGAGAATTGATCATGTGGTTCTGATCTGTTGGATCGGGCCTCGCCTTATTCAACGTCATGCTTCGGATGAGTGGGTTGTGCCGGGTGTGTTTTGGTTTGGCAAATCTGTGCGATGGACTGGTAGTGGGCTTCACGTCAGCAGGGCGCTTGCGCCTGGTAGGCTTCT
>CAZYYS010000299.1:0-7444 GCA_964651015.1 uncultured Verrucomicrobiota bacterium
AAAATGACGACGGCCCAACAGGCGGCTTGCCAGCATGGTGTCGAAGATCGCAGAAGGAACGAATTCGTGGTGTTTGCGCAGTAATCGCAAATCGTAATCCGCTCCGTGCATGACCAACTCATGATCACACAATAATCGAAGCAAGGGACCGAGGTTAACATCAGCCAGTGGGTCGATCAATTCGTCGCCCGCCGGTGTGCTGATTTGCAGCAGACAAACCTTTTCCGGATAAGCGTGGAGGCTATCGGCCTCGGTATCGAGCGCAATCCAAGGGGCGGCACTCAATTGGTGCAGCAATTTGGCCAGCTTCTGATCATCGTCAATCACTTGCCGTTATTTAAGGTTTATTTGGCACGACGTGAAGCAGGAAATGGGAAACACGTCACTTTGGATTTTGAGTTATTGCTTGGCGAATGGTTGGTCAAATGTTTAGCTCTGATTCAATGAACCTGACTTCTGCCTTTTCCATTTCGGTCGATAGGAGTTCCCAAAAGACGGCCATTTTTTGGGGTGAGGACGAGTATTCCTATGAGCGGCTTTGGACTCAATCCCTTGCCGTGGCCCAGGAACTCCGAAATAGGTTTGCCGTGTCGCCGGGGGACCGGGTTGGATTATGGCTGAAGAATTGTCCTGAATTTGTTCCGGCCTTGTTTGGCGTTCTGATGGTGGGCGGCATCGTCGTGCCCATTAACAATTTTCTCAAGCCGGCGGAAGTCAGCTACATCCTCAAAGACGCTGGGATTGATGTTCTCGTTACCGACATATCCATGAAAGAGGGCACCGCGGCTCTTTTGGCGGCGCAGCTCAAACTCAAGCTGTTTCACGTGGAAGAATTCGGCAGGCTTTCTCCACCTTCCCATTCATTCAAACCTACAGCGCAAGGTGAAAACGACCTGGCAATGATCATTTATACATCCGGCACCACAGGTCGGCCAAAGGGGGCGATGCTTTCGCACGGAAATTTACTGCACAACGTGGATAGCTGTTGCCAGGTTCTACGGGCTCTAGGCGACGACCGGTTCGTCGTGTTGCTACCGATGTTTCACAGTTTCATGCTCTGTGTTGGCATCTTTTTGCCCCTGATTGCAGGCGGTTCAATGGTGTTGACCAAGTCGCTGCATCCGCTCAAAAACGTCATCCAAGAGATCTTTCACCGGAAAGCTTCAGTTTTGCCGGCGATTCCTCAGTTTTTCCGTGGTTTGGCGAATGCACCATCTGAGCTAAGACTTCCACTCAGGCTCTGTGTTAGTGGTTCTGCACCGCTGCCAGCACAGGTTTTGAAGGAATTCACCGAGCGGTTTACCACCCCACTATTGGAAGGATACGGACTAAGCGAGGCGAGTCCGGTGGTTAGCCTGAACCCGCTAGCGGGGCCGTGGAAAGCGGGCTCGATTGGTGTCCCGATCCCAAATGTGGAAGTCAGTGTCCAGAATGCCGCCGGCGAGGCGCTTCCGGCGGGGCAAACCGGCGAAATCTGCGTTCGCGGCGGCAATGTCATGAAAGGTTATTGGAACCAACCAGAAGAAACATCCAAAGCCTTGCGCGACGGCTGGCTGTTGACTGGCGATGTCGGCCACCGCGATAGTGACGGCTATTTCTATATCACCGATCGAAAGAAGGACATGCTATTGGTCAACGGTATCAACGTTTATCCTCGTGAGATTGAAGAAGTCATTTACCATTTCCCGGGAGTGAAAGAGGCGGCAGTTGTAGGTCAACCGGACTCACGGAAGGGCGAACAGCCGGTGGCGTACGTAGCGACGAATGATGGGGTGACGATTGAAGAGAAGGCGCTTCTTAAGTTTGTTCGAGAAAAACTGGCCGATTACAAAGTGCCACGGCGGGTCGTTTTTTTGCCGGAATTGCCGCGCAATGCGACTGGAAAGATACTTAAGACTACCCTGCGACAGTGCGCGGTTTCATCAGATTCGCCACAAAAAGATGCCTGTTAAGACCTGTCTGCGGCTATCGAAGCCGGCTGAAAATATTTTTCATCTAATTCATTTTCAATAGGTTGCGTGAAAAAAATTGACGCGGTTAAGGTGGTTTTCCAGTTGACGCTGCCGAGAGTCGCCCCGTAAGCTATTTGCCGAAGAGAAAAGGCGCGCGGAGCGCTTGTGACGATGGAGCCATTATGCCCGAAGGATATTGTGTCAAGTGCAAGGCCAAAAAGGAAATTGCCGACGCTGTTGAAGAGGTCATGAAAAACGGTCGTAAGGCGATCAAAGGCAAGTGTCCGACCTGCGGTGTGGTCATGTTCAAAATACTCGGGGGAAAAACCGCGAACACGACGCCCATTCTTCCCCCAGCGAAACCGGCCAGTTGATTTGTCACTTATGTCCGAGCAACTTGCTTACGTCATTATCACCCCTTACTCGTTGCACAAGTCGCGTACCGGCGGCATTTTGAGCCGTCTAATCACACGCACAGGTTTGGAAATGGTCGGTGCCCGAATGTTTGCGCCAAGCGAGGACTTGGTGAAGCAATATTCGGAAGCCATTGTCTCGGCCAACGACCCGCAGGATCGACGCATCCAAGAATTAATTTACCAATACATCCTGCAAAATTTATCGCCTGATCCCAAAACCAAACGCCGCAGACGTGTCATGATGCTTTTGTTTCAGGGGGAAGATGCGGTTCGCAAAATCCGTTCGGTGATTGGCAACATTGGGCCGGATCGACGCAGCGGAGAAACCATCCGCGATACGTATGGTGATCTCGTCATCGATGAGAACGACCAAGTGCGTTATTTCGAGCCAGCCGTATTAGCGGCTCCTAACGTCGAAGAGGCCAAGATGAAAGCCAAACTCTGGGCACGCTACTCGGATAGCGACGGCGGATTGGTAGAAAATACGATCGTTTATCAGCCGGGGGAAACGCCGCAACGCACCTTGGTGCTGATCAAGCCAGATAATTTCCGGTTTGCCACCGGTCGTCCTGGTAACGTGATTGATTTCTTCTCGCGCACGGGCCTTTTCATAGTTGGCATCAAGGTGCATCGAATGAGCGTGGCTGAAGCGAGCGAGTTTTACGGACCGGTTCGGGAAATACTACGCACACGGCTCAAGGAAATGGTGGCCACAAGGGCCAAAGGGCTAATTGAAAAGGAATTGGGGTTCAAAGTTCCGCATCAGGAGGAGCAAAAACTGGGCGAGATTCTTGGGCCGCTGTATGGGGACAACCAATTCGACAACATCGTCAAATTCATGTCCGGGCGGTCGCCGACGGAATGCGAACCACAGTTGTTAAGCCAACCCGGCACGGAAAAGTGTATCGCCTTGGTCTATGAAGGTGTCGAAGCGGTTGGCAAAATCCGCGATGTACTGGGGCCAACCGATCCTTCGAAAGCGCCGCCTGGTTCCATCCGCCGTGAATTCGGACAGACTGTGATGGTAAACGCTGCACATGCCAGCGATTCTGCCGAGAACGCTAAGCGAGAAATGGCGATTGTTAAGGTGGCCGAAAACAACTTCAAAAAAGTCGTGGAAGAGTTCTACGGAAAGACCTGAAGAGACACGCAACTGTGAGCGTACAATCACGCTGGAGACGTTTCCCTTGAATGCTTCTATTTGTACCAAAGCCGGGGTGAACAAGACAGTTTCTTCAACAATTGAGCGTCGGCTGGTGGAAAAGTGTAAGCTTCAAGTTGATCAGCACCGACCCACGCCAGACTTTGGCAACCGATCGTCTTCGGTTCGTTGTGAAGCCAAGCGCAGCGGAAAAATCTCAAGTGAACGGTTTTCTCCGGATATTCGTGTGTGATTGCTTCCACTAATTCCTTCACTTTGACTTCGATTCCCAACTCCTCCAACAATTCACGTTGCAGGCATTGCTCGAAAGACTCGTCGAAGTGACGCTTGCCACCAGGAAATTCCCACAATCCGCCCAGATGTGCATCCGCGTGGCGTTGAGTAATTAGAACTTTGCCACGACGGAAAACCAAGCCAGCAGCCACATCGATTCCTGGAGGTCGCAAACCCGTAGCTACATCAGGCATTTGTCGATCGGCCCGCGATGGCGTTTTCACCGACCAATGCTCTTGTAGATGAATCCTAGTCGCTCCATCTCGGGAGCGTCAAACATGTTTCGGCCATCAAACATGATAGGGTGCGTCATTGATTTACGGGCGCGCTCCAGGTCCAACTTCTTGAACACCGGCCATTCAGTGGCGACAACCAAAGCATCGCACCCATCCGCCACAGTGTTCATTTCATCGATATAAGCCACATCCTTTAGCACGGCTTTCGCCTTTTCCATGGCCTGCGGATCATGAACCCGCAGAAGGGCTCCTTCCTTTTGCAGGCGATGGCACAAGTCGATTGCAGGCGACATGCGAACGTCGTCGGTGTTCTGCTTGAAAGCCAGGCCGAGAACGCCAATTTTCTTTTCTTTAAGAACCCAAAGTGTGTCAGTGATTTTCTTTACGAAGCGTTCCATCTGTTCGGCGTTGATACGCTGCACCTCTTTCAATAGGCCAAAGCTGTACCCAAGCTGTTCGGAAATTTTGATGAACGCACTCAAGTCCTTTGGAAAACAACTGCCACCGAAGCCCAGTGACGCGTCGAGAAAGCGCCGACCAATGCGCGCGTCCATGCCCATGCCGTTGGCCACCTCCTGAACATTGGCACCCGAAGCCTCGCAAATAATGGATATGGCGTTGATGTAGGAAATCTTAAGAGCC
Source organism: uncultured Verrucomicrobiota bacterium (assembly GCA_964651015.1). Lineage (GTDB taxonomy): Bacteria > Verrucomicrobiota > Verrucomicrobiia > Limisphaerales > PALSA-1396 > CAZYYS01. The sequence continues at coordinate 4,682 of CAZYYS010000299.1, forward strand.
AGGAAAGAATTCGCAGCGTGTTTGATTAATTCCGCTGAGTTAATATCGGTGATGATGATCGGCGCGTTGAATGGGGCGTAAACTTCCTTCATTACTGCCACGGGCCGTTGCGAACGAACGCCGACGACAACACGGTCTGGCTTCATCAAATCCTCCACGGCAAATCCCTCCCGCAGGAATTCAGGATTACTTACCACGTCAAACTCAACTTTGGCCTTACAGTAGCGTTTTATTGTTTCGGAAACCTTATCGCCAGTCTTTACCGGCACCGTGCTTTTATCGACTACAATTTTGTAGGTAGTGATGGCTCCAGCGATTTCTCTCGCCACCTTTTCGATGAAGCTAAGATCCACCGAGCCATCAGACTGGGGTGGCGTAGGCACTGCAATGAAAATCACATCCGACTTTTCAACACCCTCCACAGTGCTCTCCGTGAATGAGAGCCGACCGGCAGAGACGTTCTTTTTGACCAGCTCCTCTAGGCCCGGCTCATAGATCGGGATGCCGCCGCTCGTCAGCAGCTTGACTTTGTTACTATCGTTATCGACACAAATGACCTGGTGACCTACTTCGGCAAAGCAAGCCCCGGTCACTAACCCGACATAACCAGTTCCGATGATTGATAATTTCATGAAGTGTTTGATTCTTTGGGATTAACACGATGGACATTCTTACAGTTTAGATTTGTCCACTTTGAGCCTACTGGCGGGCAAACTGTACGCCAGTCCAAATCCAAATAAGGTGACCGCGTCCTTTGTAGGATCACATGCGCGTGTAAAAGTGCCAGTTAACTCGACCATACACTGGTTGAGCGATGTGTGGTTCAATTTTATGGTTTCGTAGCTGTTGCAGTCGGACTGTTTGTCGCCGCCAAATTAGGGTGTTTAAGCAACAACTCCTCCAAACGCGCTCCTGCTTCCGCACTTGACGAACTGTAGGCAGTAACCTGGGTCAGTTCGGAATAGATCCTCTGCGCCAACTCCGGTTTGTTTTGATTTTCGTAAATCGAAGCCAACGCCAATTTGGCCTGGTTCACGTTGTGATCCTTGGGGTATCGGGAAATCACTTCCTGAAATTTGGTTGCTGCGTCTGAACCCTTGCCCTGTGCATCCAAACAGGCGGCAATCCCGAGGATGGCCTGCGGTACAAGCGGACTGTCTGGATAATCAGATTGAAATTTTGCGAACCGAGTCTGTGCTTCGGAAAAGTTTCCTTCGACAAACAAGGTAACCGCTCCCATAAGCAAAGCGCGAGCGCCGGCGCTCGTTCCGTTGAAGTCATTTGCCACCTTCAAATAGGCTTCCGCCGGGACCGCGTCCGCCACGCGAGCAGAGGATCGGCCCGGTTGGGCGGTGGACAATGCCTCGTTCGCGCTCAACTCCCGTTGATTGTTCTGCCAAATCATGAACGTAGTAATAAAACTGCCCACAGCAATTATCGCAACGGCCAAACCAAGCCCTTTCTTGTTGGCATACGTCCATGCCAGGAAATCGTAAAAGCGGGCGGACGGTGTTATTTCAGTTTCCATAAAGGTGGAGAATGTTCCGTTCGCACATCAATAACGCAAGCTCGAAAATGCCTATGATTCGATTTCATATCCTCAGATCACACAGTCGTCTTTTGAAAACAAAACGCCCGCTTTAGGTGCTCTTGCTACCGGTGTTTGGCGGATGCGCTGCACCGACCACCCATGAAGTTCACACAGGATCGTTAACGCCGCTTCTGACCTTGGATTTGATACTGTGGACGGACTAAAAGGCATTCTTTGCAAAAAGGCACTTGACAGGTAACCAGACATTAATCAACCTATCCGCATTCGTTGATACAACGAATCTCATGACGAGTGGTTGAGGGACTGGCCCGACGAAACCACGGCAACCGGTTGAGGCGCGATCTTCAATGTCCAGGTGCCAATTCCAGCTCAGGTCGAATTCGATCTGGGAAAGATGAGAAGAGCGCGTGGATCTTCGCCCCTTCCCATCACTTGAGACGGGGTTTTATCACCCCAACGGACTCCTGATACGCTGTCGGGAGATCCGAATGACTGAAACGTAGAGCAGCAATTCTGAACATGAGCATTGCCAGCGAGTTGCCGGCGGCACATTAGTTTTATGCAAAAAAATGCAGGTTTCATGAAGGCACTTAAGTGCCGCGAGTGTGGTCGGGAGTATCCACTCGCTGCCACGCATGTGTGCGAGTTTGATTTCGGACCGCTTGAGGTTGCTTACGACTACGGGCGCATTAAACGGTCACTGACCCGGGCAGCGATCCGGTCGCGCCCTCAGACCATGTGGCGTTACCGCGAATTGTTGCCTGTGGCGGGTGAACCTACTGTCGGCTTTCAAGTCGGCTTCACGCCGCTGGTCAAGGCCGACCGTCTCGCTAAACGACTGGACATCCGAGAACTTTGGATCAAAAACGACGCAGTCAATTACCCAACCCTTTCATTCAAAGACCGCGTGGTCAGTGTCGCATTGAGCCGGGCGCGCGAACTCGGCTTCGAGACCGTTGCCTGCGCGTCCACCGGCAACCTTGCCAACTCCGTCGCCGCCAACGCCGCCAGCGCTGGACTGAAATCCTACGTCTTCATCCCGTCCGACCTGGAGCAGGGCAAAATCCTTAACTCGCTCGTTTACGGTGCGAACGTCATCGGCATCAAAGGCCATTACGACGAAGTCAACCGCCTCTGCGCCGAGATCGCCGGCAAATTTGGTTGGGCGTTCGTGAATGTGAATATGCGCCCTTACTACGCTGAAGGCTCGA
>CAZYYS010000300.1:0-7425 GCA_964651015.1 uncultured Verrucomicrobiota bacterium
GTGGCGCTGATGCACTTGATGCCGGATTTGTTGATGCGGCCAAACGTGTCCACCGGTCCGCCCAGGCATGCGGCGCAACCGGCGTTCTCCGTCATCTGCACGCCCGCATCCAACAGGATATTCCAAATCGTCTTGTTGCCCCACCGCGTATTCTGCAAATCATGAACAATCTCCGGCGTGGCGGGCACGCCGAAGGTATCAATCACCACGCGTTTGCCGCGCAACACGCGGGCAAACTCCACAAAGTCGCTCGTCTTCCCACCCGTGCAGGACCCCACATACGCGCGATCCAATTTCACATTCGCCATCTCTTTCGCCTTTTTGCGCTGACCAGGATCGGGATGGCAGGCGACGGTTGGTTCGAGCTTGCTCAAATCCACGACGAGTTCGTAAACGAACTTCTGGTCTTTATCAGGCTCGACGGGCGTGTAACTGGATTTTGTTCCGTTCAGCTTCACGCGGGCATCCACGTATTCGGCCGTGCGTGAATCGAATTCAAAAATGCCGTTCTTGCCGCCGGCTTCGATGGCCATGTTGGCGATGGTCATGCGGTCGTCAATTGAAAGATTCCGCGTGCCTTCGCCGTCGAACTGCATCGCGCGATACGTCGCGCCGTCGAACCCAATCTCACCGATGCAATGCAGGATGACATCCTTTGCCATCACGCCCGGCTGCAATTTCCCCTCGAGCCGGAAACGCATCGTCTCGGGAACCTTGATGAGCAACTTGCCGGTGCCCATGACGAAACCCGCATCGGTGTTGCCGATGCCAGTGGCGAATTGGTTGAACGCGCCCGCCATGCAAGTGTGTGAATCCGTGCCAAAGAGAATTTCACCGGGTCTCGTGTGCCCCTTTGCTGGAAGCGCGGTATGACAAACGCCCGCGTATTGCGAACCATATTGCCGCTTGGTGTTTCCCTTGCTGGCGTCGAACACCCAGTGGCCGTTCGGGTCGTCGATCACGTCGTAGAAATAAGGCAGACCCTGTTCCTTCACGAAATCACGGAGGATGTCCACGTTGCGATTCGACTTCGAGTCTGCCGTGAAAATGTAGTGGTCAGGGATGATCACGATTTTGTTCTTGTCCCAGACCTTCGCAGCCTTGCCGAATTCGCGCTTGAACACGCCGATCGTCCCCGGCCCGCAGACGTCGTGCGTCATCAACACATCGGCGTTCACCCAGATGTTGTCACCGGCTTGCACGAACGCTTTGCCTGCCGCACGGGCGAGAATTTTTTCCGTCAATGTCATGGTTCAAAAAATTAGCGTCGGCCCTTGCCGTTGCCTTTCAATTTGCGTGGTGAACATCTTCGATTGCGACTACGTGCAACGGATCAATCCTGGTTTCCTGCCCGCGCTTGCTAAACGCAATGATCAACCCAACACCCGGTGGCATCCACATGAAATCCGGACGCGCCACCGGCACACGCGTTCCGCCGCTCAGACGAAACACAAACGGTTTTGTGTCCCGATGCCATCGGTCGCGAATCAACTGCGAATTCATATCGAGAAACCCTAATCAACCGGGGAGCCAACTTCAATCACGGAAAATAAATGCCCTTGCGAACCGGAGACCAACCTGCTTGATTATTCACGGCTGCGCTTATGGTGGAATTGGCAGACACGCTACTTTGAGGTGGTAGTGGGGCAACCCGTGCAGGTTCAAGTCCTGCTAAGCGCACCACAAATTACTGAGAAAATAGGGGATGCTCAGAAAATTTGCACAGAGTTTGCACAAAAAGATACCCGAACCACTGACCGTCGCGCGAGGTTTCCAGTCACGATTTGTCATCGCTCCAACAAGGCGAAAATCTACGCACCCGCTGGCAAGTTCGCGTACTGCTTGCGTACACCGTGGCGGGCAAACGGCGGATGCAAACCTTCGCCGCCTACCCCGACGCCCGCGAAGCCGCCGAGCGCGTCGTGCGCGAACTGGCCAACGGCTCACAAGCTGCCGCCCTTACCGCAACGCAATCCCGCGACGCCCTTGCCGCATTTGAACGGCTGCAAGGCTTCTACCAGTCCACCGGACGCCGCGTGAGCCTGCTGGCGGGTATCTCAGAGTATTGCGAGGCTGTCGGCAAGTTGCGTAGACGCACTTTAGGCGAAGCTGTGGCGGGCTATCTCCGCACCGTTGCCAATGTCGGACGCAAAGACATCAAGGAAGCCGTCGAGGAGTTTTTGAAATCCAACGCGCCACGTGCCAAAGCTGACGAAGGCCAGCGGGCGCAACTCTCGCCCAAGTACGCTTGCAACGGGAAATCCAGCTTCGCAAATTTGCCGACATCTTCCAAAACACCGCCGTTAGTGATCTGAGCAAGGAACATCTCGACACGTTCATTGGCTCGCTGGGCGATTTCTCAGCCAAGAGCCGCAATCACTACCGCGCTGCCATCCGGCAATTTCTACAATGGGCAATCCGCAAAGACTACCTGCCCCTGACGCACCGCTTGAACGAGGTCGATGCCATGAGACCGGAACGGGCAAAAACTTCCGAAGTCAGCTTCTACACACCCGGCGAATTTGTCGCCTTGCTGGAAAATGCGGACGATTCAATGCGCCCGATCATCGCCATTGGTGGTTTTGCCGGACTACGCACCGCCGAACTGCTCCGCTTAGATTGGGCGACGTGTGGCGTGTGCCGGGACATATCGAAGTCACCGCCCGCAAAAGCAAGACGCGCCAACGCCGCCTTGTGGAAATCTGTCCCGCGCTGGCCGCGTGGCTTGACCCCTATCGCACGCACAAAACAGGCAGTCTTTGGAATTTCCACGAAATCACGTTTCAACAAAAGTTCCTGGCGCTCTGTGAAGCCGCCGAAGACACACGCAAAACCAACGGCCTGCGCCACGCCTTTTGCACCTACGACTTCGCCGCGCACGCCAACGAAAACCAGACCGCGCAGCAAGCAGGCAACTCGCCTGCGATGATTCACGCGCACTACAAAGGATTGGCCACGAACTTGAGGCGCAGAAATGGTTCAACATCCAACCGCCCGACGCGGCCAAAAACGTCATTCCGCTGGCCGTCGCTTCGCGCAAACACGCGCACTGAGCGGTACTGACGGGTTGACACCGGAGAACCGTTGTGATACTGATTTGATACTGACATGTCGCGCAACGTCCGCCAACTGATTGCTGACTTGGAGGGAGCCGGGTTTGTCAACCGGGGCGGCAAAGGCAGCCATCGGAACTTTACGCATCCAAAAGGCGTGCGGGTGACCGTAAGTGGCGGCTCCGGTGACGACGCCAGGCACTATCAGGAACGCGATGTGAAACGCGCCTTGGCCATCGTGAAAGAGGGTTGAAGCTATGACACGCAAACAGATCAAAGAAGCGGCGTCGCGCTACGCCAAGTTTGTTGAATGGAGTGACAAAGATGATTGCTTCATCGGTCGTTGCCCCGAACTCATGCTGGGCGGCGTCCACGGGAACGACGAAGCGAAGGTCTATGTCGAACTGTGCGCGGCAGTGGAAGAAATGGTTGAATTGATTCACGCGGACGGCCACGAAATGCCGCACCCCTTGGGCAAAAAGGATTTCAGCGGCAAGTTCGTGCTGCGCGTTGAACCGGCCTTGCACCGCCGGCTCGCGGCCAAAGCCCTCGCCGCTGGCGAAAGCCTCAACAGCTATTGCGTGAAAACGCTCTGCAAGGTGTGACAAAGAAGGCAAACAAACTGCCCCCGATTCATCCGGGCGAAATTCTCCGCGAAGAATTTATGAAGCCGCGCGCCCTGTCGCAAAATGCGCTGGCGCGGGCGTTGAACGTGCCGCCGCGACGGATCAATGAAATCGTTTTGGAAAAGCGGGGCATCACGGCGGACACCGCGTTGCGGCTGGCGCGCTACTTTGGCAGCAGCGCGGAAATGTGGACCGGATTGCAGGCCGATTACGACTTGCGACTGGTGCGTTGAAGGCACGAACCATTGAGCGCGAGGTTGAGCCGTTGGCAGCGTTGCGCCCGGCGATGGCGTGAAGGTGGCACTGCCGCCATGACACACGCGCCCACAAAGGACTCGCCACGAAAGCGGAGGCGGAGAAATGGTTCAACGTTCAACCGCTGGACGTGGCTAAGAACATCATTTCCCTGCCCTCTGCTCCGCGCAAGAAAGCGCATTGAAACATGACCGCGCCTTACGAAGCAATCATCGAAGGGACGCGTCGCGAGATCACCGGCATGGATGCGGAAGGAAACTACTTGTTGGACGATGGTGAGAAGTTTGTGTTACAGCCGTTTGAACCGGAGTCGTTCCGGGCCTCAACGCTGCGCATGGTTTCAAAGCTGACGTTCACGGGTGAGAAGTGGCTGCTTGACGGAGAAAATGTAAGAGTGCGGTGGATAGACTCGCTCGAAAAAGCCGGCGGATTGAAAGGAATGAATAGCGAGGCTTTGACTGAAATGCACACCCTTCGAGAGTTGAATGACAAACTCGATGCTTTGCCAGCCAAAGAACGGACAAAGATTAACGGCGTTGCGTGGTTCAACGAGCGTTTTGACGACGTTGAAGCGCAAGCAGCGGAAGGGTCGAAGAAGTGGACGGCTCGCGTTGGAAAGCGCGAATTTCAATGTGAATCTCGGAGCGTGGAGTTGCCGCCAGCGAAACAATTCGAGGCGGTACTCCTGACTGATTTTGGCATCATCACTGAGTCCGCCGGCCCCCAGCGTGCGGAAGCCGGACGATACGCCGCCTCATACGAAGCCGTGATCGAGGGAAAGAAACGCATCGTCAGTTCGGATTGTTTCGATACACAGGGGAACTTGGTCTTGGCTGGGCGGCCAGCATTACATTTTCGAGCGGCTAAATTTTAACCCGGCGGACAAACCACCCGACGAGCCAGCCGGAGATATTTTTTGCTATCCGTTGCTTGAGGTCGTCAAGTTGCACCCGTGGCAAGGCGATTGGAAATGGAATGACGAGGAAAAGTTGCTGTCTCAATGGCTCAAGTCAGAAGCCAAAAGTTTGTCGTCGGTGAGATGCAAGCGTTTATGCAGCCCGAATTCTTCAAGCGTCGAGTGGCAAAATTGAGGCTGGAAGCACTTCCGCCAGCTATCAAAGAAACCGTTCGTGACATTGCTTGGTTCAAACATGACGACCGAAAGAGCGGCGAGCAAACCCCGATACTTTTGAAAAGTTTTCGGCCACTTCCGCTAAACGCGAGTCCCAAATCCGACGCTGCTAGATCCGCGCCGGTCTATTTCACGAGCATCAAGGACGCCGCCGTGTATGCCGGAAAAACCGAGCGAACGATCCTAAACTGGAAACAGCGCAATGGCAACAGTGTGACCGCTACGAACCCACACTGGGGGCGACCGCGGCACGCAGGTCTCCTATTTCATCGACGGTCTCGAATTCCGCTCCGGGGCACCTTAGCTCAATCTTCCATATTAACAATGATGCCCTGTTCGGGACAGTGTTCCTCATGGCTCGCAAAGCGAATAGCAGCGAACCTTCGTTTCCTATGAAGCGGGCACTAACCAATGATTAGCTTCATCTGGTGGCAAATCCTTATGGACGACATGAGGCCGATGGTGTAGAAGAGTATTCATGCCAATTTTGAAACACATTATGTCTTCAAGATTTTGTTAATGGGCGAAGATACTTTGGAGCGTTCACATGTTATGAACCCAAACCAGCCAGCAAATTGCTGCAAACCAGGATGGCGACTTCCCAACGGGGGGTTCACCTTGATCGAACTTCTAGTAGTAATCGCCATCATCGCGATACTTGCCGGGTTGCTGCTCCCGGCCTTGGGGAGGGCCAAGTACAGCGGCATGCGCGCCTCCTGCATCAACAATATCAAGCAGCAATATCTGAGTCAGGTCATGTACTCGGATGATTTCAACGGCAAGTTTCCTCCTCACGACGATGGCAGTCCGGATTACCACCGCCTTAACTGTAAACCACAAAGCATCGTGAACTCGATGCGCGGCACCTACGTCAAAAACACGCGCATCCTCATCTGCCCCATCACCGCGATCGGCGTGGGAAAGACGTGGCTGAATTATGCCAACCCGGCGAGCTTCGCAGACAGAACCGGCACGGAATACGGCGGTTGGGATACGACCGCCGCACACGTTTACACCCCTTACATGTGGTTCGCGAATTTCCCCGCCATGAGATTTGTCAACGCCAAAGGCGCCGTGAGTGCTAACACCGATGAGAATGAACCCGCTTGGCCAACCAAGAACACCGAAATGGATAGCAAGCGGGCATTCATCACGCATCGCGTCAGCGACAGCCCCGGCAGCAAGCTGTGGGACCTTGGGCATCTTGGCAAGTTTGACGGCGGCAACCAGAGCAAACCTCTTTGGAGCTGGGCGGTCACTGCGGATCAAATCGTCGGTCAGGCCGACGGTAGCGCAATTGTCCGTCCAAAGGGACAGATTCGAGTTCGAGCCATCGGCGGACCGGGCGGAAATACGAGCTATTATTATTAAGTTGTCTCACTTCGACCAGTTACTGCCCGCCAAAAATATTGACGCTCGCAGCACTCCTCCAATAGTCAATATTGTAAGAGCTAGACGAACTGAGAGTGAACGTAGCCACCTTCCCCATGCCTGAGCCATACGGCGTGAGGGTCACATCAAGGTAACTAGAATTGATGGGGATGGTTACGGTCGTTCCGGTAGGAGTTGTCACATAGTCTGTCCCATATGTTGCCGTTCCGCTGCGAGAGTACGTAACCACTAAGGTTCCAGTTGTTGCCCGCTGGAGCGATGGCGGATCTGACGGCGAGAGTCAGTGATGCGGAGGGTGATGCATTGACGGTGGTCTGGACAAGTGACGGGGTCGCCATACAAACCAATTCCATTCCTGCCGGGCCGGCGGGTGCGACCAACGAGGTACATCTAGTAACGCAATTTGCCGTGGGCAAGCACCAGGTGGACATCTCGGTATCTGACAGCCAGGAGACCGAAACATGCTCGACGACGGTGACGGTAGTGGATACCACCCCTCCGCTGATCCAAAGCGTGCTGGTTACACCAAATGTTCTTTGGCCGCCCAATCATAAGCTCGTTCCCGTGAGGGTGGATGTGGTGGCAATAGACGAGTGCGGCTCAGTCACGAGCAGGATTGTTTCGGTAGCCAGTAACGAACCTGAAAATGGCAAGGGAGATGGTAATACCGATCACGATTGGCAAATTACCGGCGACCTCACGCTATTACTACGTGCCGAACGTTCCGGCGTCGGCAGTGGAAGAGTTTACACCATCGAGGTTGAAAGCACAGATGAAGCAGGCAACACCAGCACAAGCAACGTGACCGTCTCAGTTCCGCACAGCAACGGCAAGGGCAACGGCAAGGGCAAGGGTAATAAGGGCAAGGGCTGACGCAGATCGCAAAACACGGCTTTAGTGTGCACTGAGGGAGAGAGTTCGCTTCGGCAGCTCTCTCTCTTTTGGTTCCTGTCACGAGACTTTCAAC
>CAZYYS010000301.1:0-7422 GCA_964651015.1 uncultured Verrucomicrobiota bacterium
GCACGGGAACTGGTGAACGGATTCAATCCGCGCCCGAAGGTGGAGCTGGTCGTGAACGGGTCTGGCCGGGGGCCATTCGGTTCCGGCGAAGCGGTGGAGAAGTTTCTGCAATCGCTCTCGGCTGATGCGAAGCTGGCCGACTCCGGCAAACGTCCTGAACACTTGAGGGTGAAGTTCGATCCCAAGCCTCGCCATGACGCGCAGCTTCATGAGATTGACCGCCACAATCAGTGGCTGTTGACCGAAAGCCCGTATGTGCGCGACGAGTTCATGAAGAAGCTCGACACCAGTTCGTTGGAAAAATACGAGGAGAGCTCGGTCCCGTATCGGAAGTTTTTCTACGACGAAGTCATCGGGCACTTCGACACCCCGGTGCTGGCGCCCAACGTGCGCACGCGCAAAACTTATGAGTCCAACTCGTGGACGGGTTACGAGGTGGTGATGGATGTTTACCCGGATGTGATCGCCTACGGCCTGTTGCTCCTGCCGAACGACCTGAAGCCGGGAGAACGGCGACCGGCAGTGGTTTGCCAGCACGGCTTGGAAGGGCGGCCACAGGACACGATCGGCGAGCCCGGCAAGCAGTATTACGCGGCATTTTCGGCGAAACTCGCCGAACAGGGCTTCATCACGTTTGCGCCGCAGAACCTCTACATCTTCACCGACCGATTCCGGACGCTCCAACGCAAGGCAAACCCGCTGAAGAAAACGTTGTTCTCCATCATCACGCCGCAACATCAACAGATCGTCGATTGGCTGGAGACGCTGCCGTTTGTCGATCCCAAACGGATTGCCTTCTATGGCCTCAGCTACGGTGGCAAGACGGCGATGCGCGTGCCGGCCTTGGTCACCGATTATTGCCTTTCAATCTGCTCGGCGGACTTCAACGAATGGGTCTGGAAGAACGCCTCGACGCGCAGCGGCTACAGTTATACGTGGGGCGGTGAGTATGAGATTTTCGAGTTCGACCTTGGCAGCACGTTTAACTACGCGGAGATGGCCGCGCTCATCGCGCCGCGACCGTTCATGGTCGAGCGTGGACATTTTGACGGCGTCGCGCCGGACGAAACGGTTGGCTACGAATACGCCAAGGTTCAAAGGCTCTACGCCGCCCGGCTGAAGATTACGGATCGGACCGAGATCGAATGGTTCGTGGGTCCGCACACCATCAACGGCAAAGGCACGTATGCCTTCCTGCGCAAACACCTGAACTGGCCCGAGCGCCGGTGATTGACTACAGGTCGGTCGCGGTATCGCATTTGACAGTTGCAGAGGAACTGCGAACTAAGGGAAACAAAACTTGAAAAAGGTTTCGAGTTGAGGAAGGGTTCAACAGCAATTCCAGCTAGGCCAAGCCAGTTAATTATGCGTACTATGCGTACTAATAAACCTGCAACCGCTGTCCGCAGAATTCCTATCTCAATTGCATTCTGGTTGGTGGCGGCATTGGCATCAGCCCTGGTCACGACGCAGGCGCACGCTCAAGCGCCCGGTCTGCTTTGGCGGACGAACATCGGCGTCCGACTGTTTTCCGTGGACGCGCAAACAAATGTTTACGCAAACGCGGGCGGAACGGTGATTCGGTTAAGCGGCGCCGGCGTGCCGCTCCAGACTAATTCGATTTGCCCAATCCCGGGTTTCGCTGAAAGAGATTCGGCGGGCAATTTCTACTTTGCTGGTAACTTTGATGGCACGCAGGATTTCGGCGGCATCACGTTGGTGGGCGGTCGGATCAGCAATATATTCACCCCGCCGCGGTATGTGCCCGGCTATCCGAGCGGCTACCTGGCCAAGTACGGCAGCGCGGGAAACCTTCTCTGGGTAGTGAATTACCCATATACTGGTGGACCTGGCTTTCCTGGAATTGGCGTGACCGATCTCCTGCTGGATACCAACGGGGTAGTCTTTGTGGCTTATGTCTACGGAATTGGCGATCTCGTGCGTTATTGGGGGGATATCACAGTTGCGCGCTTCAATAACTCTGGGGCAAACGACTGGATCCAGTCTGGCGGGTATCAAGTAAATGGATCAGCACTGCGACTGGGTGGGTTGACGGCGTCCAACTTCTGCTTTCTCCCCATTGGACAAGGCTCTGCCGCTCCTGACACACCAGCGGGTGGGAAGATCGATAAAGCGGGTACCTACGGTTGGTTCCAGACATTGCTGCCTCCCCTACTTGGGCCACCACCGGAAGCTACCAACGCAAAACCTGTCATCGACGATCTCGGACAAGGTTTCGTCATTGGGAAAACATTCCCGGACGGGGTAAATCAGCTTCGAAAATATGAACCAGCAGGACTGACGGAGCTGTGGAGCAAGGAAATATCAGCGGAAGTGCAATGGACGTTGGGGCGGGATCCGCAAAACTATATTTACCTTGCCGGGGCCAACGGGACCCTGGCCAAGTATGATACGGACGGCATCGCCATCTGGAGCACCAATTATGCCCAGCAAAGGGCTGTTATGGTTGTAGATCCCTCAGGGAATCGGTTTCTGTCTTTCTCGGACGGTTCGGTCGCCCGTATTGCAAGCGATCCTCCGGCACAAGCACCCACAATTCTTACGGAGCCACAACCTCAGACAGTGTTTGTAGGCGACAATGTTTTGCTTTCGGTGACCGCCGGCGGCACCGAACCGTTGCGATATTTTTGGCGAAAGGACGGGACTAATATTCCAAACGCCACCAATATGACCTTGAGCATCAGCCCGGCGGGAGCGCAGCACTCCGGCGTTTATTCCGTAGTCGTAACCAATCTGGCCGGCGCTGTCACGAGCACCCCACCCGCGTTTCTGCGCGTGAAATCTGTCCAGTTCTACCTGGGCAACCAGATGCTGACGAATGGCACTTACGTTTTCAGCTCGCCTCCGACGTTTTCCATCCGTTCCGCGTTCACGAACGGCCCCATCTTTCACACGTTGGATGGTTCGCCACCCAGCTTCGCCTCAACCCCCTATTCCGTGCCCTTCACATTGTCGCAAAGCGCGACGCTTCGGGCCATCGGCTACAGCGCGAATTTCTTCCAATCCGAGGAGGCGGACACGGTCAACGTGGACATTTTGGCGACCCATAAGCTCACCGCGTCTTCGACTGACGGAGGCATTGTTACCACGAACCTCAACGCCACATTCGATCAAACCAACTGCGCATTGCTGCCTCCTGATGCTGTGGCTTGGTGGCGGGGCGAAGACAACAACCAGGACGCCATCGGAGGCCACGCGAGCACCACCTACGGCGGCTTGATTTACACGGACGGATTGGTCGGAAGAGCGTTCCGGTTCAATGGAGTAAACTCCCAAGTCCGCATTACGGACACAACTGACCTGCATTTCAGCAATGCAATGACTATTGAGGCTTGGGTGAATCCTGATGAGAACCAAATTACCGGTCAAGGCGGGGGCTCGATCATCTCGAAATGGGACGCCCTCGGGCCAACGCCGCAGAGCAGTTTTGTGTTGCGATTGGGCCAGGATGCCAAGGCTTATTTTCATATCAGTCAGAACGGTGCCAGTGGCGGCCCTTCCTGCACCAGCGTTTCAACAATCCAGATCGGCGTGTGGGTCCACTTGGCGGCCACTTACGATGGGAGTTACCTGCGCCTATACGTCAACGGCGTCCTGGAAGCGCAGACACCGGCGACCGGCACCATTTTCCCCGGCCTTGACGACGTGGCACTTGGCGCCATGGTCGGCAACGCAACACCCGGCAACGGCACCGACGAGTTCAAAGGCATCATTGATGAACCGGCACTTTATCGGCGCGTTCTGACGGCGCAGGAGATTCTGGAGATTTATCAAGCGGGCGCGTGTGGCAAGAACGCCATCAACAACCAACCCTTTACAATAGGCCTGTTTCCCGCAAACGCCGTCGTCGCGATCAAAGCGTTGCCGATGCCCAGCTACAGCTTTCTCTACTGGTTGGGGGACACCTCCGGCTCGACTCCGATAGTCAACGTCTCCATGGAACGGGACAAGACGATCCACGCCGTGTTCGGCACGACGCTGGGCACCACGATCGTCGGCAATGGTCAGATTCTGCTCGATCCACCCGGCGGTGTGTATCCCAACGGAACCGTCGTCCGACTGACTGGTGTGCCGCAACCGGGAAACTACTTTGGCTTTTGGGGCAACGCCGCGACGGGCAACACCAACCCGCTTTACTACACAATTACCAGCGCGAATCCCACAGTGTCTTCGATCTTTGGCGCGACGCCATCCGGGCAGGCGGCGTTGACCGTATTGATCAACGGACAGGGACAGGTGAGCGCAAATCCGCGTGCCAACGCTTACGCCACGAACCAGTCGGTCACGCTGACCGCGGTGTCCGATTCCGGTCAGAGCTTCCTCAATTGGAGCGGCGATGCCAGCGGCACGCAGAATCCGCTCAACATCTCAATGACGCAAAGTAAAGTCATCACGGCCAACTTCACCAGTGAGCCACTCTTGCGCGTGGACCGTGCGGGGTTGGAAGGGCTTACGCCCGCTGGCTTCCGGCTCACGGTGGTCAGCGACCCGCCGTCGGTGCATCAAATCCTGGGCAGCACGAATCTGAGTTTGTGGGAATTCCTGGGGACGGTGACGAACAACTTCGGGGAAGCGCAATTCACAGATGGAGGTGCAACCAACCGTCCGTTCAGGTTCTACAAAGCGGCGCCGTAACCTTATCAACGGCGGAGGGTTCAGCGAACATCCCAGCCAAAACGTGTGAGCCAATTATGAGAATGAACAAATTCAAAGCCGCAGCCCGCAAAGTTTTGGTGTCAATGGCGTTCTTGCTCGTGGTGACATTGACTGGTGTCACTAACCGGGCGCATGGCCAAGCGCCGGGACTGCTGTGGCGAACCAACATCGGCGTCCGACTGTTTTCCGTGGACGCGCAAACAAATGTTTACGCAAACGCGGGCGGAACGGTGATTCGGTTAAGCGGCGAAGGTGTGCCACTACAGACCATTCCGGCTTGCCCGATCCCGGGCTTCGCTGAAAGAGATTCGTCAGGCAATTTCTACTTCACGGGCAACTTTGACGGCACGCAGGATTTCGGCGGCATCACTTTGGTAGGTGGTCGGATCAGTAATCTTTACACCCCACCGAGATACGTGCCCGGTTATCCGAGTGGCTACCTAGCCAAGTACGGCAGTGCGGGAAACCTTCTCTGGGTAGTGAATTACCCATATACCGGTGGACCGGCTTTCGGCGGAATTCGCGTGACGGATTTGCTGTTGGATACCGGCGGAGCGGCCTACGTGTGCTATGACGATATTTTCCCCGCCCGTACCGTTGCGCGTTTCAACAGCCTTGGTTCGATCGAGTGGGAAAACGGTGCATATACAGTCTATCGGACGGCGGTTAGATTGGGTGGATTGACGGCTACAAACTTCTCCATGCTCCTGTTCAATCCTGGCAGCGGTCCCTTTTTAGCGGGTGGAAAGGTGGATAAGGCTGGGAACTATGTGCAATTCGATGATAATTCGTTGTTTGGCTCTCATCCGGCGGAAGGTACAACGCAAAACCGATCATCGATGATCTTGCACAAACCTACGCCGTGGGCGTCACATATCCCAAGAACGTGAATGTGCTCCGAAAATATGGAAATACGATGACAGAAAGCGGACTGGTTGAACTCTGGAGCAAGGAGATTTCGGCGGAAGTGCAGTGGACGTTGGCGCGCGATCCGCAAAGCAATATTTATCTCGCCGGGACCGGCGGAATGCTGGCCAAGTATGACGTGGATGGCACGTTTATCTGGAGCACGAATTTTTCCCAGCCAATCTATGTGATGGTCGTGGATCCTTCGGGGAATCGCTTTGTGTCTTTCTCGGACGGTTCGGTCGCCCGGCTCGCCAGCGATCCCGCGGCGCAAGCCCCCACAGTTCTGACGGGGCCGCAGTCGCAAACTATATTTGTGGGCGACAATGTTTTGCTCTCGGTGACGGCCAACGGCACCGGGCCGCTGCGGTATTTCTGGCGAAAGGACGGAACGAACGTCTCAAACGCCACCAACGCGACGTTGAGTTTCAACCCCGCCGGAGTGCAGCACTCGGGCACGTATTTCGTAATCGTAACCAATGCGGCCGGCGCCGTCACAAGCACACCACCCGCGCTTGTGAGGGTGAAGTCTGTCCAGTTTTACATGGGCAACCAAATGCTGACAAATGGCACGTACCTTTTCAGTTCGCCCCCGACGTTTTCGATTCGTTCCGCCTTCACGAACGGACCGACATTCTACACCCTCGATGGCTCGCCCCCGGGTTTTGCATCGACGCTCTATTCCGGGCCATTCACGTTGTCGCAAAGCGCAACACTCCGCGCCATCGGCTACAGCTCGGATTTTTTCCAATCTGACGAAGCGGACCCGGTCAACGCCATGGTGCTCGTTAACCACACCTTGTCGGCCTCGGCTTCGGTTGGTGGAAGCGTGACTCTGAGTCCGCCCGGCGGGACGTACGTCAGTTCGACCGTCGTTTCCGCTTCCGCCGTTCCCGCTGCCGGCTGGTCATTCCTCTATTGGCTCGGCGACGCCACGGGCGGCAATCCCGCGAATATTTCCATGGAACGGGACAAGACCATTCAAGCCGTATTCGGCACAACGCTGGGGACGACCGTTGCTGGGAATGGCCAGATTCTACTCGATCCACCGGGTGGCGTATATCCCTACGGGAGCGTCGTCCGGCTGACCGGCGTGCCACAACCGGGAAATTACTTTGGCTTTTGGGGCAACGCCGCGACGGGCAATACCAACCCGCTTTACTACACGATCACCAGCGCGACTCCCACGGTGTCCTCGATCTTCGGCGCAACGCCATCCGGGCAGGCGGCGTTGACTGTGCTTATCGACGGACAGGGACAGGTGAACGTGAATCCCCGCGCCAATGCTTATGCCACGAACCAGTCGGTTACGCTGACGGCGGTGCCCGGCTCGGGCCAGAGCTTCCTCAATTGGA
The DNA here is from genome assembly GCA_964651015.1 of uncultured Verrucomicrobiota bacterium. Classification (GTDB taxonomy): domain Bacteria; phylum Verrucomicrobiota; class Verrucomicrobiia; order Limisphaerales; family PALSA-1396; genus CAZYYS01. Next base: position 6,939 of record CAZYYS010000301.1, read on the forward strand.
GTGGCGACGCCAGCGGAACGCAGAATCCAATCAATGTATTGATGAACCAAAGCAAGGTCATCACCGCCAACTTCACCAGTGAGCCGATCTTGCGCGTGGATCGCACGGGGTTGGAAGGGCTTACACCCGCAGGCTTCCGGCTCACCGTGGTTAGCGATCCGCCGTCGGTCCACCAAATCCTGGGCAGCACGAATCTAAGTTTATGGGAACTCTTGGGGACGGTGACGAACAACTTTGGCGAAGCGCAATTCACGGATGGAGGTGCAACGAACTTGCCACGCAGGTTCTACAAAGCAGTGCCGTGATCCTGACGTAATGTGATTCAAGGCTTCGCCTCCTCATGAATCGGAGCGCGGCTCTCCTGAGCCGCAGCAGCCACGAAGTTTGACGCGCGTTGGAAGGACTCGGTGGTGCTCGCTGTATCGGACGTGCTGCGGCTGGGACAGCCGCGCTCGTGCGCCTGTGGAGGCGTACACACAACGGG
>CAZYYS010000302.1:0-7355 GCA_964651015.1 uncultured Verrucomicrobiota bacterium
GTAGCAGCCGACGTCAGGAGGCTCAAATCTTTCGGTATTTGCACACCTCTATGGTCAAAAGTCAGAGCCTCCTTACGTCGGCTGCTACTTTTCGAACAGGGTCTTAGAATTCTAATTCGCATAAACCAAATGTGACCGGGGTAGTTTGACGCCAACTCGTCTATTGGCAAACCAAAGTTGAACCAAGCGTCCTTTTTTGTTTTCGACAGTCTTGCGTTGCGATTAAGTCGCGCACGAAGAATCAACCAATCTTCCAAAAACGCAAACGGGATGATCCTGTCCATTCCCCTGACGAACATTCCCCTGCCTTTTGGCCGGATGAAGGCAAAGGAATCTTCGGCAAGGGAATATTGGCTTGCCGACTGGCTCTGGAAACGCTCTTTTTATCGCCATGAAATCAGCCGCCCAATACGTCGTGGTTCTGGTCACGGCGCCGGACATGAAGACGGCGCGCAAACTGGCCAAGGCCGCGTTGAAGGCGCGACTGGTCGCGTGCGCCAAATTGGTTCCCAAAATCGAATCGCACTACTGGTGGCAAAAGAAACTGGAAGCGAGCACCGAGGTGTTGCTGCTTTTGAAAACGACACGCGCCCGGCTGGTTGCCTTGGAGAAATTGATCCTGGCAAACCATCCGTATGACACGCCGGAATTTATCGTGTTAACGTTGAACGGCGGAAACCGACGTTACCTCGATTGGCTGACTGAGAGTGTTAAATGAAACCCTCGAAACGAAGCAGCCGACGTTGGTAGGCTTAAGCGCTTCCGTGATCAAAGGTGGAGCGGACTCGCGTCCGTTGCTACGGGGTTGATAGCACGACAACGGAAAATCTTAGCCAAGAAATGACATGAAACACAAAATGGTCAACGGCACGTGCTGGCCTCCGGCGGCCCAGTTGGACCAACTTCCAATGAATATCGTTGGAATTGGCGGCGGCAGGTAGGGCGCTCTCCTGTGCACGCCGTTGTGTTTGTGGCAAGCAGCGGCGCGCACGGAGTGACGCGCCCTACCTCCTGAAATACCGGGCTTGTGAATAACTTTTGCTTGGCGGCAGTGGCGATGGTGCGCTAGGGGTGGGATAGTTTCCGTAATCAAAAACATTCAACGCACCTATTCCTATGCGCGCGCGCTTTCTTCTTATCGTAGCGGCCGTTGTTGGGCTGGCGGCTGGGTCCTTGTTCGGCGGCTGGAATTTCAAGGGTTTTAACATCAACATTCAATCCGTGCCCCTGTCACCGTACCGCCCCATCGTGGACAACAGGACCAACAGCGTGGGGTTCATGGACGGACTGGGACAGAGCCTGGCGGGTGCGCGCGCTCATGCGGATGCGCCATTAAGCCCGTTTCAGTTGAGCACGCTGGAAGCGAATCCCCCGTTCAAGGGAATGACCAGTAACGAGATTCACATGAAGTTTACGCTCATCCGGCTCGCGATTCTGGATGCCATCGAGCTGATCAAGACGCAAGACCCCGGGATCGCTGATTGCTTGTTGAAGATGTTCTGGCAATACCGGCTGTGCATCTCATTTGGCGGGACGCCGGGCGTCAACGCAGAGATTCGCGAGGACGGCTCGCCCACGTGCGGCGACGAGGCGATCAATCTTTACAAATTCCCGTGTCCGACCAACCGGCTCGCGTTGTACTCCGTCGAGGTTTTTGCGTTGTTGAACACACTCGCGCACGAAGGCCAACACGCGCTGCAGGCCGGCTTCAATGGCACGCTGCCGCCGGGGTTTAATCCCATCGGTCTTGTGAATACCAACGAAGCCACCGAGGCCTTGACCAACCAATGCCGCGAAGTGGAAACGGCAACGGCGGAATTGGCCCGTATGGACGCCACCTTGGCGGTGACCGCCGAGATTAACACCAATTTGCAACTTCCTGCAGGTGCGTCCGGAATTGCCGCAGCCATCGGAAAAGCGATTCTGAATGACACCAGTTTGACGCCGGAACAGAAGCGAGCCAAGGCGCGCGAACTGCACGCGTTCATCGAAGGCATTCTCCGCCCAGCGGCATTGCAGGCTTTGGAGTGCCGCACGGCTTACAAACGAGCGCTCATGGCGTGGTTCGCAGGCGAGTTGAACCCGACCAATCCCATTGTGCGCGGCATCCGGGATTCGGGTTGGTTCCGGACGGCGACGACACGTGAATTTGGCGAGTTTCGGTTCATCTCGGCGCTGGTGGGGGGATTCCTTCCCTACACGAATTACTTCCAACGAACCAACTACGGCTCTGCGTTCGCTGACCCGGACTTATACCCACCCATTGTAATCTCCTCCAACGTGCTCCGCCAGATCGGCACCTCGATTGACAGCCTCACAACCACGCAGCGCACGTTCAATGTCTCGGGCTTGAAGTCCGTCACCGGCGGGTTGTCATGGGGGGATGCGACTTGGTTCAGCGGCGACGCCACGGACAACGTCAACGGTGCGATATGGGCCTATGAGGACACCGACAACGACGGCTTGTTGGACGAATCCAGCGGAGTCAAGCTACTGGAATCGCCCGATTTCCTCGGCTCTCCCGTGTGCGCACTGAACGCCCCGAACATGAAGGCCTACTTGCTGAACCGCACCTCCGGCAACCTGTACGAACTCACCGGTCCGCCGGGAGGCTATCCAACCGGCCATGTTTTCCGAGGGCAGATCACCACGAAGAAAGACATCCTGCATGTCGCCTTCAGCGATGATTTCAAATACGCGTTCGGCTGGAAGGATTTCAATCGCCCCCTCAGCCTTGGCCTCCGTTGGAACGTCGGGGAGTACAATTCCGGATTGGCCCGGTTCCAACCGTTGGGGAACCACTACGAACCCTTCAAGTATGTTGAAACGGCGCCGTCCATCGGCGAAGCGCCCTACGCCGGCAGCGAACGACTTAGCATCACCGCCAGCGTTGGCGTGGACGTCACGGCGTGCAACGTGAACGGGGTCGCCACGCCGCTGGTCACCATCAAGAGTGATCCCGCCGGCCACGCGATCTTCAACCTCCCCTCGGCGCTGACGGCCGGGCAGCGGATTCAGTTCAAGGACAACAACGGAATGGAATCACCGATCTACCAGGTGCCGCCGATGACGCTGCCTTACTTCTACCTGCCGGAAGTGCTGCCGGACAACAACGTCCGGTTTGAAGTCTATGGCTCGGCACGCCGGGACTACACATTACTTTGCAGCGACAACCTTGGGACCTGGGTGGAAGATTTTACCAGCAAGTCGAGCCGGTTCGGTGGGGTGCATTTCATCGACGACCGGTCGAGCGGGAATGTCATGTTTTACCGGGCGCGCAAGGAACCGTTCGTGCTCAAGGCGCGCTCGGATGTTTACACACTGCCCCCCGGCGTTCGGTGCCCGCTCTACCTCGGGTACAATGACCACGTGCGGGATGATACGATCTTTGAACAGGTCGGAGCCACGGGTTTTCATCCCAGCCTCACCCTGCTGTCAACGAAGGGCGTGTTGAGCTTCGCCGCCCTCTCGGACATCTCGCAGGTCGTGCTCAATTACCGGCTTGTGGGCGGGGGACAGACGAGCGCCACGGCGACGGTGTATGTGAACCTGGACGAGAACATGTTGACCAACCCACCGGTATTTACCAACAGCCTCACGGGCGAACTCATCGTGAACGTTCCGTGCCTGGTATTCAGCAACCGCCATTATCCAACGTATCAATTCAAGCTGCGCAACTCGCCGACGGACGTTTGCACAGACCCGCACTGGCATTCGCCGTTCAACTTTCAGGTGTTCTCCCTGGAAGTCACCAACAGCCCCATCTCGGATCCTAATCCGCCCAGCTGCGGCTACGGCCGCGAAGCCGAAGTGCCGCAAGAAGACTTCATCGCAACCTTGGCGCACTGGAAGGCGTTTCTGAACGCCTACCCGCCTCCGTAGCGAACCGTCTTGGACAGCTACTTCGCGGCCTGCTTTCTTGCAGCATCGGCGGATACGGTTGGGGCGTTCGTTTGCGGAAGTTCGGCGTAGTTCAAATAGCAGATGAACATTTCCTCGAAGGTTTGTTCGCCAAACTGAACCAGTTTGGTCGGATCGGGGTTGGCCGGGTTCTGAGGCGAGTTATCGAACGCGCCAGAGCAGATCAGCTTGCTGCCGACGGGCATTCGCTTCGGTTCAGCCAGTCGATAGAGTGTTTGCCAGTTGAAGTCGTAGTGCGGCACGGAGAGCAATACTTCGCGTCGGCCGTCGGGATAGAGCGCTTCGTATTTGACGCGCGAGCCGCGGAAGTGCATGTGCGGACTCATCTCATAAAGCAGCGAGTCACGTTTGAAAGTGAATTGTCCCTCCACTTCATAATTCGGATCGCCGGGAGGAATGGCCAATTTCTTCCGGGCAGCGGCTCGCGTTTGCAATTCCATCGGCGGTTTCGTCTGGTGCAGGTATAGTCCGATTTCGGTGCGGTCTTTTTCCATTTTACCCGTCGCGCTGTAGTGAAGTTGAAAAATCAACTTGGCTCCCTTGGGGAGAAACTTGCCGGTGTGTTCGGGAAACGGAGTTGGTTCCGTGCCCGGCACGAAACCGGTGAAGAAACCATCGATGCCGCCTTTGTTGTCCGGCTGCAGGTTTTCAATTTCTTTTGGATACTTAACGAAGACCAGACAATGATGAAGCACCTTGCGGTTGCCGGCTTTCACGACGGCAGCCCGCAACCATGCATCCTCGGGAATCGGCGAGTCCACCACCACGTAGCGATATGGAAAAACGCCGGTCTCCGGAATGTAAATCTCCTTGGGCATGGAGACGATGTAATCCGGCTTGCCCAACGGCCAATCCTCGGCCTGAGGCGGCGGTTGCGCCGCCAGCGGGTCATCACCTTTGCCGCGGGGCTTGCCCTGGTCGATCCACGTTATCAAGGTTTGAACCTCCTCAGAACTGAGGGAGCGGTCGTTGGAAAACGCGCCGTGATGCGGGTCGGCGTGCCACGGCGGCATCCGCTGTTCCAGCAACACTTCCCGGATCATGGAAGACCAGCCCTTGACCTTCCCATAGCTCGTCATGGCGAACGGCCCGATGTTGCCGGGGCTGTGGCAGGCGACACAGTTCCGTTGCAAAATCGGTGCGACCGCTTCGGCGTAGGAGATGGTCTGGCCTGCCTTGGGCATAACGGACACAAAGGTGATGGCACAACCTTTCACGGGCGTCCGGCTGGGAGAAATTTTCTTCCCGGCCAGGAAATTGTCCAGAGCGTCGGCCAGAAACGACTTGGGCGGTTTTACTTTTTGCGTGCCATAGCCAAGCCGATCATCGATGGCGCCGCGATAAAATATCTTCCAGTCCTTTGTGTTGATGGCGATCGCTTCCGCCGTCCGGGTCGTATTCAGCGAGCGAGCGACGAGCTGCGCTTGGTCCATGAGAACCGGCAGATCGATGCCAAACTCTTTGGCTTCCTCCACGATGCTTGCCTGGTCATCGTGCGAATTGGGATTGATGAGCCAGAAAAGCACTTTCTTCTCCGCGAACCGGTCACGCAACGCTTTTACGGTAGCAAGGCTTTGCCGGACAATCGGGCATCCGTTACCCACCACGACCAACACAACAACCGGCGCTTGTGTCTGGCGGTAAAGCTCGTGCGATTTGCCTTCGTGGTCGAGCAATCGGAAATTGGCAACGATGTCACTCGCCGTCGTGCCTGATTTGCTCTTTGAAGATTCCTTGCCTTCGGAAATCGAACTCGCAATCAGGATTAGGCAGCCAAGGCCCAACACCATCGACCGCGATAAAAGTTTCTTGATACGCATCACAAAGTATTCAATGGGTCTGAAGTTAGCACAGGTAACGCGCGATGACGACGGCAACTTCAGGTCTCGCGGAGTTCAGGCAGTAGGCGCTTATCCCGCCGGGCTATGAGCATTCAAACCCGAACACTATTGTTCGCCATCGTCCTCGAAATCCCGGCTGCCGTCCGCATCAGAGCAGACGCCGCGTTTGGCGGCAGCGATGAATTCCAACATGATCCTCGCAGGTGGGGAGGTGAATTCCTGGCTTGCGGCGCCGTGCGCTTCGCGTAAATTCTTCCCGCTCCGAAACAGCGCGTGATAAAGCTGCCTTAATTCCTGCCTTTCCTCCGAAGAGAACCCGCCCCGGCGCAAACCGACGGTATTCAATCCGCACATGGCGTTGCTGCGGCTCGCCACGGTAAAAGGCGGCAAATCCATGCTGATCGCCGAACCGCCCTGCATGAAAGCCAGCGTGCCCACGCGACAAAACTGGTGCACGAGACAGTTACCGGAAATGAAGGCACGATCCGCCACGGTCACGTGGCCCGCGAGCAATGCGCCGTTGGCGAGCACGATGTTGTCGCCCAGCCGGCAGTTGTGTCCAACGTGACTGTTGGCCATCAGAAAATTGTGTGAGCCAATGACCGTTTCCTCGTTCAGCTTGTTGGAGCGGTTCACCGTCACGTGCTCGCGAAATACATTGTGATCGCCGATCAGCACCCGCGTGGGTTCATCCTTGTATTTCAAATCCTGCGGCGCATCGCCGATCACGCAGCCGGTATGGAACCGATTGTGCACACCGGCGTTTGTGTTGCCCGTCAAATGCACTTGCGGCCCAACGACGCAATTTGCGCCAAGCTCGACGCTTTCGTCTATGACGGCATAAGGCCCGACGCAAACGGTGGAATCCAGCTTCGCCTTCGGGTGAATGATGGCCGTTGGATGAATCATGCGCGGCGAAGGTAACTTGAATGAGTGTCGGATTCACGCGCAAATTCGTCGGCCACTCCGATGAGCCTTACTGCGCTTCCGGCAGCCGCTTCGCCAAAGCCATCACGCGGCTGGTGCTGCGCACTCAGCCGCACTCCGTTCTTTGCACTTTGGCGTCTTTGCGTTTCCTGTCTGGCTCACTGCTGGCGGAGGCGGAAGAATTGGGTGGGGCCGGTGAGCGGCAGTTGCACACTGCGTGTCACTGCCCCTGGGCAAACCCGATTTGCGTAACCAGCAACCAAGTGAACAGGGGGTGGCCGAAGCCGATCCCCGTGCAACTGTCTGTTTGCTACTTCGCTTTTTGAATCACGATGCTCCCACCGCCAAGGGCCTGCGGATTGGCGCTGTTGATGTCGTCCGAAGCACCCAACACATTATCGTAAACCACCGCTCCCGTCGCCTTGTTCCAGATCTTGATGCGGAACTTGTCCACCCCGCCGCCGCCACTGACCTGTCCGTCCGTCGCCATCAGGAGGAAGCCGTAGTCGCCCGTGTTGTTGACGGTTCCGCTGCCTTTGTACTGCGCAAGTGGACCGGATACAACGAGCCATTCATAGGCCGTGCTGTTGAAGGTGAAGTTCGCCACATGGAACTGGAACTCCGTCTCACCCGTCGGCACCGTCTTGCCCTTCACGTATTTCGAGA
>CAZYYS010000303.1:0-7292 GCA_964651015.1 uncultured Verrucomicrobiota bacterium
CGGACGACTCTCATAACCAGTTGCTACTGTTCAATCAATAACCAGACACTTGTGTCATCGGATACAGTTACAACGGTGCATGCAAAAAGCCGTGGTCAGGCGAACCAAATCCGCAATGGACCTCGCCACAGCGATTGACCGACGATCCCAAACTCGTGCTGGCGTGTGATCTCAACGCTTGGGACGCCGAGCCAAGTGGCTGGACGCTGGCGCCGCACGGTCGCGGCGGTGCTGTCAAGCAGGCCGGAAATGTCTTCATGTTCGTGGGCGGGAAAACTTCCAAACAAGTCGGCGCCGCCGGCGGCAACGTTGGCTATCTGGACGGGTCGGTGTCTTGGAAACCGATCGCCAAGATGACCAATTACTGGGCCTACCAAGCCGGCATTTATTACAACGCTTGGTAATTCAGCTTTACTGAGTGCGGTTCAAAGTTGGGCTTCAAAGAAACCGCTTTGCGCTTCCTAAAGCACTTCGATCAAAAAACGAAGGGGCTGGTGAACTCCAGCCCCTTGCTTATATTTGAGTTGCAGCCTGCGTTTTACTGGCTGGTCCGATAGAACCGCTGGGCTTGATCGGGTGTGACGACAAATGGATTGGGAGCTCCCACAACCGGAGCGAACCCCGACCCAACATTGGCTGATGATTCCAACGTTCCAGTGTAGTTAATAATGATTTGTCCCCCTTGGCGGGTCATTGTGATGGTCGGCGGAGCTGAAGCAAACGCGTCAACTACCAAGTCGTCAACGAAGAGCTGCGTGCCAGGTGGGTTGCGTGGATCCCCCGTGTTGGGATCGGGATTGCTGGAATTTCGCAACCAGCCGACACGAATATCGAGAGTGGCGGCTCCGGCCGGCGGCGTCAGACGGGCCTGCGTGGCTGAATCGTCCTTGCCTTCCGGATGACCGACATCGCAGGTGGCCCAAGAGGGCTGCGGGTAGATCCAGTACGGATGCGAGAAGTTCCGGTCAATTACCGCTCCGGCTGCGTTGCGCCAGACGATCTCGTAATGGACCGTGTCCATTCTTCCGTTTCCATTCCCTGTTGTGACCCAGTTTCCAGCTTTGATGTGACAATAGACGTTGTAAGTCTTGCCGGCCTGGACAGGAATACGCGAAGCAGCGGCACGTTCGAGCATACGGTATCCATAAGCGAGTTCCGTCGTATTGTCGGCAGCATAAGCCATCTTATCCTCGACGAGCGCGCTGCCACTGCCACCCGGTGTCAGGTTCTGGGTGGTATCACGGACCGCAGCTTCAGCGCTGCCGATCGTCTGCCAATTGGTATCGTAACGTGAGATTTGCCAACCGGTGACGTTCGCGTCAAAGTTGGCATTGACTCCATCGGTTTCGGCGGCCGCAGTGAGAGTGATGTCTTTGATTGTGTCAGCGGTGATATTAACGCTTTGAACGTTGCCGGCATAACCATAGGCATCTGCATAAATCTCCCTCGTTCCCGCTCCGACGACAACATTGTAAGTTCCATCAGTACCGGTAACGACAACCGTCTTACTGGCCGCGCCTCCGACCTGGACGATGGCGTTATTGATCGGGCCACCGGCAGACTTGACCACACCTGAGAGGACATACCCTTTCGCCAGGGAAAAGTCCTGAGTCGCTGGAGTGCCATTCTCTGGCGGAGTGACAGTGAAGGTGGCATAAGGATAGCCGTCAACCATCGCGGTTACTCTTACGGGCAGGCCTGGATCAACGGTGAGGCTGTAATTGCCATTGGCGTCCGTCACGACGGTCTGTTCGGTGTTTTTTCCCGTGGCATATTCGTACGGGGTGCCGATTAATTCCTCGGTCTTGACGACATACGGCACTTCATTTCCTAAGCCGTAAATGTCCGTATCATTCTGGATCTTGTTCGGGAAGAAGCGCGCGACCCGTGCTCCGGCTATCGGTAAGCCGGTAGTGGCATCCTTGACTACGCCTTGGATGACGCCGCGGGGAAGTGTAGCGGAATTAACCTCGAAGTTAACGGGACCGAAACTTCCGCCCGTTACGTGCAGGCGAACCGCGCGCGCGGTGATCGGTGCTGAAAGTCGGATGACCACCGGCGCCCGAGATGCGGGGGCGCCGCTGACGGAGTACGCCACATGGGACGTCCAACCAGCTTCAGTTTCAGTTGCCGGGTCGTTGGTGGTATATTCGATGGCAAAATCTGTGGGAAGTCCTATCTCGGCACCCATGGTCATTAACGTCACTCCGTAGCCGCGGAGAACGAATTCGTTGATCGAAAATGTGCCATGTCCGACTGGATCCAGATCAATGTAAGCCCATCGATCGTTCGCCGGATCGGCAGCCACATTGTTCGCATATCGGGTACTGATCGTGTTGCCATCAAAGAGGTTTACCACAGGTGAATACTGCGGATCGTCGTAGTTGCCGACAGGGATAGCGACGGCTGTGGTACTCCTTCCTGCAGTGGAGATTGCCAGGTTACGCCCGCCATTTGCGTTGGTCACCACGGGATTAAAGGTGGCCAGGCTGCCGGTGGCGAGGGTCAACAACTTTTCTTCGCTAAAGCTATGGCCCTGCTTCCAAGCGACGACGTAATAGTCTCCGTCGTCAGTGGTGCAAACGGCGTAATTGCCTGCGGAATCCGTGATTGCATAGGAACTGGCGAATTCCTGGGCTGGTGAAGAATTCTTCAAGAAAACCACCGCACCGGCAACCGGAACGCCAGCCTGGTTTTTCACCACCCCCTTGACACCGGGATAGGTAGCCGCCCCACTTGGTGAAGGCACGACTTGCATGTCGTCAACATACGCCGCTTCCTGCCCTGGATGAGTTGCATAGACGTACTGCCGATAGGCAAGCATGGTTGCGCCAGCCGGGGGAATGATAGGAGCCCCGCTGTCGTACTGATTCCAATTGTTATTAGCTATTTCGGGATAGTTTGCGGCACCATTGGCTCCTTGGTCGAAGTACCAACGAACACGAGTCCGACCGGGGCTGGTGGCCGAAACGGAGGAGGTGAGCTTTACCCAGGCGCTCAACGTATATTGCGTGGCACCCGTTGGGTCGATCGGCACGATTTGCATCACCGAATTGATGCCCCCTTCGTCGCCACCACCTTGCAGGAGGATACTTCTGCGACCACTGTGCTTGTCAGCGGTCACGGCGCGAAGACTCCCACGCCAGCCACCGACGCCCCATGGAGGCGCGTCATTGTGCGTTCCTTCTTCGAATCCCGGATTGACAAAGAGGTTTTGTGCTAGCAGCGCAAGCGGCATGAAACTGCCGGCTGAGAACAGGAATAGCTTCATTGTTTTCATAGGTTTTTCTTCTGATCGTCCTTTTCGGTATGTTTTTTTTGGTTGGTTATTGTTGGAACACGGAGTGACCAAAGAGACAAACCACTTCTTTGGGCTGATGCGGCATTTCATATCCGCTCTTTGAGCAACAAGTCAATAACTCTCAGGAAAAAGTTGTAAACACGTTATTCACCATTTGGTCTGCGCCGCAAAGAAGGCTCGTTCGGCGTTGGTTTAAAGCAAATTGACATATTCTAGTGCCGCGTGTTTTAGCAAAAAGGGTGGCTTCACACGACTGCCATGATTGAGTTGCGAGCCCGAGTTCATCGCGACGGTGGTTGTCTTGGCGTCGCTCCGACGCATTCGAATGGCGCAACCCCGCCCACGTCGAAAATTACTCAGGTGGTTTGCGTGGCTCGATGGGTAAAGGACGGTTCGAGAGCCGTAGGACGGCTTTACGATGATAACCTCAGGCGGCGCAAAACTTATCGAGGATGCGCGTTTTATGCGGCCGACCCGCACGCTCGTAGCGGCCGCGGATGCGGGCCAGGGCCTCGCGTTCGGCAGACAGACTCATGTTCAGGGAGGGCGGTAACCACGATGGTGAGTCAACTCGGCGTCAACGCGCTACTGGAAGTTCAAGTTGCATTTGTTCCCGCGTTGTCGTAAATGCGACCGGCAACTATGGGTAAAGCGTTGATCATTGCCGAGAAACCATCCGTCGCTAGCGACATCGCCAAGGCGCTTGGAAAGTTTCAACGGAACAATGACTATTTCGAGAACGACGGCTATGTGATCTCGTCAGCGGTGGGTCACTTGCTGACCATTGTGCCGCCGCCGGGCGTCGAAGCGGCGCGCGGCAAATGGACGTTCAAATGCCTGCCCGTCATCCCGCCACATTTCGACCTCGAACCGATTGAGAAGAACGAGAACAGGCTGAAGGTTCTGAAAAAACTCATCAAGCGCGACGACGTCGATACACTGATCAATGCTTGCGACGCGGGACGCGAGGGCGAATTGATCTTTCGCAACATTGTCCGTTACACGAAAGCGAAACAGCCGATCAAGCGTCTCTGGCTGCAGTCCATGACGCCGGCGGCCATCCGCGAGGGGTTTGCATCGCTGCGCGATGACGCTTCGATGCAGCCGTTGTCCGACGCGGCCATCAGCCGTTCCGAGGCGGACTGGCTCGTGGGCATCAACGGGACGCGAGCGATGACGGCGTTCAACTCGAAACTCGGCGGCTTTTTCAAAACGACCGTGGGCCGCGTGCAAACGCCGACCCTGGCGATCCTGGTGGAGCGCGAGGAGAGGATTAAGAAATTTGTGCCGCGCGATTACTGGGAAGTTATTGGCACTTTCGACGCGGCAGCCGGACCATATACGGGGCGCTGGTTTGACGAAAGATTTTCCAAGCCGGAAAAGGATGGCGATGAACAACTCAAACCAGAGCGCATTTGGGAAAGGGAAAAAGCCGAAGGCATCCGAAGCGAATGCCTTGGCAAGCCGGGGATTGTAACTGAAGAAAGCAAACCCACCACGTCGCTCTCGCCGTTGCTCTATGATTTGACGAGCTTGCAGCGAGATGCGAACTCCCGCTTTGGCTTTAGCGCCAAGAACACGCTGGGCCTCGCCCAGGCGCTTTACGAGCGCCACAAGGTGCTCACGTATCCGAGAACGGACTCGCGCGCGCTGCCGGAGGATTACATCGGCACGGTGAAAACAACGTTGGATATGTTTACGGGGCACGGCCCAACCACCGGAACGCAATTCGTCACGCGTTACAGTTCATTTGCCGAGACGATTCTGAAGAGCGATTGGGTGCGGCCGAACAAACGCATCTTCAACAACGCCAAAGTCTCCGACCACTTTGCAATCATTCCGACAACGCAAGCTCCCAAGGGTTTGTCTGAGCCGGAGCAAAAGCTTTACGACATGGTGACGAAGCGGTTCCTCGCCATTTTTTATCCCGCGGCAGAGTTTTTGGAAACGACCCGCATCACTCGTGTGGAAGGCGAACCATTCAAAAGCGCAGGAAAGGTTTTGGTCAACCCGGGCTGGCTCGCGGTTTATGGGAAGGAAGCGCAGAGTGAAGACGATAATCCCAGTCTTGCGCCCGTGAATCCGGGCGAAACGGTCAAAACCAGTGCTATCGAAGTGAAGCAAAACGTGACCAAGCCGCCGCCGCGTTACACGGAAGCGACGTTGCTCTCGGCGATGGAAGGCGCGGGTAAACTCGTGGACGATGATGAATTGCGCGAGGCCATGAGCGAGAAAGGACTTGGCACGCCCGCCACGCGCGCGGCGATCATCGAAGGTTTGATTTACGAGCAATATATCCATCGCAACGGGCGCGAGTTGCAGGCGACGGCAAAGGCATTTTCGTTGATGGAACTGCTGAATGGCTTGGGAATTCCTGAACTCACCAAGCCGGAATTGACCGGCGATTGGGAATTTCAGTTGCGCCAGATTCAACGCAAACAGAAGAGCCGCGACGAATTCATGACGGGGATTGCGGACATGACGCGCCGCATTGTGGATCGCGCAAAAAAATACGAGCAAGACACGATACCCGGCGACTTCGGAGTGCTAAAGACACCTTGTCCGAAATGTGGCGGCGAAGTCCACGAGAAATACAAACAGTTCCAGTGTGAGAAATGTGATTTCGCGGTCTGGAAAACTTTGTGCAGCCGGATGTTTGAGCCTGAAGAGGTCGAGAAGCTCATTACCGAGAAACAGGTCGGGCCGTTGCAAGGGTTCATGAGCAAGCAGGGCCGGCCGTTTGCGGCGGTGCTCAAGATGAACGCCGAGCACAAGATCGAATTCGATTTTGGCAATGGTGACAGGGACGGCGATGCTGCTGCGCCCATGGATTTCACCGGCAAAGAACCGCTTGGCAAATGTCCGGCGTGCGGCGGACGGGTGTTCGATGGCGGAATGAATTACGTTTGCGAGAACCAGGCGGGCGCGGCAAAATCTTGCAAGTTCCGCACGGGGAAAATCATATTGCAGCAGGAGATTTTGCCCGCGCAGATCACGAAGTTGTTGGCGGAACGAAAAACGGATTTGCTCAAGGGATTCGTTTCCAACAAGACAAAACGTAAATTCGAGGCCTTCCTTGTGCTCAAGGATGGCGAGGTGAAATTTGAATTTGCTCCGCGCGAAAAAAAATCTAAAATCGCAACATCGAAAGAACCTCAACCGAAGCTTGATTTCAGCAGTCAGACACCGCTCGGCAAATGTCCCAAATGCAGCGGAAAAGTCTTCGAATCTGACTCGAATTATCTCTGCGAAAGGTCCCAAGCCGACAAGAAGCCGTGCAAATTCAAGGTCAGCAAAGTGATCTTAGAGCAGCCCATCGACCATACTCAGTTGCAGAAACTACTGACATCAGGCAAGAGTGATCTGTTGGCGAAATTCATTTCCAAAGCCGGCAAACCTTTTCCTGCCTTCCTCGTGATGGACGATAACGGCAAGGTGACATTCGAGTTTCCGCCGCGGGAAGAATCGTAGGGTCGCCGTATGACGGACGACATACCAGATGACCCGACACATTTGGACAAATGGCAAAGGAAGTTTCTGCTGCATCTTGCCACGGACCGGGGGGCATCGGTTTACACGCAGCGGAATTACAAACAGGCCCTCGGGGAATTCCACCAGTGGCACGAGCAGGAACGGCAACAACCGCCGCATTGGGCAACATTGAAGCGAGATGATTTTCGTGCGTATCTTCGATTCTTGGGCCGCCGAAATCTGAGTCGTGCCGCCATCCAATTACGTTTCTCCGCGTTGCGGTCCCTCTACAAATTCCTCATCCGACAAGGAGCTTTAACGGCGTCGCCTATAAAGAATCTTTCGTTGCCAAACATTGGAAAGCGGTTGCCGCAATTTTTGACAGCGCCGCAAATGGCTGAGTTGCTTCAATCACCACTGAGGGAGTTGGCCGCATTGAAACAAAATTCGGAAACAGAGATTGATGAGGCCTCATTTCTGCGGGACGTTGCGATCTTGGAAACAATTTACTCGTGCGGAT
>CAZYYS010000304.1:0-7285 GCA_964651015.1 uncultured Verrucomicrobiota bacterium
TATGAAAATGAACCGATCTAAACCAAACGGTGCCCTTGCTCTCATTGTTCTATCCTCATTCATCGTGTGCGCAAACTCTGTCGTTGCGCAGGCGGGTCCTTTGGCGACAGGGGTTCGCGGCCTCGCCACGCGCGCACCGGCCAACATGAAGATCGATGGCGACTTGTCCGAATTCAAAGGCTCGTTCTGCACACCGGTCGAATATTTCAACAGCGATTTGAGGAATCGCGCCGCGCAGTTTTTCTACATGTGGGATGACGAGGCGTTTTACGCCGGTCTTCGCACGCTCGACACCAAACCGTTCAGCAGCGCCGACGACAACCACCTTTGGGAGGGCGACGCCGTGGAATGGTATTTCGACACGCGGCAAAACTCCGACTTTCGGAGCCAGGCCTGGCCGACGAACGCGAACCCCGGCGCCGTGCATTGTTATTGGAGTGGGTTGAAAATGGCGGAGGTTCAACCGCGGTTTTGCCTGCGGCCGGGCTTTCTTCAGGCCATTCCCAAGACCGGCGTCGAGGTCGCTGCCCGCCGCACCAAGGTCGGGATGGAAGTGGAATTCAAATTACCGTGGTCGAATTTTCCTGGTTTCAAACCGAAGCTAAACGAGGTCATCGCCCTTGATGCAGAGCTTTGTTACAGCGACGGTGGACCGCGCGTGTTTCGTACGTTCGCTTACGGCAGTCCGTTATCTGTTCAGCAACCGGCCAGTCTTGGGCAGATTCAACTTGTCGAGCGCCTTGACCCGGCGCATTGGGCAGCCTGTGGTGCGGTCATGACGCCAGTCCGCTGCGACACCCCGTGGACGCAGAACAGCAAGCCTCACGTCACTGGTTACCTTGCGCTACCGCCGGACCAGGCTGACCAGATCGGTAAAGTGGTTTTTAGAGTTCTTGATTTGAAGGGTTCGACGCTCGGCGAATTTCCCGGAAAGCGGGAAACGTTTGAAGCCGAAGGAAACTTTCAGCGCATGACGGCCCAATGGCCAAGCGATCTGGCAACGCCGGGCGCACACCAACTTCTCGTACTGGCTTACGATCGAAACGGGAAGGAACTCTCGCGTGTCACACCACGCATGGTCAGCGTGAACATGTCGCCGGGGTATTAGAACGTGCCCGTCAAAGTCCGCTTCGCAAAATTCCGTTGCCACGACGCGCCGAAACCTTAGCATCCCCACTCCTGTTGCCCGGCACCCGGGCCGGGAAAATTATTTATCCATGAAAAGCTATAACATTGCAGTGCTCGGCGGCGACGGCACCGGCCCGGAAGTCGTTCGCGAAGCGGTCAAGGTCCTCGACGTCGCCGCGAAAAAATTCGGCCTCAAACTCAACTACACTCCCTACGATCTCGGCGGCGACCGTTATCTGCGGACGAAAGAGGCTTTGCCCGACAGTGTGGTTGAGGAGCTTCGCAAGTTTCCAGCGATTTTGCTCGGCGCCATCGGCCATCCTGACGTAAAGCCCGGAATTCTGGAAAAAGGAATCTTGCTTCGCCTGCGCTTCGAGCTGGAGCAATACATCAACCTCCGTCCGGTGAAACTTTACGACGAACGCTTCTGCCCGCTGAAGGACAAGGGACCGAAGGACATTGATTTCGTCGTTGTGCGCGAAAACAATGAAGGACTTTACACTGGCGCCGGTGGCTTTGTCTTCAAGGGCACGCCCCACGAAATCGCCATCCAGGAAAGCGTGAACACGCGGCGGGGCGTCGAGCGCTGCCTGCGCTTTGCATTCGAGTTCACCCGCAGGCGCAACAAAGAGAAGAAACTCACGCTTTGCGGCAAGACCAATGTGTTGACCTACGCCTTCGATCTCTGGGAGCGCGCGTTTCACGAAATCGGCCAAAAGGATTTTCCCGACATCAAGCGCGACTACGCCCACGTGGATGCAACCACGATGTGGTTTGTGAAGAATCCGGAGTGGTTTGATGTGATTGTGACCGACAATATGTTCGGCGACATCATCACCGATCTCGGCGCGATGGTGCAGGGCGGCATGGGTATCGCGGCGGGCGGCAACATCAATCCGCAGGGCGCGAGCATGTTCGAGCCCATCGGCGGCAGCGCGCCGAAATACACCGGCCAGGGTGTGATCAATCCGCTGGCAGCGATTTGTGCCGGCCAGATGATGCTCGATTTCCTTGGTGAAACTGTGGCAGCCAAGGCCATCGAGGAGGCTGTGATCAAAATCACTCGCGAAAAAATTAAGAGCCTTGCCGCCGGCAAGATGGGTTACACCACGAGTCAGGTGGGTGATCTGGTGGCAGCAGCAGTATGATTTTTCGCAAGGCGGAAACTCTGGCTTTGGGTTGAGAGTTAGATGGTGAGGGCAAGTATAAGAGTCAGCCCCGTCAAGTGCGCTGCATTAAAGTGAACTAGGCCGCCGCCTTGTCCTGTTTGCGGCGAATCATTGGCTTGGCTTCGCCGAGGACGGCGGCGCGGGTGATGTTCACGGTGAGAATGTCGCCGCAGTTGGGGACATCATACATGACATCCAGCATCAGCTTCTCCAGCAAACCACGCAGCGCACGCGCGCCGGTTCCTTTTTTCAACGCTTGAACCGCCAGTTCGCGCAGCGCGTCAGGTGAAAACTCCAGTTCCACTCCTTCCATTGCCATGAGCTTGGAGAATTGTTTGGTGAGTGCGTTTTTGGTTTCAGTGAGGATGGCGACCAACTGGTCCTCGGTGAGTTCCGCCAACACCGTTACCATCGGCAATCGGCCGATGAACTCCGGAATGAAACCGAAACTGAGCAGATCTTCGGGTTCGACCCGTTCCAGAACTTCCCGACGTTCGACCGCGTCGGCCTTGCGCGCCTGTTCCACCGCGCTAAAGCCCATCACGCGATTGCCGAGCCGCCGCTGGATGACTCTTTCAAGACCGACAAAGGCGCCGCCACAAATGAACAGGATGTCTCGCGTATCGACCCGGATGTATTCCTGTTGCGGATGTTTGCGGCCACCTTGGGGAGGGACACTACAAATCGTTCCTTCCAAAATTTTCAGCAACGCTTGTTGCACGCCTTCGCCGGAAACATCACGGGTGATGGAGACGTTTTCTGTTTTGCGGGCAATCTTGTCGATTTCGTCGATGTAAACGATGCCTCGCTCGGCACGCTTCACATCATAATCGGCGTTTTGGAGCAAGCGCAGGATGATGTTCTCCACGTCTTCTCCAACGTAACCGGCCTCAGTGAGCGTGGTGGCATCGGCGATGGCAAAAGGCACGTCGAGAATCCGGGCCAAGGTGCGGGCGAGAAGGGTTTTGCCGGAGCCCGTCGAGCCAATCATCAGAATATTGCTCTTTTCGATCTCCACTTCAGCATGGCGATTCACGCCCGCCGTGTAACCTTCTTCCTTGCCGGATCGGGCCGACGGCTCCTGGAGGATGCGCTTGTAATGATTGTGCACGGCGACCGCCAGTGTCTTCTTGGCATGGTCCTGACCAACGCAGTGCAGGTCAAGCAGGCTTTTGATTTCAGCGGGTTTGGGAACGTTGAAACGCGGCGCCTGTTTCCGCGTTTCGGCGGCGAGTTCCTTGTCGAGTACCCCTTTGCAAAAGATGACGCAACTGTCACAAATGTAAACGCCTGGCCCCGCGATCAGCTTTTTGACCTCGGCGTGAGATTTACCGCAAAAGCTGCAAAGGGTGATGTTCGTCGGCCGCGCCATCGGACAGGTTAACAGTTTATCGTTGAGCGTTGAGACTTCATCAGGCGACCACGCTGGTTGCGTCCGGCAGGCCGGGAACTTGTTTGCGCGAAACGACCACCGCGTCCACCAGCCCGAATTCCTTGGCTTCCTCCGGCGTCATGAAGTTGTCCCGGTCGCAGGCTCTTTCGACCGCAGATTCTGCCTGGCCAGTGTGTTTTGAGATGATGGAATTCAGCCGTTGCTTGAGTTTGAGCATGTATTTGACGCGGATTTCCACGTCGCTGGCCGCGCCTTCGGCGCCGCCCAGCAACTGGTGGATCATGATGTTGGAGTTGGGCAGCGCAAACCGTTTGCCTTTGGTGCCGCCACACAAAAGCACGGCGCCCATGCTGGCGGCCTGGCCGATGCAGTAAGTGTTCACGTCGCACGTCAGAAATTGCATCGTATCGTAGATGGCCAAACCTGCGGTGACGCTGCCGCCCGGCGAATTGATGTAAAGGTGAATGTCCTTTTTGGGGTCGCTCATTTGCAGGAACAGCAACTGGGCGATGATGACGTTGGAAACCATGTCGTCAACCGGTGTGCCGAGGAAAACGATGCGATCCACAAGCAGCCGTGAATAAATATCATACCCGCGCTCACCGCGGCCCGTCTGCTCGATCACATGCGGGATCAGAAAATTTTGCATAAACAGTTTTTTTTATTGGCAGCGCAACCTAACGAACGAATGGTGAAGCGTCAAGCGCAGGCCGGCTGCTTTTGCGACCTCCATCTCAGCCTTGATTAATCGACACGCTCACCTAAGTTGTTGTCATGAAGTTGCCGCCAGAGGTTCCCGTAATGACCTTGCCGAATGCCACACTTTTCCCGCAGGCTTTGATTCCGCTCTACATTTTCGAGCCGCGTTACCGAAAGATGCTGGCCGATTCGCTCGATTCCCACCGCATGTTTACCGTGGCGATGCAAAAGCCGGGACGCACTCGGGAAACTCCATCAGCCGTGGCCGGTCTCGGGTTGATCCGTGTCTCAGTGGGGCACAAGGACGGCACTTCGCACTTGATCTTGCAGGGCATCACGCGGGTGGAATTGGAGGAAACGGTCCGTTACAAGCCCTACCGCGTACAGCGCATCCGCCCGTTGCAATCCTCTTCCACCGACTCCGTGGCGGTGGATGCCTTGATGCACAAAGTCCGTGAGCTCCTGGAGGAGCGCATGCGGCTTGGCCTGCCATTTCCCTTCCCTGTTATTTCGCAATCGAAAGCCACAAAAAAATTCGCCGATCAATCGGCCCCTCCAAACTTTTCCTACAAAGATGTGCTCAACTACCTGGACAAATTGACCGATCCCGAACAGGCGGCGGACTTGATCTCGTGCGCCGTGCTGGCTGGCCCCGTAGAACGCCAGACGATCCTGGAAACAGTCGATTTGCAACAGCGCTTGAAGCATCTGGTCCATTTTTTGTTGGCGGAAATCCGCCAGAATGGAAAAGATAACATCGCATGAGCGATTCACTGTCCCGCGGCGAGATGGCCGGCGCCAGCCGCGAAGAAATCATGTCGGCGCTTTTTGCCAGCATGGTCGTTCAACAGACCAATCTGGCGAGTATGCTACTTGGAAAAACGCCGCACCCGGAAACAGGGCAAGTCGTCAGGGATTTGGAAGGCGCCAAAATGTTTATCGACCAACTGGAAATGCTGGAGGTGAAGACCAGGGGCAATCTCGAAAAACAGGAGCAAGCGTTGTTGAAGCAAAGTCTGACGATGCTGCGCTTGGCGTTTGTGGAAGCGGTTAATGCGCCGCCAGAACAAGCCGCTCCGGCAAAGAGTGAAAGGACAGGCGTGCCTGCTGATGCGACCGCCGCCGCGCCGTCCGCTTTCCCTACACCCTCGTCACCCGCCCCTGAAGAACACGAATCGCGGACAAAGTATTCCAAAAAATACTGAGCCAACGCTTTCGCGCCTCCGCGGTTTACTTCTTTTCTGGTTGCGTGCCCGGTTTGGCGGCCGGCGGTTCTCCTCCAATAGGGCTTTCTCTGTCTTTGAATTTCTCCTCCAGGATTTCCACGTTCGCTTCCTTCTTCAGCTTCGCAAAGTATTCGGGTATTTGCTTTTGGACCTCCTGCTGGGTAAGCCCCTCTTTAACATCCTTGGCAACTTCGGCCAGTTCCACCTTATGCGCCGGCTTTTTCTCGCTCATCTTGATGATGTGATAACCAAACTGCGTCGTTACAATCCCGCTGATTTCGTTCGGCTTCAAGGCAAAGGCGGCGGTTTCAAACTCCGGCACCATCTGCCCGCGCGGGAAGGTGTATTCGCCGCCCTTGTCTTTGGAGCCGGGGTCATCTGAAAATTCCTTCGCCAGTTTCGCAAAGTCTTCACCTGCTTGAGCACGTTTTAACACGCCCTCCGCCTGCCTTTTCTTCTCCTTTTTCAGTTCCTCAGACAACTCCGCACCACTTTTCGCGTCCCGTGTACCGATGAGAATGTGACTGGCGCGAACAGTTTCCGGTTCTTCGAACTGGGCCGGGTTGTCATCATAATACTTTTTTACCTGATCATCAGTCACTGTGATCTTCGATTTCAACTCCCGTTCCAGCACCGCCTCGCCCGTCGCCTCGTCGATCAGCCTGGCGCGCAATTGTTCGGTTGTCATGCCCATGGACTTCAACTGGCGGGCCAGCATTTCTTCATCGGGCGCGCGGTTTTTGAAGGCGGTGAATCGTTTTTCGCCGTCTTCTTGGCCCTTGGCTTTGTCGGCATCTGTTGCCTTCACCAGCATCAACTGGATCTGGATCAAACGCTCGAGCAATTGCTTCTCAAACAACCCCAACTGCTCGCTTGGAACATTCCGGCCCTGTGCCGCCATGGTTGCTTTGAAACTGGTCACTACTTCGTCCAACTGGCTGCGCTTGACCTCAAAGCCCTTGCCTTTGACAATGACCGGATCTGCAAAGAGCGGTTCGGATTTGGTAGCGGTCGTCGGCGCGTCGGTTTTGGCTGGCGCCGTTTTCCCCTCGGGTTTTTCGCCGGCCATAACACTGGTCAATACCATGGCGGCCGTCCCCCAGACCAAGGCGACCTTCTTTTGTAGTTTATTCATTTGATGTTTAGTGAAGTTGTTGTTGAATGACTAAGAGCCTGTTTAAAAAGTGATCAAGGTGATGCCAAGCGAGCGAGCATGAGGCGAATCATCGCGACTTACACCATCGTTTCGCCGGTTTGACCCTGGCGTTCGTAATCGCGGCTGAGTCGGCGATAACGGTTGCGCCAGCCAAAGGTGCGCTCCACCTGTGCGTTTGACGATTTCGACCGTGCAGCGCCACATCGCCAGCGCCCACGCCACGAAGGTGCCCGCGTAGCCGCCATCGGCCCACAGATGTTTGACGAGACGCCGCGTGCGCCGTCCAAAATGTTTGTCCAGCAGTTGGCGCGCGCCGTCGCGATCCTGAATGTTGGCGGGCAGCACCATCACCAACAACACCAGCCCGAGGGGGTCCACCAGCCGATGGCGTTTGCGGCCGTTGATCTTCTTGCCCGCGTCGTCGCCGCGCTCGTCGCTGCATTCGCTGCGCTTGACGCTCTGGCTGTCCACAATCCCGCCACTGGGTTGGGATTCCCGATCCTCGGCCTGACGC
>CAZYYS010000305.1:0-7249 GCA_964651015.1 uncultured Verrucomicrobiota bacterium
CCGAAGGCCATTTGGGTGGAGAGTCGAGAAGGAGTTCAGCGATTAGCTCCCCGGAAATTTGATCCCAAACACGGGCGATTCCATTGGTCCCGACGAGTGCCAACAGCCGACCATCCGGTGAGGTGTCAATGCTGTCGAGTTGTTGGGGGCGATCCGGAATTCTTGAAGTGCTGACCAGATGCTTCGATCGGACGTCCCAGTGTTGAACCGTGGAGTTCGTGGTGAACAGGGCCAGCGTACTGCTGTCAGCGGAAAAGTGGAGCGCTGTTCCGCGAGTCAACCGCTTGCCTGTGGCAATCTCGGGCTCAGCGGACCAAAATCTGGCCATCCCATCCTTGCTGGTTGAAACCAAAGTCCGTCCATCCGGCGAAAACGCCAGCGCCCAGATTTCATTGTGATGCCCGTTCAAGGAAGCAACCAGGCTTCCTTTCTCAGTCTCCCACAGACGTATGATCTGATCGGCACCTCCGGTGGCGAGTCGCTTGCCGTCACGTGAAAAAGCCAATGCCAGCGGGAAGATTGAATCGGCACTCCAGCGTCGGATCTCCTTACCTTCTTCGGCGTCCCAGATCACCGCCAGCCCCTCGATGCCCACAGCCGCCACGTACTTCGCATCCGGAGAAAAGGCAACGCAGGTAGGCCAACGGAGGCGACCAAGGAAATGATTGCTTGGCACGTCTGAGGCAGCATCCCAAATCTCAACACCATCATCCGTCGCTGCCGCAATCCGTCGTCCGTCCGTTGGTGAGTACACGAGTAGGCGGCCAAAATCGCCAACGCGGTTTGACCGCTGACTGGCGCGTTGCTCCCAAGAATGGGCGTCCCATTGCCTAAGCCCCGTGTCTGTATTGCACGAAAGGGTCTTGCCGTCGGGAGAAAACGCAATCGGCAGAGAAAAAATCCGGCCTGCGAGTGTCTGGTTCGGCAGGGTGCGCAGCTTGTTCCAGGTCGTGGTTTCGAAAACATGGAGGTCGGCGCCGTCAACCACCACCAGCAATTTCCCATCGGGCGAGAAAGCCACGGAATTCCGCTGGATCGGGTTGGCGAATCCGGTCAGGCGGCGCATAGTTCGTTTTGTTGCCGAGTCCCAGATTCGCACCGTCTGGTCGAAGCTGGCGGTCACCAGGGTTCTGCCGTCCGGAGAAAATGCCGCGCATGTGGCGAAGCTGGAATGACCTCGGAGGGTGGCCAAGGAGTCGCCTTGACATCGCTGCCACAAGAAACGCCATTCCCATCCGCGGAGATCCTCCGTAGAGGAAGCACCGATCTCCTTCACTACCCCATCATAAACACGTTGAGCTTTGGGCAGGTATTTTCTGATGAGCTCGCGTGCCAGCCCGAGGTTGTTGTTCGCGATTGCATGATAGGCCGCGTTCATGTCGGCGACATAGAGGTTTAGACGTAATTCACGCGCATTCTGTTCGGCTCGCCGGGCCTCGACACCGATGCGAATGGCGGCGACTGTCGAAACCACTGTCACCGCGAGCAGGAGGGTAGCGACAGCACCAGTCATCGCCGCCAAGACCGGTTTGCGCCGGCACCAGCGCCAGGTCCTGCCAACTGTGCCAACCGGCCTTGCGCTGATCGGCTCGCCCTTGAGAAAGCATTCCAGCTCGACCACCAGTTCGCCAGCCGAAGCGTATCGATCTTTGGGTGAGCGGTTCAGCGCCTTGAGGCAGATCGCCTCCAGATCGATCGGAATCTCCCCGTCGATGGCGCGTGGACGAGCCGGTTCACTGTCGCGGCACCATCGTCGCTGCCGCGATGGCTTCGTGAATCGGCGCGGCAAATAATTCGAAGTGGTCGTCGATGATTCCGCCGCCGAGGATGATTCGTTCCGGCAGGAAGGTGTGGAGAATCGTCCATGCGGCTGTAGCCGTGGCTCGTGCCGCGCGGCTCACGATTTTTTGCGCCGCAGGATCTCCTTGTCCGGCCGCTTCGAAGACATGTTGACTATCCCGGAAGTTGTTCGCGCGTCCAGCCTCGGTGATCGCGGTACCCGAGGCGATGGATTCAAAGCAACCGTTGCGTCCGCAGTAGCAGTTCGATCCGTCCGATTCGACCGGGATGTGGCCCATTTCGGGATGTTCATCCTGAACGCCGCGGTGGATGCGCCCGTGCACGAGGATGCCCGTGCCGATCCCGGTGCCGAAGGTGAGCATCACCACGTCGCCGCATTCTCGCGCCGCGCCGGCGAGCGCTTCACCCAACACCGCGGCATCGGCGTCGTTCTCCAGATAAACCGGAACGCCGAACGCCTTGTTCAACGGCGTGACAATGTCGCAACCATCCCAACCCGGCAGTGTGTACGGATTGTGAATCGTTCCCCGTTTCGGATTTACCGGCCCCGCGCAGCCAATGCCGATGCCGCAAAGTTCTTCTCTCCGCCATCCCACCTGAGTTGCGATCTGATCGATGGCCGACACGATTCGTTTCATTGCGTGGTCGAAACCAGTAGTCGATTCCGTCGGAAATTCTGCACGAGCAAGGACTGCTCCTTTGCCATCCACCGCGCCCACGGCGATTTTCGTCCCGCCGATGTCGATGCCGATGGCTTTGCTGAATTCTTTCATCCCGAGACTCACCGCAGTCGTTCCGAGGACCGTAGGCCGCCGGCCTGCCGTGTTCGGCCCGTCCTCCGTAGCAGTCTCACTGCGGAGGGTGGACGGCTCGCCGAATACTTCGTGCGCCAAGCTACGCCGTTCATTTGATGGCAGAAGCACGGATTCGTCGCCGAGCCGGCGACGAATGCACGCGGGCCGCGCGCGCTCGCCGCTCGATCACATTGCCGCCGCTTAACTTTTGACCCAGAGATCGTACGGTTTGGCGGCGCTGGTTTTGAACGGCAATACCACCTTCCTGCCGGTGCGCGCGGATTCGTAGCACGCAAAGATGGCTTCGAGCACGGCGCGACCATCTTCGCCGGTCACCAACGGTTGCTTGTCATTCTTCACGCAATCGACGAAGTGCGCCATCTCCTGCGGGAAACCGTAATTCCACGCCTCCTCGTAAATGGTGAACGACCAGCCGACCGTCGAACCAGCCTTCTCCACCGCGTAGCCATAGCCAACGGAACTATAAGTTTCAATCGAATTGCCGTGAAGGAGGTCGGCATAAGCGACGCCCTTCGAGCCATGCACCTCGCTGCGGTCGTCCATGCCGCCGAGTTTCGTCCAGCTTTCCTCGGCCATCGCCGTGACCCCGTTCTCGAACTCGAAGATCAGAATGGCATTGTCGTCGCCTTTGGTTTTGTCCGTGTGGACATACGTTCCCATCTGAGCGTAGGCGGACTTGATCTTGGGACGCCCGAGCATCCAGCGGAAAAACTCAATCGCATGGCACCCCATGTCCATCGTTACACCACCGCCGGAACGCTTTACGTCCCAAAAATGCGGAGCATGCGGGCCATCGTGCTTCTCGGATTGCTTGATCAAGACCGGCTTTCCCAGTGCGCCGTCGTCGAGCAGTTGTTTCAGGCGGACGTATTTGGGCGCGAAGCAAAGTTCCTCGGCGTACATCAATTTGACCTTCGCCTTTTTGCACGCGGCGATCATGCGATCAGCTTCGGCGAGATTCATGCACAACGGCTTCTCGCAGACTACGTGTTTGCCGGCGGCGGCGGCGGCTTCCGTGATCTCGCAATGCAGGAGGTTCGGCGCGCCGATGACGATCATGTCCAGTTCGTCCATTGCCAGCATCTGCCGGTAGTCGGTGAAGTGATGCGGGATGCCAAACTTCTTTGCGAAATTTTTGGCATTGCCTTTTGTCGGTGAGGCCACGGCGAACATCTCGGCATCGGCACAGCGATGAAACGACTCGGCGTGAATCGTGGTGATGAATTGAGACCCGACGAAACCGACGCGAACTCTTCTATTCATAGTCATGAACTTATTTGGGATTTGTTTTCCATTCGCCGCTTTGTCTCACAACCGACGCACGCGCACCTTGCGAAACTGGACATTGCCACCGTGATGTTGGAGCGCGATGTGACCGGTCTTCTCCTGGGCGAATCGCGGCCACGCTTTGAACTTGGAATTGGCGATCAGCGCTTTCAACGACTCACTGCCCAATTCGTATTCCAAAATCTTTGCGCCGTTCATCCAATGTTCGGCGTGATTGCCCTGTACGATCAGGCGAATTCGATTCCATTCGCCGACCGGATTGTATTTCTTGTTGGTTGGCGCGATCAGGGCGTAGAGCGCGCCGGCGGAGGTCTTGGGATTCTTGCCGTCCCCGGTGTTGTCGTCATCAACCACCTGCATCTCCGGCCCACTGCGGTAAGTCTCCACCGCCTCTTCCGAAACACGAAACATGATGCCGCTATTGGCCTCTTTCGCCACTTTCCACTCCAACTCCAACTCGAAGTTCTCGTATTTCTCGCGGGTAATCAGATCAATGTGCTTTGTGGGCAGCGACTTCAAGGTCCCATCTTCGATCGCCCAACTACCGGATGGGAACGAGTCTTGTTTGAAACCGCGAAAAGCGGCGGTCGATTTGCCGTCGAACAAAACCGTCCAGCCTGAGTCGGCTTCGGCACGACTGGAACTGGAAAAGTTCATTAAAACCAACGCAATGCATGTGACAATGGACATTTTGGCAAAGGTCTTCATAAACAGGTCGAGGTGGGCGCTAACGGTTTCAATTTGGTGACAGAATATTCTCGGTGCATCAGCTTGCGGTCGGTATACCAAAGCGGGAGGTAAAGGAAAGTCCTTGTTCGTTGCATTGCCGTCCCAATCACTTGAAGCGTCGTTCCAGATCGGAAGTGTCGATCAGAAAAATCTGGTTGAAATCCTTTCCGTCGTAGGTTTTCTGGCGCTGGCCCGCTTTGTCCAAAGTCAGTGTCGGTCGGTCGTAAGCGAGCAATTTGCCGTCTGGCGACCACACCAAATCTTTGCGCGCCGGTCCATCGTCTTGGGGCGTCAGGAATATCGATTTGCCAAATTGTTTTCCGGGCTTTACGCAGGTTACCGCCACGCCACCAGCACTGATGCAAGCGATAAGGTCTCCCGAGACGTGCCAGCGCAAACCGTTTGTCGTGCCGCGAGGCAGGTGGGTTGCTTGCAGCGAGCGAAGTTTTGGGTCGGTAGCCGTTTCGGAGCCGTTTGACGGGATGATGAACACTTGCGAGACGCCGTTGCTGTCGTGACCAAAGTAGGCGATGCGCTTACCGTCGTAACTGCCTCGAACGATTCCCGCCGCGAAACCCTGAGTCAGTCGCCGGATGCGAACGCCTTTCGGCGGCTGGGGAAATCGTGTGGCGGAACCGGAATCGGCAGTCGTGATATCAACGCC
Source organism: uncultured Verrucomicrobiota bacterium (assembly GCA_964651015.1). Classification (GTDB taxonomy): domain Bacteria; phylum Verrucomicrobiota; class Verrucomicrobiia; order Limisphaerales; family PALSA-1396; genus CAZYYS01. The sequence goes on from CAZYYS010000305.1 coordinate 5,296, forward strand.
AGCAGGAACATCGACAACAAAAAGCGATTGCTGGTAGGAAACGCCATCCGGCTGTCGCACCTTGCCGATGAAAGCCCGCATCAACCCCTCACGGTCCACCCACGAATCGCCCAAGGCCGACTCGATCTCGCCGGGTTTCGCCGTTCCTTGCGGCACCACCGGAACGAGCAGCGCGAAATAGTGAGACGCCTCGCCGGGGGCGCGCGGATTCTTTTCCATGTATCCGACGCTGCGGGCATATTGCGGCAGGAGCGCGTCGTCGTAGGTAAAGCCGATTCTTTTTCCGTTGCGGCTGTATTCGTGCCGGTGGGTGCCGCCGCGGTGGGCGCCGGGAGTCGTGTCGCGCCCGGTCGCCACGTCCCGTTCATCAAGCCAGCTCAACTTTCCCGAACCATCCCCGCTCACTTCCGCCCCGTTACGATTCGTCTTCGCATAAGGGCCGCGCACGGCCAAGGTTTCCAGCGGCGGACCGTGAATGAACCCAACCCGGCCGGTAATCGGGTTGAAAGAAGCCGCACCGATGCCGGGAGCAGCCTGATCACTCGTGCTGAACGGTGGAGCGTAAAGCACGGTTTCCTTGCCGGTTGCAATTTCCACCTTTTCGACACTGCGGGATCGGTCAATGCCCGGACCGAACACTTCACGCGTGTCATAGCAGAGAAACTTCAGGTCAGGGGAAAAGTTGTCGTTGTTATCGAGTTCGTGATTTTTTGGGGAAAAAGTCAGTTGTCGTTCCGTACCCTGCGCGAGCGTGCTCATGCTTGTCCCTGTAATAAAAACCATCGTGATGAAAAATAGTTTGGCCATCGGCGATCCGGTATGAAACGAAAGTGACATGATGCGATGGCGCTTTATACCAGTTCCCCTGTTCGCCTGCCAGCTTGAACTTACCTGCCGGTTTGGTTTGAAACTCCGCTGCCTGGATTCCACAAGCGACGCACATACTCGATGGCCTCATCCACATAAGCTTGGGGCACACCGAACTCTGCAAACGATCTACTACCAAGCGGTCGGCGACCCATTTGTGCGTCGGTAAGTATTAAGTAGTCCAATTGAGCAACGAATAAACCGCGAAAACTTATGAGAACGTTGAAAAAACGATTGTTTGCGCAATGGTTGGCGGGATAACTTCTTGGGCAACTTTTGGCCAAGGAACCTTTCAGAATTTCGATTTCGAGTCGCCGGTTCTCCCGCTTGTTCCAGATACCTTCGGCTTCGTGTCCATCGAAAATGCGCTGCCAAGATGGAGCGGTTTTTTGGGCGGCGTTCAACAATCTACAGTTCTTTACAATAATCGTTATGTGGGCACTGCCAGCTTGGATTTGATGGGGCCCCGGAACGGGGATAATCTTTCAAGGCCAATATACGGTTTTGATGCAGGCCGGGTTGAGCCCCAGTGGTTCCGGGCAAGTCGATGCCGCTATTTCTCAGACGGGAATGATCCCAGTGGATGCTTTATCATTACGGTTTCTGGCATTTGGCCCCCAAATCCTAGTCACCTTCGGCGGCCAGTCGCTTTCCCTGTCGCCATTGGTGAGTGGGCCGGGGCTTGGAACTCTTTTTGGCGCCGACATCTCTGCTTTCGCTGGCCAGACAGGTGAGTTACGATTTACTGCGCCCAACTTGTCCAGTATGGGATTTCCCAATGACGTCTTTCTCGACGACATTTCTTTCTCACCACAAGCCGAGCCTGAGCCGAGCGTGTTTGGGTTATTTACTTTTGGCGCGTTGCTCCTCGGCTGGCAGCTTTGGAAGCGTAGAGCTTGATTGTCCGCAAGCAGAGATCACAATGCGTCTAGCGACGATGTGCTGTCGCAGGCCGGTTCCGTGGAAATTTGATGCGTACCAAAAAGCATGGCTGTGCCTACAGCCCAGTGCTGCTCGGTGCCGCAACCAGTGGATAGGGGTAGGGATGGCGTGTTGGCGCCACCCCTCCCTCCGAACCGGACGGGCG
>CAZYYS010000306.1:0-7028 GCA_964651015.1 uncultured Verrucomicrobiota bacterium
GCGCGCGCGAAATTCGCCTCAATGCCGATGGAACAATCGAAAAAATCAAATGAGAGAGAGTTGTTTAAGCATCAATCCCTTTGCCCACAACCCGTTCCGCGAAGCGACCCTTTTTCCGTTTCGGAGTCCGGGCTAAAGTAGCTACGATAAGGCCTCTTTGCGCTTATGCAAACTCCGGCGAAATCTGTAACCAACATGATTGTTTCAATGAAATTACCGATGTTCTGCTACTCTACTCAACTTGTTTCCTCAATGAAGCTTACTCCAACAACAATTCTTTGGTCAATCTTGTCACTCATGGTTCTCAACTGGACATCTCAGCTGAATGCGGGCGATCTCGACGATTGGGCGCGGATGAAAAGCATCACTCCGCTCGGTTACGTCTGTTATCGAGCCAATGCCATGAACATCGATGGCAAACTGGATGAGCCAGCCTGGCAGGCCGCTCCTTGGACAAAGGACTTTGTGGACATTGAAGGCGATGCAAAGCCCAAACCACGATTTCGATCGCACGCCAAAATGCTGTGGGACGACGAATTCTTTTATGTCGCCGCAGAACTTGAAGAGCCGCACGTTTGGGCCACGCTCACCCAGCACGACGCGGTCATTTTCAATGACAACGACTTTGAAGTGTTCATTGATCCCGATGGCGATAGCCATGAGTACTACGAATTCGAGATGAATGCGCTTAACACCGGCTGGGACCTGCGGTTAAGAAAGCCCTACAAAGACGGCGGGCCTGCTCTCAATGAGTGGGAGATACCTGGCCTAAAGACGGCAGTACACGTCAATGGAACTCTAAATAACTCCGCCGATACTGACACGGGCTGGACGGTGGAAATCGCCTTCCCTTGGAAGGTGCTTGCCGAATTCGCTCGCAGAAAAACTCCACCGGAGGAAGGAGATAAATGGCGCGTCAATTTTTCGCGTGTGGAGTGGTTGACAGATATCGTGGACGGCAAATATCGCAAACAACTAGGAAAAAGAGAAGATAACTGGGTCTGGTCGCCCCAAGGCATCGTTGACATGCACCGTCCTGAGAAATGGGGCTACGTGCAGTTTACCCGCGAGAAAGTTGGCACGGTTGCTTTTGTGCCCGACCCGGCGAACGACGCGAAGTATCAGTTGCATCAGATCTACTATGCACAACGGGATTATCGAAAGAAAAATGGACGCTGGGCAGCGAATCTCAGTGAACTGACACCCCGAAGTGACAGAAAGACGGTCAACCTACCTGTGATCAAGCCGACACCAGATGGATTTGAAGTCGCTCTCGAAATCAAATTGGCAAACGGCAAGGCTCAATATTGGCACATTCGCCAGGACGCCCGCATTTGGTCAGACTGATTTCTTGAAAGCCAGCCGTAAAGACTAGTTTGTTTTCAACGAGGAGTCTCGTTGCCTGATGGCTGAGTGGTTTCAAGGTTGTTGCTGGTGTAAGACTCGAACTAATCGCTTTCTTGGATCGAAATTTCCGCGTCCTTAGCACCAGCTGAAACACGCGTGCGCGAAACTTTTCCTCCCGGCCAGCGTGCTTCAATGGTTGAAGGCGATTTGATCGCGGGAAGGATCGCGACGGAGCTGTTTTGAGACCAATAACCGGAGCCGCATTGAATCTCGACGACGGGCCCGATGTTGGTGCCCATTTTCAATCGAACTTGGGTTCCTATCGCATCGGGGTTTGCCGGCAGACCTTTCAGATGCACTCTGAGACCCGGTTCAGCGCGTTCGTTGTGAAACAACCGGGTTTCGGCTCCATTTTGAGTGACCGCCAGGTCGATACGACCATCCTCATCAAAATCACCAACGGCGGCGCCGCGCTGTTCACCATAAATCATCAAACCCGATTGCGCGCCGGACATGACCTCAAATCCGCCGTGGCCGTTTCCCTTTAGAAGCAATCCTTGGCCGCCATCGAGCCGTGGGGTGTCCGGTGCGAGTGAAAAAAAATTCTGGCTCAAGAAGAGATCTTGGTGACCATCCCCATCAAAGTCCGCAATGCAGGGAGAAAAAGCCGGTGTAAACTGGGCTTCTGGTGGAAGTAGAAGTCCTTCAAACTTGCCACCGCGATTCAAAAAAAACATGGAACTTAGAGTAGTGACTTGGACAGATTCGGCCTGCCAATGCATTGTGGCAAGGATTTCGGGAAGAGTGGCTTCACCGAAAGCATGGTGAGTGGGAAAGTGACTTCGCAATGAGGGAAACACGGCTCCCAAAACGAACAAGTCCCTGCGGGGAACGACGCCGTTTTCCCCGTATTCGGTTTCCAGCAAGTCCAGTAGCCCATCATGATTTAAGTCGCCATAAAAAAGCTCCAAGGGTCTTTGCGGTGAAGCACGGTAAAAACTGTTCAAGCCCCAATTGGCTGCGACTAAATCCAATTTGCCGTCGCCATCGAGATCTCCTGTCGCAACGCCATTCCACCACCCTACGTATTTGTCGAAGCCCGTTTCCTCGGTTATCTCCTGAAAATGCACGTGGTCGTTTTTGAAGACACGGATTGGCCCCCACTCGCAGCCAAGAATCAATTCGGGAAAGCCATCGCTATCGAGGTCGCCAAAAATGGCGCTCGTGACGAGCCCTATGTTGGCGAAAAGGCGACTGTCGGCAGCGGCCTCGGTGAATTGTCCGTTTTGATTCCGCAACAAACGCGAGGAAGCCGGCGCCGGATACCGACCCGGAATCACTCGCCCACCAATAAACAAGTCGAGGTCACCATCACCATCGACATCAGCTACGGCGAGCGGGCCAGTGCTGGAAGAGTTTCCAGGAAACGTTGTGATACTAACGGGCTTTCCTGGATTCCAACTCAAGCTAACTGCGGCGGGCCCATTGGACTGGCCATCTTCATAGTTGGAAATTCCGATCAGCAGCTCACGCCGACTAGGAGTTGGACTCCATCCTAAAACGGAAGATTGGTCTCGCGACGTTTTGGAAATCACGGCCTCGCCGGATACCGATGTAAAAGTGCCATTCCCTTGATTGCGATGAACTGCCGATCTCCCGCCTTGGCCGCTTCCGATAATCAAGTCGTCGTGCCCATCACCATCCCAATCGTACCAAGCCAGACCAGGCCCAAGCTGCGAAAGCATTTTAGGAAGGAGGGGTTGACGTTCGAACTCCGCGAAATCATTCTCATGATGCCGGTGTTTGAGCAAGGAACTAACATCCGCAAAAAGAGGTGAACCTTTCTCTTGATTGGTTATTACCGGTCGGCCGGCATTTTGTTCTTCTACCTCCAGATAACTATTGGCTGGCACCTGGGAAATAACGGTATGCAGTCCAGAGCGCCAGGTAACTTCCACTGTCAGTTTATTCGTGACTGAGCCGGCGGCAAACGCGCGCAGGGGTTCATCACCGGAGAGGTAGCGTCCTCCCGCCAGGATTTGTTGAGTTTGAGGTAATCCAAGACCGGTTACTTTGATTTTCGCACCGATGCCTTTTGTGTTTTGCGTATTTCCTCTAAGGCGAATCGCGACGCGGGGTTGGCTTGTATCGTTGCGATAGAGTAGCGGCGGAGCATTGAGGCAGTTAAGGACGACGTCCAAGTCCCCATCGTTATCCAAATCGGCCAACACCATACCATGCGAAACCTGCTTTGAATGAAATCCCCATTCGGTGCCAGTCTCGGCAAAGGTTAGATCACCTTGGTTGTGAAAGGCATAGTTAGGGGTGCGCAACGGTGGGAATTGCAACAAATGATCACGCGCTTCTTCGGCGGACCGGGGACGCCCCAGACGCTGGATTCGTTCCGTCGCATCAAAATCCTGAATATCGAACGCGTGGCCATTTGCGACCAATAGATCTTCGTAACCATCGAGGTCTACGTCCATGAAGGCGACGCACCATGTCCAATCGGATGCGTCAAGATGGGCGAAATTTGCGATCTCCGTGAAACCGCCATCGCCGCGGTTGAGGAAGAAGGTGTTCCGGCGAATCTGTGGCCAATCATCGAACTGTCCGGGCCGGCGTGGCTCGGGCTCCAGAATTCCCATCTGAGTCGTTCTTAATAAATGAGTGCGGCTGAGCATGTCAGCGACAATGAGGTCATCATACCCATCGCGATTGATGTCGGCAAAGTCCACGCTCATGGAAAAACGACTGCCGCTCCGCATGGCCAGCTTCGGTAGCGCACGAAACTGACCTTTACCATTGTTAATCCAGAACCGATCCGGGGCTTCGTAATCATTGCACACGTAAAGGTCAGGCGCTCCATCGCCATTGATGTCTCGAAACATGGCCGACAGCCCCAATTCCGGCGGCGCGTGCTTTAGCGGTTGACCGGCTTCATCCAGGAACGCCCCGTTGGTCCAAGGCACTGGCGAGAATTGACCGTGACCATCGTTCAGGTAGAGCACATCGGGCTCACCTAACTCCACAAGTTTGCCGTTGACGATACGGATTCGCTCTGAACCGGGACCTGTAACAACAGGCTGGCCGTTGACTTTGCGAATCGCGATGGCGCCGCCACTACGAAGCAGCGACATCTTCGCGTAGTTGGCCACGTACAAGTCCAGATCGCCATCGCCATCAATATCGGCAAGCGTCATAGACGTGCTCCCCGCTCCGGCAATCAGCCCGCTAGAACTGGTCGTGTTGGTGAAGCGGCCACCTCCTAGATTGATGAAACGTGTAACCGGCCCGCCACAGGAGGTAACGAGTAAGTCCAGAAGCCCGTCTCCGTTTGTGTCTGCGAACACCGCGCCAGTGCTCGCCTGACCGGGACAGGCTGTGCCGCTTGAGAGAGTCACGTCCTCAAATTGCCAGTTGCCGAGATTTCGGAGGAGCGCATTCGTGCCGTCGAGATTGCAAAAATAAAGGTCGCACCAACCGTCGCCGTCACAATCTCCTGCTGTCACGCCAGCCCCGTTCAAGAGGTTGTTATTCACTTTAGCCCGGTCAAGGGAAAGGGTGTTGGTAAAAAGAATTCCCTGATTGTGGTTGGTAATCAGGGTAAAGCCGGTCTTGCCACTGGCTGGAATCGCAAGCGAAGCGATGCGGTAACTATCACGCTGCTTCCATTCCAAATTGGAAGACAAGGTCGGAATGGTCCATCCAAACAGACCGAACAGAAGCACGCATTGTTGAAGCCACCCACTCATAAGGCAACGGGATTCCTGATCGTTTGAACGCAACGCGACACGGGATTCCTGATCGTGGGGTTACTCAATTTGAAGGTTCCCGTACGGTGATGAGTTTGTTCATTTCCAGCCCCTGGATAACTCTCTGGTTGAAGCCGGAGGGCCAAATGACTTCGATTTTTTCCACGCGCGTCGTTTCCACCAACCCGAAATACAAAGGGATTACGCTCTGAGCGAGGTAACCGGACTTGCCATCGACATATTGAGTGTAGATTTTTCCGCCGGCGAAGACCTTCACAAAAGCCCCCAATCCATCACGATTACTTTTTGTGCCGACGGGCTTGATTTTCAAATAGTGGATGGCCTTCCTTGCCGTGAGATCACTGAGCAGCACTTGGGGATGATGATTCCACTCAAGTGTGACCAGATCCAAATCTCCGTCTTCATCGACATCAAAAATGGCGGCAGAACGGGTGCTGACCGTTCCCTTGAAAGTAACCAGCCCGGTTTTGCCCTGAGCCAGCCGATGTTCTTTATCCGCACCGGAGCAATCCAATGTGAAGTAATCTATTTCCACGTCTCCGGAGCTTCTGGGTTCCACGCCCAACAGGAATTCGGCATCGTAGAATCGCCTGCCTTCCTGATTTAGCAGCAGGGAGTTGATCCCATAACGAAATGGAAATCCCATGCCGGCCGAGACAAAAATATCCTGATAGCCGTCTGCATTGAAATCTCCGACACTGATGCCCCAGGGCCAATAGGTTTCCAGTCCGAGAGCATCGGATCGTTCTTCAAACTTTCCCTCTCCCCGGTTTACATAAAAAGCATTGCCGAAGATGTTGTTAGATGAACCTTGCAGCATGGTTTCATTGTATTGAGCCGTACACCACGCCTCACTCTTGGATTTTTCGATCTTGGGATTCATGGTTACTGCGAGCTTCATCTGGGCATCGTTCATGTCACTGTGCATGTCCACCACGTACAAGTCCATCAGTCCATCATTGTTGTAGTCCAGGAATTTTGCCTGCATGGCGCCCCACGGTGTTTTCGGAAAGTAGGATGTCGTTTTTTCCACGAAGCCCTTCCCCCTTTGGTTTTCAAAGTAGTGATTGTCTCCTTGCATGTTTGTGATGTACACATCCGCGTAACCATCGGCGTTCAAGTCCACCGTCGTCGCCTCGCCACTCCACCCGGCATAAACCAGGTTCATTTCCTTGGTCACGTCGCGGAACCGGTGGTTGCCCAGGTTCTTGTAGAGGATGCTGTATTCGGTGCGCTTCGGGAAAAGATGACCCGAAAAAGCGTTGGTAAACGCGAGGTAAAACCCTCCGCGCCCTTTTTCGTCCAAGCTGAATACTCCCACGTTGCAAACGAGAAGATCAACCAAACCATCGTTATCAAAATCAAAAAAAAGGGCAGCGGAAGAATGGCCGGAATAATTGAGACCAGCCTCCGCCGTAATTTCCTGAAATTTTCCTCCGCCCAGATTTTCGAACAAGTGATTGCCATGCCGCACCGTGGTGACAAAGAGATCAGGATCGCCATCGTTATCTATATCGGCAAAAGCGGCCGCCACGGAAATCGCGTCCCTGAGGCCCACCCCGGCAGTGGTCGTAATGTTTTCAAATTGTCCGTGACCCCGGTTTCGCCAGAGCTGGTTTTCGCCGAGTTGCGTGGTGAAATAGATATCGAGCAGGCCATCGCCATCCACGTCCGCCACCGCCACACCGTTCCCGTGATCATAATGAGCTGGTTTCCAATCCTTGGCCGCATCATCCACGACATGATTGGTGAAAGTGATCCGGCTTTTAGCATACGCATCCTTGAATGCAAAATTGTGAAAGACGGTGAGCCCGCTGGAATTGGTTCGCTGATATTCCTGACGTCGCAGGTGTATTGACGCGAAAAAAATGTCAAAGTGAGGATTAAATGTCAAAATGAGAGAAT
>CAZYYS010000307.1:0-7016 GCA_964651015.1 uncultured Verrucomicrobiota bacterium
ACCAACAAATGCTTTGTCAATCTCGTCCACCCACAGCACCGCCGGCGCCACCGATTCCGCCACGGCAATTGCGCGCCGCACGTTTTCCTCCGACGAACCCACGAGACTGCCGAACATCCGCCCCATGTCGAACCGCAGCAACGGCAGTTGCCACCGGCGCGACACCGCCTTGGCACACAAGCTTTTTCCGCAACCCTGTACGCCCAATAGCAAAATGCCCTTCGGCGATGGCAGGCCGAACGCGCGCGCTTCGTCCGTGAATGCAACGGCTCGTTTGCCCAACCAGTCTTTCAGCACCGCCAGACCGCCGACGCTTCCGAAGTCCTCCTCCGTCGCGTAATATTCCAGCAGTCCGCTCTTGCGCACGATTTGTTGTTTCTCTGCGAATACCTCGTTCACGTCATCCCCAGTCAGACGCCCATCCTTGACGATGATCTTGGCGAAAACATTTTCCGCCTCGCCCAACGTCAAGCCAAGCGCCGCTTGCAACAACCGCTCCCGGCCGTCGCCGTCCAGATCAATTCGCACCTGCTTCCGACCGCGGACTTCAGCGATGATCTTGTCGAGCATGGCACCGAGGTCTTCCTTTGTTGGTTGCGGAAAATTCAAAACCGTGACCTCCTTGTCCAATTCCGCGGGAATTTCCATGACCGGCGAAATGAGGATGATCGTTTTGAAACTGTTTTTTAGGTGCAACGCGATGTCTTTCAACTTGCGGATGATGGCGAAGTTGTTTTTCGAAAGAAACGGGTGAAAGTCCTTAAAAATAAAAATCGCCGGCTCGACCTGCTCGATTACTTGATCGAGCGCCATGAGTGGGTCCTTGGTGGAGGCGCTGCGGCTTTTCAACGACTGGATTGAAGTGCCAGCGGGCACGATGCCAGTGCTGTAGCTCCACTCGAACACTTTTTTCTGCCGCTTGCCCGCGATCTCCACGACCAAATTCTGTACACGCATCTCCTCGCTGGTGATGACGTAGAGGATGGGATAGCGGGCGCGGATGAGCGTCTCGATTTCAGTCTGGAAGTTCATGGGAGAGGGACGCGGGACGGGTGACGCGGGACGAGATTTGTTCGCCGTCAGGGTTCAATTCGCGGAGCAATTCCGCGAACGGCTGGGTCAGGTTGTGAACGAGAATCTGGCCGTCGGGCAGAATGAGCAGTTCCGTCGTCAGCGACTCGTTCGTTTCAATGTTTTCGTTCACGCGATTTACTCCCCACCGAACATTCTTTTGACTTTGAGAAACGCCTTCGCAATCGGGCCCAAGTAAAGCGCCGCCAGAATGGAAATGATGAGAATGACACATAGGAGTTCCATCAAACTCATTCCGGCGCGCCGATTTGACTTCGTGATCATTTGATCAACTCCAGGCCACACTTGTGGGCTATTTTCCAAGCCTCTTCGCCTTCTGACCTAGAAGCAGCCCCGCGCAATTCGCGGTGCCGCGCGGAGTGCCACGCCGGCCAGAAACCGGACCGCAGATTAACCTTCACTCCAGGCATGTTTTCCGCAAGCCATTCCGCCACCGGACGCCAGCAACATTCGACATGCCCGGGCATCAGCAAATGGCGGACGATCAATTCACTATGTGCGTCAGCCCAAAGCAGGTTTTCCCGAACGACGCGGGTGTAATGGGGCACTTTCGCCAGCCGCTGCGCGCAGGCGTCGTTACCAAATTTATAGTCGGCCAGCCAGACATCGAACATGCCATCCAATAACTCACGCGCCTGCGCCGAACCGTGCGCGTTGGTCTTCCAGACCAATTTCGCGTCGTCCGGCAGCGTTGCCACGATTTCCAGCGCGGTCGGCAGATGAATTGTCGGTTCGCCGCCGAGAATCATCACGGTTCGCGCACCGCTGGCAAGGGCGGTATTGGCGCGCGCAGTCAACTCACCGGTGCGCACTGGTTCGCCGAGGCGCGGATTCCAACTTGGTCCGCCGGTGATGCAGAAATCGCAGCGCAGATCACATCCACTTAAAGCGATGGCGAAGGTGGGAATTAATTCCAGTTCATCTGACACCTCAACTTGCGCAGAAAAAGTGCGGGCTTCAGCACCCGCATGGCAAAGACCGACTTTCCCAACCAGCCGATTCACCCCACATTCATGCGCGCACAGGCGGCAGTCTGTTAATGCCGCCCATGCCTGTGCCGCACGTTCACGGGCGAGCAAAGCGCGCTCCTGTTTAGTGCAAATCATAATTCCAAGCGCGCCGCGCGTTCTGATCGGACTTGTTGGCCGCTTTTGCCCATGACCAGTTTCCAGCGCACAAAAAGATAAAGCCCCCCGGCGATCCCACCACACCACATCGCGGGCATGAGAAACCAGCCGCCGCACCAGAAGAACAAAATGATCGAATCAATGATCGCAATCAGAATCGCGGCCTGGCGAACGGAAATTTCCCCAAGGCCGAGGAGAATCAACCGTTCGCGCCCGTAGAACCAATCCCATGCCACCAGCAGCGCAAAAGTCATGGCGGCATTTCCGGCCAGAACACTTTCCGCGGCCGGTTTCCAAAACATGATCGGCACGGCGCCAGCAAAAATTCCCAGCAGACAGTAGCCCCAGAATTCCAACGCCGACCAGTTTCGCCCGAGCACCGCGACGAGCGTGACCAGCCAGAACAAACTCACCGCCCAATCCACCGGCCCGGCGGCCAAAAAACCGTAGCTGAACATCCGCCATACGTGTCCTTTCCAAACCAGCGCGGGCGTCAAACCGAGCCAGGCGTAAAGATCAAAGGCGTGGACATAACGACCGAGCAGTGCCAGCGGAAATCCAAGCGCGTAAACCAGCACGAGCAGGCGCGTCCCCGGCGGCGCGGCTGAAAGGAAATTGCGGAGCAACGGGTTCATCATTTTATTCCTCCAAAGAAACGTTTCCACCAACCATGCCGTGGTTGGGGTGATTCGGCGGTGGATTTTTGCAATCGTTGCGCGATGGCCGGCGGCGCGGGCGTTTGCGCGGCGTCGTAGCGCAACATCTCCTCGACCGACGCGAATTCGCGCGGCGCGGGTTTTTGGGTGTGTTGTTCGGCAGCGTGCTGCTGCTCGGATTTGGAAAATTTCGATTGTTGTTTCATGACTCAGGCGGTTTTTTCAAAATGAACAGTGAAGGCCTTGCGCGCGCGATGCAATTTGCCGCGCACCGCATCGGCGGACTGCTCGGTCAACTCACCGACCTGGTCATAGCTTAACTCCTCGTCGGCAACCAGGAGCAGCAGGAGACGATATTCTTCCGGCAATTTGTCCAGTGCCTGCTGGATGCGCTGGCCAAGTTCCTTGATTTCGAGCACACGCAGGGGTGAATCGGCTTTCGTCGTGGTATTTTCCAAGAGCGATTCATCTGCGTTGTTGAGGACGTGACGGTTGTGCCAGGTTTGTTGCAGGTTACGGCAATGATTGATGGTGATACGATAGAGCCATGTCCGCCAGGATGCTTCGCCGCGGAATTGATCCCGTTTGTGGAACGCTTTGAGAAAAACGTCGTGCGTGGCGTCCTCGGCCTTGTGCGTGTCGCCCAGCATCCGCAGCGCGAGATAAAACACCGCTCGATTGTGCTCGGCATAAAAGGCGTCGAATCCAGGCGATGCCAGTCTAGCCGGGTGTTCGCCTGAACACTCACATTCTGCCGATGGCTCGCCCATGAGTGATTTCACTGCCAATTAGACAGCACTCGCGCGCCGATGTCACGCAGAGAAGCAGGTGTCCAGACAGCGCGCAACCAGCGTGACCAAAAACCGAATGCTCAGGGAGTTAAGGTAAACTCGAGCCGTGTGTGTGAGCCAGTTTGCGTATTGCGAATTTCCATCTCGCTCAGTTCCCAGCGGCCATTGACCTTCTTGAACTCCTTGGGGGCGAATTCCTTGAGCTTTCTTTTATTCTGGTCGTAAGCCTCGGCGTGGATGATGCCGCCGGTGTCGATGTCGATCCACGAGACGACGCGGGCGTAGCCGTTGGTGGCGGGTTGCGGATTGACACTTTCAAGAACGTTGCACGATTGCCCGCGCCGCAATTCCTTTTTCAACAACCGTTGCGCTGGCCAATGAAAGAATTCCAACCCCAGATCACTCAGCGAAAAATCGGAACCGGCCAGGGCAATCATCGCTTCGTTCCCCGTCAGTTGTTTCGGTGACTGGCCGACTCCATCCGCCCCCGTGGAATATAAGTATTGGTTCGCGCCATTGGTCGAATGAACCACGGTCAAGGTTTCCGGGCCGCTTTTCTCGGTGGCGCCAGTCGAATAAACAACCTGCCATCCGTCTTTTCCCACGGTGATCCGGCCCGTTACTGGAACGGTGGTGGTCTGGCGCTCGCGATTGCGGATTCTGAGGACACCGCGCCACTCGGAATCTTCCAGCGGCTTTTGCGACAGCAGGTCCGACACAATCGCACGGCCATCAACTTCGGCCTTTGAAGGTTCGGCGGCGGCCCGTGACGTCATTGCCATCGCCATCAACGCACAGGCCAGGGTGAGTTGAAACGCGGGAATTCTCATTTCGCACGCAGCGCCAGCGGAATGAGTTCAGAAATGTGCCGGACAAAATGCGCCTTCATTTTCTTCCGCACCTCGGACGGCACTTCGATCCAGTCATTTCGGTTTTGATCCGGCAACAGCACGTGTCTCAAACCAGAACGCGCCGCCGCCAGCACTTTTTCCTTGATGCCGCCCACACGCAGCACACGTCCGCGCAAACTGATTTCACCAGTCATGGCCATGTCCGAGCGCACGCGCCGCCGCAACAACAGAGACGCCAGCGCCACCACGATGGTCACGCCCGCACTCGGTCCGTCCTTGGGGGTCGCACCGGCCGGCACGTGGATGTGAATGTCGTATTTGGTATAATCTTTCAGATCAACACCGAGCAGCCGCGCCTGACTGCGGAGGTAGCTCAAAGCCGTCTGCGCGCTCTCTTTCATGACTTCGCCGAGTGAACCCGTTAGAATGAGACTGCCTTTGCCCGGCATGCGAGTGGCCTCAATGAACATGATTTCGCCGCCAATCGGCGTCCACGCCAATCCAGTGGCAATCCCGTACTCCGTGATGGTTTCCGCCGTCTCGGAAACAAAACGCGCCGGCCCCAAATAATCTGTCAACGATTTCGCCGCGATGGTGAGCGGTTTGGACTGTCCGTTGCGGCCAACAATTTTTCGCGCAGCCTTGCGCGTCAAGGCGGCGATTTCCCGTTCCAACTGGCGCACGCCAGCTTCGCGGGTGTAATCCTGAATCACCCGTCGCAACGTCGTGTCCGGCAACTTGACCAGTTTGCCGGTCAACCCGTGTTCAGCGAGTTGACGCGGCGCTAAAAACCGTTTGGCGATTTGCAATTTTTCCGACTCGGTATAGCTCGGTAATTCGATCACTTCCAAGCGGTCGCGCAACGCCGGATGAATCGGTTCCAGCCAGTTTGCCGTGGTGATGAACAACACGCGTGACAGATCAAACGGCAAATCCAGATAATGATCGGTGAAGGTGTTGTTTTGTTCGGGGTCGAGGACCTCCAAAAGCGCGGAAGCCGGGTCACCACGGAAGTCAGATCCTACCTTGTCGATTTCATCCAACAGAATCACTGGGTTACGGCTTTCGACCCGCCGCAGAGTCTGAATCACACGCCCCGGAAGGGCCCCGACATAGGTCCGCCGATGTCCGCGAATCTCCGCTTCGTCGCGCATGCCACCGAGCGCAATGCGCGCAAACTTTCGCCCCAAGGCATCAGCCACACTTTTGCCCAGGGAGGTTTTGCCCACACCCGGCGGCCCCACGAGGCAAAGTATCGGCCCCTTGAGCTGCTTTTTGAGTTTGATGACGGCCAGAAATTCCAGGAGGCGATCCTTGATTTTCTCCAGCCCGAAATGTTGCTCGTTGAGAATGCGCGCGGCGGCGGCGAGATCAAGCTTGTCCTCGGTCGTTTTCGCCCACGGCAGGTTGACGATCCAATCCAGGTAATGACGAGTCACACCATACTCGGCGACCGCCGGAGACATTTGCTTGAGACGCTCCAGTTCTTTCAAGGCAACCTTCTTGGCCTCTTCCGGTAAATGGTTCTGCTCAATCTGGTGCCGGAAACTTTCGGCTTCGCTCGCGTTGGGATCACCTTCACCCAGTTCCCGCTGAATGACGCGCATCTGTTCGCGCAGAAAAAAATCGCGTTGATTCTTGGAGAGGGAATTGACGACGTCGCTTTGGATTTTGGAACTCAGATTCAGAACTTCGAGTTCGTGATTGAGCAGCGGTTGCAAAAGCGTGAGGCGCTGCTTGACGGAAACTGTCTCCAGTAGTTTCTGCCGTTCTTCCAGGCGCAGGTTCAGATTGGCGGCGATCAAATCCGTCAGGTGCCCCGGATCATCAGTGTTGAGCGCGGCGACTTTGACCTGGTCCGGCAATGATGGAGAAAGTTTGATGACCTCCTGGAATTGTTGCTGGGTGTTGCGAACCAAGGCGGACAATTCGATGGATTCCTCAGTGACATCCTTCAGCACTTCGATTCGCCCGCGCAAATACGGTGTCTGGGTTTCGTATTCCTTGATGCGAATGCGCCACAGTCCTTCGATCAACACCCGGACCGTGTTGTCGGGGAATTTGAGCATTTTCAACACCCGCGCTGAACAACCATGCTCCCACATATCGGCGGGCGTCGGATTCTCTATCTCCGGACGCCGCTGCAGCACCACCCCGAGCAGCCGGTCGCCTTCCACGACGTCATCGATGAGGCGGATGCTCTGCGCCGTTTCCACCAACAACGGCGCCACCATGCCGGGCAAAATCACGATGTCCGACAAACCCAGGATAGGCAGAACTTCGGGCAAGGAGCGGGAAGAAATACGCGAGGACGGCGCCCCGACTTCACCGGGGTTAACGCCCAGAATACTCACGAACTCGGTGTCGGGTGAGGTCATCGTCGTGCCATTTATGACATTAGATGCCCCAGTCAGTCAAAAGCTTCAGGAAATATTTATTTCGCCTCAACCGAGGACACTTTGACTTTTTTGGATTCGACGCGCGCCATCAGCGGCACAT
>CAZYYS010000308.1:0-6999 GCA_964651015.1 uncultured Verrucomicrobiota bacterium
CTGGGCGCATGGCTTGCGCGGTGGCGATCCCATCGTGGAGCGAATCACGCGCAATATAATTGAGCGGTTGGGGAAGTGATAATCACCGCAATCCGAACACCCGAAGACCGAAGCAACTCTGCATTCTGAAAACTGAACTGATCAACCGGCCATTCGCGATGAGGCGAGAAACAACATTGCTCACGGCGTGAACGGCCAAGGGATCTGTTGGGTTCTGGTTGAAGCAGTGATTAAATTCGACTGAATTCCGCCCTCGACGAGCTCGCGGCCGCAGATTAACATGAAGTCATGTCCAGCGATCCTGGAACTGCCGGAAGTCCGTCAGCGCGTCTCACCGCTTACGGTCGAGGAGTACCACCGACTCGTCGAATTCAACGAGCACGGGCGACGCACGGAATTGATTCGCGGTATCATCATTGAGAAAATGTCCAAGTCACCACTCCATCGCACCGTTGCCTCTCTGCTGTACAAGTTGCTCTGGCTCGCCTGCCGAAAGGCTATTCGGTGTGGAAGGAGGAACCGCTTTCTTTGGCTGACTCCGAGCCGGAACCGGACATTTCGGTGACCCGCGGTGGCGAAGGCGACTTTTCCTCGGCCCACCCCACCACCGCCGAACTCGTCGTGGCAGTCGCCGTCTCCAGCCCGGCGCTCGACCGGGAAAACGCCTCGCTCTACGCCGAGGCCGGGGTCAAGGAATACTGGATTATGTTGGGAACGGAACGAGAGTTGAGGTGCATCGCCGCCCGGAAAATGGTCGTTACCAGGAGACGCGCATTTTCGAAACCAAGGACATCATCGAATGTTCCAGCGTCCCGTCGTTGCACCTGGCGGCTTCCGAACTGTTCGCGTAAGCGCGGAACACGGATCGAACTCGTTGACCCAATCAGCGCCACGGCCACCGCCGCCAACGGCGTGCTTACGTCGCAACCTCTACGCGGTGGAACAACGAGGGCGCTGAACTCCAGAGAGTGCGTTCAGCTTTGGTTTAGCACGAGAGTGCCGATTCCCGACTGGCGGCACTACGACACTACCCTCCTGCACGTGCAGAACCAATAGATCTTGTCTCGATTTAGGTCCGGAACTCCAATTAGTCGGCACTGACCCTTACAGGATTTGTTTTCGCACCAATAGGTGCGGTGATCCCGATCTGGTGTCCGGAGCTTGCACCCACCTTTGCTACTCGGTGGCCATCCGCCAAGTGCGCTTCTGAGCGCTTGGTCGGATTTGTGCCACTTGACCTGGAACTGGCCCTTGACCAGGTGAAGGACCGCGGATTCTTTGTTTCTCATAGTTTTTGTTCTTATGGTCGTTTCGGTCGCTCAATGATGAAATTCAGAAATTTCGGGAATGCACTCCAATTAGAACCAATTAGGTAGCCGGTGTGTGCATCGTAAAGGACGACGTAAACTCCCAAGCCGCCCTCTTTGCCTTGCCTGCCGTCATCCAACAACACGAGTTGGTAGTTGCCGTTCGTTAGCGCCACGATGCCTACCACCACGGCCGCGTGCCCTTCCATTTCAATCTCCACATCGTTAGTTTGCTGGAGCGCCGTGATTGCGTCGGTGAAACTTGTCGTACTGCGAATCGTTTCGATGGGTAGGCTGTTGGCTTGCATGTACTCATCCTTGTCTTCCGACCAACCATCGATGAATAAAATGCTTCCAAAGCAGCCAAAGCGAGTCCACGACGTGGCGTCCTTCATGGCGTCCATGGTCAGGAAATTACTGGCGATGTTAAGGTGATGCTGATTGTTCAAGTAGGTGAGGCTGTTCAAGATTGCGCCTGGTGCGCACTCATTTGTCCCCTGTTCAAAGCTCGGAAAACTTTGCCAAGCCCGTGCGACGCCCACGGTCCTAACGAGGGTCGAGTACATGTCCTGCGGCGGATGATAGACCACCTGGTTGCCAATGATTCCGCTGTTTAGATCTTTCGGCCTCGGCCGAACGACCGTATTGCTCTCGTTAATTGCAGGTGGGGAGGTTGTCGTGTTGGTCCGGAGGCTCCAGCCAAAGTTGCCATTGGTCACCATGCTGCCGTATTCCGCAAGAGGGAAACTCACTGAGTTGGTGACCCAAGCATTGTCGCTCGGCGTTGGTAATGGCACGTTTTGGATGACCCAGTTTGAGCCTCGCGAGATGTTCAGGTACAGCACCGAGTTGGATTGGTATCCCCCATAGGCGACATCAGCTTGTCCCCACTCGGAGAAGGGATGACGCACGCCGTCCTGGGTCAGGTCGAGTTGATGAAACGACACGCTGTTCGTTGGTAAAGATTCCGCGAAACGCAGGCGGTAAAACGTGGCGGGATTGGTCGCAGGAATCGTGTAAGTGATGATCGCGCCGTTGTTTGAAAAACCGCCACTGGTGCTCGGCATCCAAAGAGCCAGATTGCCTATGTTCGTATTCACCTCAAGCATGGCGTTGTTGCTGCCAGCCGCTGGCCAGGATAGTTGGATATCCAATCCACTGCGTTGCACGTCAAGCCGCCACGGACGGATGTCCACACTGCTGTATGCCAAATTGTTGTCGATAAGCCATTCGGGCGACGACGACTGCAAGCGTGCGACGATTTCCGCTGGCTGACATGGGAAATTACCCACGGCATTGAGCGTATTTGACACGGCTTGGAACGACTCGATCGTGCCGAGCGCACCCCGCACAACAGATGGCGAAATCGCTAGGGGTCCGGCGGAGGACGTTCCTCCTGTAAAAATGATCGCCGGTGTTAACGCGTCGATTTCGAAGTAAACGTTCGTAGCGGGAAACGAACTGAGGTTCTGAATGGTGATACTATACGTGTACGGCACCCCGGCTATTGGGCTGACAGTTGAAGTCTCCAGGCTCAAAATGGAAAGATCAACGCTGTTGGGTTCCGCCGAAACAAAGAACTCTCCGTCCGCCACGTTGTCCGTGAGGTCGCGGTCAACCTCCCCAGGCAAATGAGCACGCACGAAAACATGGCGAACGCCAGATTGATCACCACGTAACCCGACCGTAGCTGACTTGCTCTGGCCTGGAGTCAGCATACCGAATTGCATGGTAATGTCCGTGCCGTGCGTGGCCCTCTCCCCATGTGGATTGTTCATGTTCATCAAAGTCGTTCCCGGCGGTTGGGTGGTGACGACTTCAACGGAGGCGGCGTTGGACAGACCTGTGTTTGTGATGGTTATGGTGACCACGATGTTGCTGCCCAGCGATACGGAGACCGGCGCTTGCACGTCAGCAACAAGGTTCACATCCGCTCTTCGAGTCAATGGCGAGGACAGCCGGACAGGGTCGCTGATAACGCTTCCTGCCACATTGTTTATCTCGACCTTGTAAATGCCAGCATGGGCGATTTGCACATCGGGGATTGTGTAACTTGAATTGGTCGCCCCGGGAATCGCGACGCCGTCGAGATACCATTGGAAGGAAAAAGGCGGTGCTCCAGTCACGCCGACGTTGAACGTCGCAACGCCGCCCTGAGTAACAATCATGCTGACTGGTTGCTGAGTAATTGTTGGCGGCGCGGTCGGAGTTGGACCAACGTAGGTCAGGTTGCCGTTGTTCACGTTAAGGGACCAGCTCTGGCCCGACGGAAGATTCCAGACGGGGGATCCGGTGATCTCGTCCACTTCAAAAATATTGAATATTCTGCCAGGAGTCAGGTTGGCCGGGTTGATCAGGTTCAGCGTAATGGTGGCTCCATCGAGATTGAAATAGGTTGTGTAAACGGCAGGGTTTGGATTGTCGAAGTAAAGCTGGTCCGAAAAGCCGGTCTGGCAGTCCAAATCAAAGACGTAAGTTCGTTTTTCTCCGGTTAATCCCACTCCCAGATTGCAGACCAGATCAGCACTTTCGCACTGCGGGGCGCCGCTGCCGCGCAGGTGCGTATCGGGCACCATGTCATTATCAGGGTATGTCTCGGGCTGATTCTGCACGCTTGGGAATCCAGGAGCGTCGTTCAGCTTAATGCTGTCGAAGTCGTAGTCCCTCAGGTCGTAATCCCAATAGAGAACGTTCTGGTCCCCGAACGCGCCCTCGGACATGTAGATTTGGATTTTGTACCACCGTCCCCCTGGTGGGATACCGGTAAATGTCCGCGAGACAATTGGCGATCCGCCGTTGGCTGAACCTAAAAAGTCAGTCCAGTTGTTGTCATTGATCACCGCCTCCGTGGCGGGATTAACTAAGCTATCTTGGTTGAGATCAATGCCTAAGAAGAAGAAGTCATCAACTCCATCCTTGAACCGAAAAGTTCCCGACTCTGGAATGAGGATTTCACCGGTGGCGCTGGCAATGTAGTTCTCGTTGTCAACCCCGTTGAACGAACCCGAGCCGTTGGGCTGATCTATGATCTCAAACGGATATTTGGCAATGCCCGGAAACCAACTCGAACCCGTCCACCAGGATGACCCACCGGAATTCTTGAACGGCCCAATGGCCGATGGACGGCTCGCGATGGCCGCCTGAACCCCAGCCAGGTTGCCCGGGTTTCCCGAGGTGGACCAGATTGCCCAAGTCAGTCCCGGGGTTACGTCGTTGGGCGAACTCAGAACGCGGTTTTGGATTTCGAGCGGGTTCAGCGCGCTAGCATCCTGCCATCCGATGTCGCCGCGACCAGCGACATACACAACCGATTCACCGGGCGCCGGACCAGTCGGGGCAAATAGCGCCCAGCCCGCAACGTTATTAGCCAGCAAAGTGTTCGGCACGCCAGTACCGCTGCGAAGGGCGACTTCGAATGTGTCGCCACCGCCATATTCGTAGAATGAGGTCGTGATGTTGGCGGTTGTCATCCCCGGCCCGGTTGTCAAGACCCCGTATGTCCACGCGTGTCCGCGCGGGCTGTAGTACATGATCTCGCTGGGTCCAGCCAGCGCTTGGCCGTTGGCATCCTGGCCCACTTTGCTTGTGAAGGTAATCCCTGGCAGGTTTAGCGATCCACCATCGTCACTGCCGAAGCCGACGGACCAAGTTCCGGGGGGAATCGCGGCGAATGTGCTAGCTGATACAATGAAATTGTTACCCTTGTCGCCGGGAAAGCCATTGGGCCAAGGAATGTCTCCAGAAAAGGTTCCACCATTCCCAGCGAAGTTAAGCTGTTCGTGCTTGGTCTCGATGTGCGATAGAACTGGATACGGACTGGAACTGGGATTGTTGGCAGTGTTCTTGGCTTGGACTGCGGTGGTGACTGGTCCGTCAACCGTAATCGTATTCACGTTCCAAACGAGATCGCCCACGGTGAATCGGCCATCGAGATTGACATCGCCCGAATCCACAAACACAGCTTCTCCGTCTGGATCGTAACGCTGCCGCACCTGAAACCGAAAGTCGCTGTCACCCACTCCCGGGGCAAATCCGCCCGTAATCGCCACGCGAACTGGAGGGTCGCCTGGGTCCGGACAGTTCACGCCGATCCAAGGGCTCCAAGCTGTCCAACCCGCGCCGAGTGCCGGCAGGTCCAGAGCGGCGGCGGGAATCCCGCCGTTGTAGGGATTTCCAGCCGGGTTGTCACTGACCCGCCGGGCACGAAGGCTATATTGGCAAGGAGGTCTCCCATCCACCGGGAACCTGAACACCAGATGGGCGTCGTCGTTGTTGGCCACATCGGCGGCGTGCAAGACGCCGTGCCGGAAAACCGACGCCACCGGCACAAATTTCGCCGGCACGTTCGGGCGCAGGGTGGGCTTGGTTATGGGGGCAGCCGCGAGGACGAGGTCCTCGGTTTCGCCGCGAGCGAGGATTCCCCAGGCGCCGTTGCCGTTCGGGACGGATTGGGTGCTTAGCGTGACGCGCGTCCATTTGCCGAGATAGTTCGCAGCCTGGTTTGTGGATTGAATCGCCAGCATGACCCAACCGCTGTTGAAACCGGCTGGAAAGATGTCGTAGAAGCTGAAGGCGTAGTTTTGAATTGGCCATTCATTCGCCGTGCCTTCCCAAACGCCGTTGGTATTAAGATCAATCAGCACGTTCAAGTAGCGAACGGTGGCCGGTTCTGTGCCATCGTGGGACAAGCGTGCCAGAAAGAAGAGTTGAGCCGCGTAATCAACAACGTAGGCTCCGGCGTCATCCGCGTCGGCGTTTACTTGGACTGAATCGCCTTCCGTCGTGGTTGCCGAATTCGTCGGCCCCAGCCACTCCTTGGTCACAACTTCATGAACCGGGCCGCCATTACTGGCGCGCGACGGGTAGCCTGGGTCCGGCGCGTCACCATAGTCGCCTACTTGCGCGTTGGCCCGGGCAAGGCAAAGCGCCGTGACAAAAAGCACCCCCAGACGCCGCAGCGACGGCCAACGGACGCCAAAGCGCCGGGCAACTGGCCCACTGGAACGTTTGACCGGGTGCTGATGCCCGCCGGCAGTTTCAAGCGAGTTCTTCATAAATTCGGTTCTCAGGTGCTTGCCATTTGGGCACTGTTTCGGACGCGGACGCCCGATATTGGCAGACCCGATTGTTTCCTCTCTTTACCGGAAACGAGGGTAAGGGTTTCACCCATACGGGATCTTTTTGCTTCTGAGTGCGTTTTTCATGTTAATTCGTTCTCGCACGTTTCGGTGGGCTTCTCAGGGGAATACGTCGCCGATTCGCTGGATTAGAAAAATTTCGCAAAAATCTTTCTCTTGCGGCTGGCTCATTGGTTTGCCAACAAGGTTGCAAGTTTGGACTGCGTTGACTGTTTTCATACGTCGCTGTTGTTGGGCCCACGATCACCGCATCTCGGCCTCGCATTGGCCGCCAGTGAAGGAGGCGCCAGACCGGGCTGTTTCCTCTTTTTACCGGAACTGCGGGACAGGGTTTCACCGGGAGAAAGATTTTTTTGAAGGTCGCCATTGGAGGTTTGGAAAGGTCGCCAAGACGGAACACTGCACAGAGAGGTGGCGACGACCCCGTCGGCTCAAGGTAGAAGCGACGCCCTCCTCGCATTGACATGGACAGCACGGCGTATTGGCCTCAAATCCTCCGGCGACGGGGCGTCGCTTCTACGGTTGCGTTGCCGAGCGCGAGTAAAGTTTCAGGG
>CAZYYS010000309.1:0-6995 GCA_964651015.1 uncultured Verrucomicrobiota bacterium
GCCACCGGATTTTTCCTTTGCATAAATTCTAAGTCCGGCGACCGGCCCGCGCTCTTTGTTCTCCCACACTTGCGGTCTAGCTTCCTGTAGAACCGTCGGCGGAACTTCCGGCGCGTCTGACTTGAAATGGCTCGCAAACTTTTGTGTATCGGCGGCCGAAGCCAGCAGAATTGGGAACACACAAAGGATCGCGATCAGTTGTCTCATATTTTGAAGTGAGTTTCTTATCCGCCAAATTCAACGATGGTTCAATCTTTAACTGCCATTAGAATCCGAATTTGTCTCGGCTATGTTCGGTCAAAAGGCTGTCAAAACCACGCGCCGGCAAAGATCATTGCGGCCGAAAACACTCGAAATCTCACGGAATCCAAGCTTGACAAGAAACGCCAGCGAATGAACACTTTATGGAGTTCACCCGGGTGTCGTTTCGGAATTTTTGCCCGGAAGAGGAAAACCGCCATGTTGACGATCTACGGTAATAAGTCGCGTTTTTGTGACGGCATTTCGCGCCGCAATTTTCTGAAGATCGGCGCGTTGAGCTTGGGCGGGTTGTCGTTGCCACAACTGCTCCGTGCCGAGGCGGAATCCGGCATCCACAAATCGCACAAGGCGGTCATCATGATCTTCCTGCCGGGCGGGCCGTCACACCAGGACATGTTCGACCTCAAGCTCGACGCACCGGCGGAAATTCGTGGTGAGTTCAAGCCGATCAAGACCAAAGTTCCCGGCATTCAGATTTGCGAGCACATGCCGCGTATCGCCGCCGTCATGGACAAGTTAGTGGTAATACGCTCGATCGTCGGCGCGCGCGACAATCATGACGCATTCCAGTGCCAGACTGGCCACCTCACTTCACCCCAACCGCCCGGCGGCTGGCCCTCCCTCGGCTCTGTTGTTTCCAAACTCCAAGGGCCGGTGGACAAAGCAGTGCCGGCGTTCATCGGGCTCGCGCCGAAGATGGGTCATGTGCCTTGGTCCGATCCTGGAAAGCCGGGTTTTCTCGGCATTGCTCACGCGCCGTTCAAACCTGATGGCGCCGGCAAAGCCGACATGGTCCTCAATGAGGTGACACTCGACCGTCTGGCGGATCGCAGGGCGTTGTTAAGCGGCTTTGACAACTTCCGCCGCGATGTCGATGCGAGTGGATTGATGGAAGGCCTGGATGCCTTCAACCAGCAGGCCTTCGGGGTATTGACGTCAAGCAAGCTGCTCGACGCGCTCGATTTGCAAAAGGAAGACAAGCGGATCGTGGAACGTTACGGCAAGGGCGATCCCAAGAACCGCGACGATGGCGGGCCGAAATTGATGGAGCATTTCCTGATGGCGCGCCGCCTCGTCGAAGCGGGGGCGCGTTGTGTGACCCTGGCGTTCAGCCGGTGGGACCATCACGGCGACAACTTCGGCGCGCTACGCCAGGACTTACCGTTGCTCGACCAGGGACTCAGCGCACTGATTGAAGATTTGCATCAGCGCGGGTTGGACAAGGATGTTTCAGTGGTTGTCTGGGGCGAGTTTGGCCGTACGCCGACCATCAACAAGGACGCCGGACGCGATCATTGGCCGAGAGTTTCCTGCGCCGTGCTCGCCGGTGGCGGAATGAAAACCGGCCAGGTCATCGGCGCGACGGATCGTCTCGGTGGCGAAGCCTCCGAGCGGCCCGTACGGTTCGGTGAAGTTTTTGCAACGTTGTATCGCAACATGGGTATCGACGTGAGCAAGGTCACGATTCCGGACCTCTCCGGCCGGCCGCAGTACCTTGTCGAAGGCGGCTGTGAAGTCATGCCGGAACTGGTTTAAGTCTCGCGATGGACTCTCTTCATGATCCCAGTTCGAGCAATGTAATGTCGTCGAAGCCCAAGCGTCGTTCCCTACTCTGGGCTTTAGCTCCTGTTCTCATCATAATCTTTGTAAGTGTTTTGGTTGTCGGCATTGTCTCAAGAAATCAAGCCGCAAGATATTTTGGCGCCATTAGCTTGTCTCCAAGCCAATCACACCCAATGGTGATGAAGATGGTGAGAGACATCGAGAGGCCCGATTTTCCATTTGAAAAAAGCTATGCTAAAATGCACGAAAGACTTCAGCCAGCACTTGCGATGAAGCTCCCGGTTCGCAGTAGGGAGATTGCTATCGCAACGATCTCTAAGCTCATGGATATGCGAGAAATGCAACTTCATGCTGGGCTTGAGGCGATAAGGCTGGAAGATACGGACTTTGTTCCGGCGCTTGGCCACGCTTTATCCGATGAAGATCCGTCTGTGCGTGAGGAGGCCGTTAGACTTCTAATTAAGCTCGGCCCGCGGGCTGCACCGGTCGCGCCTGACGTGATCAAGTTGCTAGGTAACAGCGACTCGTGGTCAAAAACAAAGGCTGCATTAATCCTAGGAAAAATCGGGCCGCAAGCAAGCAATGCCGTGCCTGTTCTTGTTCCCATGTTGAAAGAGGAAAACCAGCAAGTTCGATTGAAGGCTGCCGTAGCTCTTGGGCGAATCGGGCCAGCGGCCAGCAAGTCGGTCCCGGCTCTCACCACGTTGCTAAATGATAAAGATGCTGATGTTCGTGAATACACTGCCACAGCAATCGCTAAGATAGAGAAAGACGTTTCCTCGGCAAAGGCGGTCCCCGAAAACTAACAGTCATGTTAACAATCTACGGCCAACCTCACCGTTTCTGCGACGGAGTTTCCCGGCGAAATTTCCTGAAGATCGGCGCGCTGGGTTTGGGCGGGCTGGCGTTGCCGCAATTGCTTAAAGCCGAGGCGCAAGCTGGCCTCCGTAAGTCGCACAAGGCGGTCATCATGATTTACCTGCCCGGCGGCCCGCCGCATCAGGACATGTTCGATCTCAAAATGGATGCGCCGTCGGAGATCCGCGGCGAGTTCAAGCCGATCAAAACCAAGGTGCCCGGCATCCAGATTTGTGAACACCTGCCGCGCATGGCGGCAATGATGGACAAACTGGCAGCCATCCGCTCGGTCGTGGGCATGGTCGATGAGCACACGGATTTTCACTGCATGACGGGCCACCTTTCCCGCAACCAGCCGCCCGGTGGCTGGCCGTCGTTTGGTTCGGTGGTTTCCAAATTGCAAGGTTCGGTCAGCCCGGCGGTGCCGGCGTACATCGGGCTGGAGCCCAGGATGCAGCATCGCCCGTACAACGCGGCGTCGTCCGGCTTCGTAGGCGTGGCCCATCGGTCATTCCATCCTGAGGGTGATGGGAAAAGTGACATGACGCTCAACGGGATCACCGTGGATCGCCTGGCCGACCGCAAATCCTTGCTGGCCGGCTTTGACAATTTTCGGCGGGACGTCGATTCCAACGGTTTGATGGAAGGACTCGATTCATTCAACCAACAGGCCTTCGGCATGTTGACCTCCAGCAAAATGGCCGAGGCGCTGGACTTGCAACGCGAGGACAAGCGGACCCTCGAGCGTTACGGCAAGGGCGATTTGAACACGCAGGGCGATGCCGCGCCGATGAACAACCAGCAGCTCCTCATGGCGCGAAGATTGGTTGAGGCCGGCGCGCGCGTGGTCACCTGTGCGTACGGGTTCTGGGATTACCACGGCAACAATTTCCAGAATGCCCGCAAGCACCTGCCGATGCTTGATGAAGGCGTCACCGCCCTGGTCGAGGACCTCCACCAACGCGGACTCGACAAGGATGTCTCCGTGATTGTTTGGGGCGAGTTCGGCCGCACGCCGACCATCAACAAGGACGCCGGGCGCGATCATTGGGCCAGGGTTTCCTGCGCCCTGCTCGCTTGCGGCGGCATGAAGACCGGCCAAGTGATCGGTTCGACCGACCGTTTGGGCGGCGAAGCTGACGACCGCCCCGTGCACTTCCAGGAAATTTTCGCGACGCTCTACCACCACATGGGCATCGACGTGAACAAGGTGACGTTGAACGACCTTGCCGGCCGCCCGCAGTATCTGGTGGACGGACATGAGCCGATGAAAGAACTCGTTTGAACCATTTGAACCACCCAACATGTTGAATCACACAAAAACCATCCGGTTGGCCGCGTGGATCATGGCGCTCGTTGGCGGCGCTGCCACCGCGTCCATTGTGCACGCAAAGCAAACCTCGGACTCCCGTCCACCCGGCGAATTGAGCGGCCTTGAAATTTTTGCCGAGGGCACCAGCGCAGCGAACCAGGCCATCCACTTGCGCGGGGCCGATGCGCGCCGGCAATTGCTGGTGACCGCAAAATTCAGCGAGGGCGACATTCGCGATTACACCCGTGAGGTCAGCTACGAGACTTCACCGTCAGGCGTGATCCAGATCTCCAGGACCGGGCGCGTCACACCGCTGACGGAAGGCAAGACCACCATCACGGCAAAAACCGCGGATGGCAAAACCGCGACCCTGTCCGCCAGCGTCGAGCAGTTCAAGACCGTGGCGCCGATCAATTTTCCGAACCAGATCGTGCCGATCTTCACCAAGGCGGGTTGCAACGGCGGCGGTTGCCACGGCAAGGCCAGCGGCCAGAACGGTTTCAAACTTTCCCTGCTTGGCTTTGAGCCATCGGAGGACTACGAACATCTGACCCGCGAAGCGCGCGGTCGCCGGCTTTTCCCCGCGGCGCCTGATCGCAGTCTCTTGTTGCTCAAGGGTACCGCCACCTTGCCGCACGGCGGCGGCAAACGGCTGGATGTTGATTCGGATGACTACAAACTCTTGATGCGCTGGGTCGCGCAAGGCATGCCGTACGGCAAACCCGCCGACCCTACCGTGGCGCGTATCGAAGTCTTTCCGAAAGAGCGCACGATGCCACGGGAGGGCGAGCAACAACTGGTCGTGGTGGCGCATTACACGGATGGCTCGACCGAGGACGTGACGCGGAGCGCATTGTTTGAACCCAATGACAAAGACCTGGCCAAGACTGACGCGACCGGACGCGTAAAAGTTTTCGAGCAACCCGGCGACGTGGCGGTAATGGTGCGGTATCAGGCCAAGGTGGCCGTCTTTCGCGCCACGATTCCCCTGGGTGCGCCGGTGGAAAATCTTCCTGTGGCAAAGAACTTCATCGACGAACAGGTCTTCAAGAAACTGAAAACCGTTGGCATGCCGCCTTCGGACCTCAGCGACGACGCCACGTTCATCCGCCGCGTAAGCATCGACGTCGCGGGCCGGCTGCCAACTGCGGACGAAAGCAAGAAGTTCCTGGACGACAAGGACCCGGCCAAACGCGACAAATTGATCGACACACTGCTCGACAGCACCGATTACGCGGAATACTTCGCCAACAAGTGGAGCGCGTTATTGCGGAACAAGCGCAATGCGCCCACTCACACGCGCGGCACCTATGCTTTTTACAATTGGATTCGCGACAGTTTGCTGGCCAACAAGCCTTACGACCAATTCGTCCGCGAAATCGTGGCCGCGTCCGGTGACATCAATGAAAACCCACCCGTGGCCTGGTATCGCCAGGTGAAGGACCCCAACGCGCAACTCGAAGACACCGCGCAGCTTTTCCTCGGCATGAGGTTGCAGTGCGCGCAATGTCATCACCACCCGTTTGAGAAGTGGAGTCAGCAGGATTATTACAGTTTCGCCGCCTTCTATTCGCAAGTCGGACGGAAGGCTGGAGCGCAGCCGGGCGAGGAAATCGTCTTTGCCAAACGCGGCATGCCGACCGCCACGAACAAGAAGACCAAACAATCCGTTCCCCCCGCAGGCCTCGGCGATTCACCTCTGAAACTTTCGCCCGACGACGATCCGCGTCAAGCCTTGGCCGACTGGATGGGCAGCAACGACAACCCGTTTTTTGCCAAAGCGCTCGTCAACCGCTATTGGAAACATTTCTTTAGTCGCGGCCTGGTGGACCCCGAGGATGACATGCGTGAAACGAATCCGGCCACCAATCCGGAGTTGCTGGATGCGCTGGCGAAAAAGTTCATCGAGAGCCGGTTTGACTTGAAGCAGCTCGTGCGCACTATTTGCCAGTCACAAACGTATCAACTCAGTTCGTTGCCCAACAAATTCAACGCCGTGGATAAGCAATATTTTTCGCGTTACTATCCCAAGCGTTTGACGGCGGAGGTGTTGCTTGACGCCGTTGATGAAGTCACCAAGTCGGACAGCAAATTCGACGGTTTGCCGGCGGGCACGCGCGCGGTGCAACTGCCGGACAACAGCTTCAACGCGAGTTCCTATTTCTTGGCGGTGTTTGGCCGGCCCGAAGCTTCCAGCTCATGCGAGTGCGAGCGGTCGCAGGACGCCAGCCTCGCGCAAAGCCTGCATCTGCTGAACTCCAAGGACGTGCAGGACAAGCTGACCAATCCCAAGGGTTGCGCCGCAACGCTGGCCGCCGACACGAAACAAGAAGATGATAGGAAAATCCGTGAGCTTTACTACACGGCCTATTCCCGCGCACCGGACGCGAAGGAACTGGAGCTGGCGATGAACTATCTGGGAAAGAAGCCCAAAGACAAGGATGGCAAGGCTGATCCCAAGCTCGCCAAACAGCAGGGCTACGAAGACATCATCTGGGCGTTGATCAACACGAAGGAGTTTCTGTTCAATCATTAGCAACCGGTGCTTCCGGCAACAGAGCTTCCTCCTGGCGTTGCGCCGCCTCTCGCTCATAGCGAGTGTCAAAAGGCTTGAAGCTATTCATGAACACCAGATTCAACCCGTTTCAAACCGTGCTGCGCGCAGCCATCGGGTTCTGCCTGGCAGCATCTGTCTGTCTGGCCGAAGCGCCGTCACGCAAGACTTTGCAAGGCATTCCTTGGTCGCAAATTGGAGCCAAGGCCGGAGTGGATTATCAAGGTGGCGGTCTCGCGGTCATTCGCACCGCCGACGGCGCGCGGTTGCGTTGTGAGTTTCAACGACTCGAAGGCGAGGCCACGCGCGAAGGTTTGTGGCTGACTTCCACTGTCAGCAACGCCGTGAACGACCGTTTCCGTGTGGCGGCAGTATCGGTAGGGCGCTTGGCGGACTTCGAAGGGCCGCCAGGTCTTGGAGTGCGCCAGCCCTCTGGCACTTTCGCAT
>CAZYYS010000310.1:0-6994 GCA_964651015.1 uncultured Verrucomicrobiota bacterium
AAAATACCTGCTGCACTGATGAAGCTCAAGTTTCGTTTGTCTGTTCACAATGAAAGCCGCTGATGATGAGTTGACTCAGTTCACATGTTACCGGGACGGGGCGGGGACAAGGCGTTCGCCGATGCGTTGACTCGGATTCGTGACTGCCGACTTACGAAACGAAGGCGGTCGGCATTCAAGTCTGCATCGCCGCCCCACCCCTGAAAACCACCTGACCAAATCAGTCCGTGTGCTCCCTTCTTCGGTCAGACTCACGGTGGCCAAAAGTGGAAAAGGAGAAAGGACTCTGCAACAAAGTAGATGCTGCGTGTGTATTAGCAATTGAGTTTCTGGAAAAAGCTGACGCTTGGCTGGCTTCGGTGTGCCATCACAAACCATGAAAACAAACTTACTCATTCTGTCAAATGCGCGAACCATCGGAGCAGTGTCACGCGTCCTGAATGCAATTACTGCTTCAACTGAGATCGAGGGCGACATCCAGTTTCACCGCCCGCTCGTTGACACCCATTCGTGAGCCGACTAGCCTCCGCGCATGTCACGGTTGCCGTTTGAATTGCTCCTGGCGTTGCGATACTTGCGTCCCAAGCGGACGTTTGTCTCGGTCATAACGTTGATTTCGATCATCGGGGTCATGCTTGGCGTCGCCGTGCTGATTATTGTCATCAGCGTCATGACTGGATTTGACCAGCAGTTGCGGGAAAAAATTCTCGGCTTCAGCGCACACCTCAAAGTGTTCCCCGCGGGAGACGCGAATCTGACCGATTATGTGCTCCCGATGAGCGTCGTCGCTTCGAACCAAAACGTCAAAGGCGTGGCTCCGTTTGTCCTCGCGCAAGTGCTGGTGGAAACCGAGCCGGAAACCGGTCAGCCGCGGGCGAGTGCGCCTTGGGTGCGGGGCATTGATGCGTCGCTGGAAACCAAAGTGAGCAATCTTCCAACCACCGTGGAGCAGGGGGAGTTTGACTTGAGTGGACACGGCCTGCTGATCGGCAGCGAATTTGCGCGCGGCATGGACCTGCGTGTGGGTGATCGAGTGGCGATCACTTCACCACGCGACCTTCAGCGGATGCGCAAGAAACAGGGTAAGGAGGAGGTAGGCATCCTGCCGGAGGACTACACGGTGCGCGGAATTTTTGAGATGGGGTATTATGACTACGACGCCACCGTAATCGTCACTTCGCTCGAAAATGCGCAGGATTTATACGACTTGGGCGAATCAGTTCATGGGCTGCTGGTGCGGCTCAACGATCCCTATCAGGCAGACGCCGTCCGAAAACAACTCCATCAGGCGCTCGGAGGCAACTATCGTATCTCGATCTGGACAGAGGAAAATTCCGCGATACTGGATGCGCTGCTTGTTGAGAAGAACGTCATGTTCTATCTGCTTTTTTTCATCATGATAGTCGCCGCATTCGGTATCACCAGTGCCCTTATCACGTTCGTCGTGCAAAAGACCCGCGAGATCGGCATGCTGAAAGCGCTGGGTGCATCTAGCGGACAGGTGATGGCGCTGTTCCTGAGCCAAAGCCTCCTGGTGGGCGTAATTGGTGTCATCGCCGGTTTTGGCTTGGGCATGTTGGCGATCGCATATCGCAACGAATTCCTGCACTTTATGAACCGCATGACCGGGTTCGAGCTTTTCCCGGCCTCCATCTACAAATTTACCGAATTGCCAGCCCTGATTGTGCGCAGTGACATCGCCATCATTTGCGGTGGTTCGCTCATCATTTGCCTGCTGGCGGGGTTGCTGCCGGCGTGGAATGCAGGCCGCTTGAAGCCCGTGGAGGCGTTGCGCCATGAGTGAAGCGTTGTTGTCGGCCAAAGACCTGTACAAGAACTATCCCATTGGCAAGCGCACGGTGGAAGTTTTACGCGGCGTCAGCGTGGCCATCGCCAGCGGCGATTTCCTGGCATTGCGCGGTGCATCGGGTGCGGGCAAGAGCACCTTGCTGCATCTGTTGGGTGGGCTGGACTCGCCTAATGCCGGAGAAATCTGGTTCGCTGGCAAAAACCTCGCGAAGCTTTCCAACGGCCAACTGGCACAATTCCGGAACGCGCGGATTGGTTTCATTTTTCAGGCTTACTATCTTTTGCCGGAACTTGATGCGCTGGAAAACGTCTGCTTGCCAGCTCGTATGGCCCGGACTCCGGCGGCCAAGACCGAAGCGCTCGGCCGGGAACTGCTCGCCCGTGTCGGCCTCAAAGAGCGAATGGAACATCGGCCATACGAACTTTCCGGCGGTGAACAGCAACGGGTCGCGATCGCGCGGGCGATGATCAACTCGCCCGACTTGATCCTGGCCGACGAGCCCACGGGCAATCTCGATTCGCATACGGGCGAAGAAATCGTTGAGTTGCTCTGTGGCTTGCGCGCCGAGAAACAGACCGCGTTGATCATTGCCACACACGATGCACGAGTGGCCGCCCGCGCCCCCAAAGTCGTACATCTGATCGACGGGCAGATTGTAGAAAGTAACACCGTCAATGTATGACTGATTGGGAAGCCCGTTATCAAACTAATGACATGCCATGGGAAAAGGGCGAAGCATCGCCGGGGTTGGTCGATTTTTTGGCGGCTCATCCGGAACTCAAACGTGGCACCGTTTTTGTGCCGGGTTGCGGCACCGGCCACGATGTGAGGGTCTGGGCACGTGCTGGTTTCACCGCCACCGGTTACGACATCGCGCCCAGCGCCATCCGTCTATCCGTCGAACGCACGGCCAGCGCGGGCTTGTCCGCGCAGTTTCAGTTGGGGGATTTCTTGCGTGATGAACCGCCGCAGCTTTTTGATTGGATTTTCGAGCACACGCTCTTTTGCGCCATTGACCCAACCGAGCGAGATGATTACGTGACCGCTGTTCGGCGCTGGCTCAAACCTGACGGTCAGTACCTGGCAGTGAATTATCTGATTCCGGACAAGGATGGCCCGCCGTTCGGCACTACGCGGGATGAATTATGGCAACGGTTTTCTGCTCACTTCGATTTGTTGCAGGAATGGGTGCCACGCTCCTATCCTAATCGTACGGGTTTGGAACTGATGCTTCGGTGGCGGCGGAAGCCGGGAGACTGAGGCCGAAACCAGCATCATTGCATGAATGACTCGACCATCAGTCGGGCAAATCTTAACTCGCCGCCTATCGCCATCCTTGGCGTGCCATTTGATAACGTAACGGCCAGCGAGATCGTTGCACGCGTGGATCGTATGTTAGCCTCCCGACGTCCTCATTACCTTGCAACGGCGAATGCGAACCTGCTCGTGCAGGCGCAATCCGATGCGGAACTGCGTCGCGCGATGCTTGATGCTAACCTCATGCTTGGCGGCGGAGTTCTCCTGGGCTTTGCGTCGCGGTTGTTGGGCAGTCCGTTGCCTGACCGGGTTGTTGGTTCGGGGTTAATGCCGCTGCTGGGCAATCGCGCGGCGGCGAAGCAATATCGACTGTTTCTTCTATGTGCCACGCAGGAGTCCGCTGGACGAACCTTGGCCAGACTAAAATCAAAATATCCCAAGCTGAATATAGCCGGATGCTATGCTCCACCTTTCAACCGGCAGGTCGAAATGGATCACGACGAAATCAAGCGACGCGTCGAGGCCGTGAAACCGGACATCTTGCTCGTGTCTCTCGGACGTCCCACGCAGGAAAAGTGGATCGCCACTCACTACCAGGCTTTGGCCGTTCCGGTCACTGCGAGTGTGGGAACCACCTATGATTTCTTTCCCAGCCAAGTCGCGCGCCCGCCGGGAGAGACACAACCCAAGGCACCGGAATGGCTCCTCCGCCCGGTGCAGATAACGCTTCACCTCTTTCGGCGTTTCGTTAAAGACAGATTGTTGTTTGTCTGGGCAATCCTGCTTCAGTGGTGGAAGCTTCGCGCCGCCAAAACGCCATCCATTCAATTCAGTTCTCCCGTTCAAGCCGAAGAAACATGGCGTTCCATCAAAATCCCCGAGCGATTGGATGCGCAGGCCGTGCGGGATGATGCTCTGCTGCTGGAACAGGCGCTGGCTGATGGCCGCCATTGCATGTTGGAAATGGCTGATGTGAAATTCATCGACAGTACGGGTGTTGGTCTGTTGATTCGCCTCCAGAAAAGAATTCACGCCACGGGCCGTCAACTCGTGTTGCTCGCTCCAAGCCCTATGGCCATACAGGCGCTGAAACTGATGCAGCTTCAGGATTTCTTTGCGACCGCGCCCGATCTGCCGTCGGCGCAAAAATTGATCGAAGCTTCTGCCAGGTAGCCCACAACTCAGTCCAGCATTGACCAATTTGCCGCTTTTTCTTGCGGTCGGGATGGCGGATGTCGAAGGGGCGAGGCAAGCGAGTATTCCTCGCGTGCAAGAAAGCCGGATACACAACGCCGGCACAACCGCCGCTCACAGCAGGATGCCGGCTACCGTCGCCGTCAGATAACTCGCCAACAATCCGCCGATCATCGCGCGCAAACCGAGCCGGGCGAGGTCTTTGCGACGACTTGGTGCCAACGAGCCGATGCCACCGATCTGAATCGCGATGCTCGCGAAGTTTGCAAAGCCGCACAACGCGTAGGTGGCCAGCGTGAAACTGCGTGGATCGAGATCGGCTTTGTGTTTCGTCAGCGAGAGATAACCGATGAATTCGTTGAGCACGATTCGCTCGCCAAGAATCTGGCCTAACGAATTGCAATCCTTCCACGGTGTCCCCATGAGCCAGGCGAAAGGGGCGTTGAGCCACCCAAGGACGTTCTGCAGCGTGATGGGTTCGGCGATACCAAACTGGCGCTGAATCCAGCCGAACAAGAAATTCACCAGGGCGACAAAGGCAACGAACGCGATCAACATGCCCATGACATTGATCGCCAACGTGACGCCCTCGCCGGCGCCGCGACAAAGCGCGTCGATGCCGTTGACGGTATTGATTTCCGTTTTGGCCGGCGTGTCCGCCGCCGTTTCGCTGTGCTGCGTTTCCGGATACATGACTTTGGCGATGAGCAACGCGGCGGGCGCGCTCAACACCGAAGCCGTCAGGATGTGGCCCGCGCTCACCCCCATCTGCACATAGACGACCATGACACCGCTCGCGATGGTTGCCATGCCAGCCGTCATCAACGCCATGACTTCACTCGACGTCATGCCGGCGATGTAAGGCTTGATCAGCAAGGCGGCCTCGGTCTGGCCCACGAAGATGTTCGCAGCGGCCGCCAGGCTTTCGCTGCCACTGGTGCGCATCGCCTTTTGCATGACCAACGCCATGGCGTGAACAACTCTTTGCAGGATGCCATAGTGATAGAAGAACGTTGAGAGCGAAGAAATGCAAATGATGGTCGCCGAGATGACAACCGCAAAGATAAAGCCGTTGTTTGGGCCAAACGCCGTCTTCAACGCTTCGCCATTCGTGAGCGGGCCAAAGACCATCGCGGCACCAACGATGGCGCAATCTCCAAGTTTATCCACGGCACGCTGAAGAAAAGTGAACATCCCTTCGCCCCACGGCGTGCCAAGGATAAAAAACGCAAATGCAAACTGGAGAAGGAGCCCCCAAATCACGGTGCGCCACGGAAAAAGTTTGCGGTTTGTGGACAACAGCCAGGCAAAAACGATGAACGCCACCAGGCCCAGAAGGCTGATCAGCTTGAGCGCCATGGACAGACGTTACTTGAATCAATGACCCAGAGTCGAGCGCCCAAACAAGCCAGGGCAGCCAAAGTGAACGCGATCCGATCCCCTTCGGGGCTTGGGATTCGGAACTTGAATTTCTCAACGTGCGCTTACTCACCTCGTCGGTTGCGAGGAATGGGCTTCTTCCATTTCGGCGCAGCAATGCCTAAAGCCAGAGCCGCACTTTTCCTTTGAAGACCACCGAACAGGCTCTACAGTATTTCCATGTCTCCCGAGAGCGGCCTTGAGCCTGGCAGCGATACCTCGCCCCGGAGTTTCGTCACCACGCACTGGAGCGTCGTGCTGGCGGCGGGTCACACAGCGTCCGACGGGGCGGACGTTGCACTCGAAAAACTGTGTCGCGCTTACTGGTGGCCGCTTTACGCATTCGTCCGTCGTCGGGGATATGCAGCGCACGATGCTCAGGACTTGACCCAGGAATTCTTCGCGCGGCTGCTGGCCAAGGACTATCTCCGCGCGGTGGATTGCGGCAAGGGTAAATTCCGCTCTTTCCTGCTGGCGGCTTGGAACATTTTCTGGCCAATGAATGGCGAAACTCCCGCGCGCATACACCGGCGGCTATGGGGACGACTTCCGGAGAGTTGTAGCTGATTCCTTGTTGCGTTTCGTCCGATTTCGGTCTGAACTGGAATGGAAGAGGTGCGGCATGCCGCAGTCTTCCATAAATATGAAATATAACAAACGCAGGATTTGGTGAAAAAGGTGGCCAGCGTCACGGCTTTAGTCTCCACTCAGAAAAAGTCCGACCAAGTCAGCGTGAACCTGAACGTCTTGGTGAGGAATGTGGGCTCCGGCCATTTCATGCCGACGGGCTTGCCGGGCTTGCGTCAAATGTGGATGGAGACTGTGGTTCGTGACTCGCAGGGAGTCGAAGTTTTTAGGAACAGTAGTCCCATTGGAATCGAGCCACTGGACTCGCTTGGCAACCCTACCATGCCGTGGAACGCCGTGCGCTTCGGAAAGGATACCCAAGCCAGCGCGATCCCGATAATCAACCCGAGGAAGCTGGTCAACTTGAGTTCTATGAACGAACGTTACCGAAACCCTATGAGGCAGTCGAGCGTCGAGCGGTTCGGTCATCGATGTGCCAGCGCATGCGACGATTCGTTTTTCATAACGGCTAAATGTCACGCGCGCATGGCGCACCGGAAATTCAAGACTGCCGTTGCGGAGTGCTCACTTCTGGATTGAGCGGAGGAGTTCCCGCGCAGGGGCGAATCCAGGTTGAATCTCCAGCGCGCGACGGGCGGCTTGTTCGGCTTCGCCCGTACGGCCAAGTCGGGCGAGAATTGTGGCCCGGGCGTATGGGTTGCGGGGATCCTCGGGTGCCGCTGATTC
>CAZYYS010000311.1:0-6992 GCA_964651015.1 uncultured Verrucomicrobiota bacterium
CCTTGGCCAGTCGAAAAATCTCGATCGCGTCGCGCAACGAACCGGCCAGCGGTTTGTCGATGAAGATCGGCTTGCCGGCCTTGATGACGGGTCGCGCCTGCTCAAGATGCGGACGGCCATCCACACTTTGCAGCATCACGACGTCCACCTGCCGGCACAACTCGTCGATGGAATCTACAATCTTCACACCGTAATTCTTCTGTAATTCCTCAGTGTATTTATCGACTCGCGACCAACTGGATTCGATGTCCTTGCTGCCACCCTTGAAACCAACCACGACTTTGCCACCGGGAACGTGGTTCTTGTCGTTTGGATCGTTCAACAGTTTGGTAAAAGCGGGCACGTGCGACGTATCCAGTCCGATCATTCCGATGCGGAGATCCGCAGCGATGGCAGAAGCAATGATTGACATAAAACCAGCGGTTACCGAGACGAGTCGAAGCTTCATAAACACGTTGATTTCGATTTATTGCCCGCTGAGAAGCAAGCCTATTGTGGATTTTGCGCCGCGCTGGTTCGCAGCGAATAAAAGCACTGGACGTCAACGAAACGGTTAGGTCATTTTGCGGGCGCAAGTACAACTTTCATATCATCAAAGCGAATTGGCGTTCCAGAGTAGGGGTTACCCCAAGCCGATGCGCGCCCGGCAATCGGCTCTTCTTTTTCATCGTAACTGATCGCCCAGGCTTCCGGTTCCGCCTTGCCTTGTACCCAAGCTTTCCCCTCCACTTTCCATTCGCCGTTCTTTACCTTGCGAATCTGCAACTGGAGAAATGTCCATGTTTCGGATTGCCACTCGTGAGGGACCGTTGCCTTTACTGCGTCGCCTCTGAACAGCTCGACCGATTTTTTGGCAGGCGATACCTGCAGTCGATAAAGCCCGCCCGCACCCAGCCCAACCGAAAAAGTCGGGAAGCGTCGGCCTTTGCCAGTTCCAAAAAACCGGGCGGTAACGGCGATTCCCTCCTTCTCCGTCGGTCCGAAGTAAAAGCCAAACGTATCCAAGGGCGCACCTGGCAATTCCAGAAACTTGTTCCCGCTTTCCTCCTTGACGGTAAAAGCTCCGTCTTGCACCAAAAACTCTTCGGGAACAGAGCCGATGGCGGTTCTTTCAAAATTATTTTCGTAGAGAGGTTTGGCACCTTGGGCGACCAAAGTTGCGGCCAAGCCCAGCAAAACGACTGATACAAGTTCACGCTTCGCGTTCCGACTAATCTTCATTCCATATAACCTGACTTTTCTGACCATATCTCATTCAATAAATTTCGCCGGCCCGCTTTCCCTTAGTTCGCGACCGACCGCATCAATTGATGTCAGTTTTCGAATACAATCTCAAGCGGCGACCTGGTTCGGAATGACGAAAACGACAGCGATCTGATCTTTGTGATCACTGCGCCCCAACCACAACATCCAGACGCCGCCTATTGCTTCTCAGCCCTCACGCGATAAAACCGATTGGTGTCCCCTGCCCCGCCAATGTTTGTTCCTGTTAGATAAAACGAGCCATTTGTCGGACCCGGTAAATTTCCGGCGCCCGGCACAACTGTCCACGTTGATGTCGGCAATATCAAACTGTCTGTAAACTGTAACGTGTATTTCATGGCATTTGTCGCGTTCCAGGTCACAACCACATTGGAATTCTGCACTCTGATGTCCGAGATCCTCGTGGGCGTTCCCACCGTGATGAGAACGAAGAGTTCTTCGCCAAACCATTCAACCAGTTCCTGCAACATACTCCAATGCGTCGGGTAAATGCCGGGAACGACCGGCGCAGTCAGATTGAACTGAAAGGCTTTTGGGCGACCACGGAAAACGCCGCCGTAGATCGGAATTTCATCCTCGGAATCGTTGATCAGGTATCGCCCCGGCCCGAACAGGACCGGGTCCAGGAATTCCTTTTGTCCGAATTTGTAATTGGCGGCCCCGGTCCACGAAGTGTCGCCCTCATTGCGCACGACTACGGTCACCAGCCTCGTCTCGCCCGGCATCATGTTGGTGGGAATGTTGTGCCAGAGAATCTTCGCGTTGTGGTTCGGCACGTCGTTGAAAGTCGCGGCGCCCCGCGCCGTGCTCCGGATGTATTCGTAGGCATCGTTGCTACTGGACCACACATCCGTGTTGGTGTTACCGCTCCCGGATTGGATGTAAGGTGGCCCGGTGTTGGCCGCGTAAATGCCGGATCCTTCGTCATACTCGTTCCAGCTTTCGATATAAACGCGCCGGATCGTGGCTCGATTGACCAGGTTCCAGGCGTTGGTGAAATGCCATCCGCCGTCGCGTTTGAGGATGCTCCCCGGGTTGCGAATGTTCTGATCCCAATAACCACCCTTGAGTTGCACCGCTGTGATCCCGAGGTGCGAATTCGCCCGATAGTACTCGCTGATTTCAAACTGCGGAACTTTTTCATCGGCGAAGGTCAACGTCGGATCGTTCAACGCCGTTGTCACCATGTAAATGCCGTTGCTGAAAATGGGATGACTTGATCCGAATGCCGCGATCAACCGGTCGGTCACGTCCTGGCGCGTCAATGAGTTCAAGTTGGTCACATTGAATTTCACGTGCCAGGTGTCGAGCACCACGCGAT
Organism: uncultured Verrucomicrobiota bacterium; assembly: GCA_964651015.1. GTDB lineage: Bacteria > Verrucomicrobiota > Verrucomicrobiia > Limisphaerales > PALSA-1396 > CAZYYS01. The sequence continues at coordinate 2,585 of CAZYYS010000311.1, forward strand.
TGCCAAACTTGCCAAGATAGTCGTCAGCATAAACGTCTTGGTTGACACTGTAGTACTGATTGAAGAAGCGGATGTACTGATTGACGAACGTGTCCTTGCCCGCCACCGTCGCCAGGTTGACCAATGGCTGCTGATCCCAGGTGATCATGGGGTCCAAAAATGGCGTGACCTTTGGTACATCATAACCCTCGGAGCGTAGTTCGTTGAGCGCCTGAAAGAGATTTATCCGCTGCTGTTCCGAACCGGGAAACAGATGCACATAAAGCATGTCAATGTTCGCCATCATCATTTGCTTGACCTGCCCCTTCCAAAAGTCCGGCTCGCCGGTCCAGTTTGGCCGTCCTTCCAACGGCCGCCACGGCCCGCTCAACTGCCCGCCCGTGGGTGTGTACCAGTGAAAAACGCTCGTGCTGACGATGCGGTTTGTCGTGTTAAATGATGGCTTCGGCGTGTATAAGCCACCTGCCGGTTGAGCTTTCAAAGCAGTGCTCCAAGCAGAAATAAAAAAGCAGATGATAACAGACGTGGCAATTGCTCGGCTTTGGTCTATGGGCCAATTTCTGATGTGGCGGATTCGCACTTTGATTCAAAATAATCCGGCCAGCGTAGAAGTAAAGTAAACGAGTCGAGTTACGACCACACCAAGCCGCGTCAACGAACCGATAATAGAAACCGTGGATCAACTTGATACCGACATGGACTCACTGACGAGCCGGATTCCAACCCGCTCCAAACGAGAGGCGATGGATTGGAGTCTCGTACTCGTCAGCCAGGGAATCGAAACCACGATTGATCATCTCGATGACGCTTGGGGGCTGACAGTGGCCCCGATCGATTACGAGCGCGCTCTCACCGTCATTCATCAATACCGCGCAGAGAACCGTCACTGGCCGTGGCGACGACAAACCCGCTGGCCGGGGTTCCTGTTTGACTGGGCCAGCGTGGTTTGGTGTCTGGCACTTGCGCTGTTTTATTGGTTTGGTGAACACCGCGCGGTCGATTTGCGAGCGAATGGCGCCATGGATAACGCCGCGGTTCTATCCGGCCAATGGTGGCGCATTTTCACAGCCATCACCCTGCACGCCGACCTCAAACACCTTGCCGCCAACGTAACCACTGGCTTCGTATTGCTGGGGTTAACGATGGGACGTTACGGGACAGGCGTGGGATTGCTCGCGGCGCTGTTGGCGGGCGCCGGTGGAAACGCGGCAGACTTGATGGTTTATCACAGTGCGCATCGCAGCCTGGGAGCATCCGGTATGATCCTCGGTTGCTTGGGCTTGCTGGCTGCACAATCCATTTCGCTCTGGCGGCAGCACCCGATTGCCACGAAACACGTTATCGGCAGCGTAGTGGGCGGCATCATGCTGTTTGTTTTGCTCGGACTGACGCCAGGAACGAACGTCGTTGCGCACTTCGGCGGATTTGTAACCGGCCTCTTTCTTGGCGCGATCCTCGCCTTCGTTCCCGCTTCGATGTTGCATGGCGCCAAAATCAACCTCGTTAGCGGACTGTTGGTCGCCCTGATTGTGATTCTGACATGGAGTCTCGCGCTCGGCAGGTTACCCTGAGTATGCTTTCAAGCGGCAGGAGAAGTTGCCTGTCTCGTTCAAGGTATTTCAACTCATGATGGCAGATTTGAAAACTGTAGCCGCCGACGTAATAAGAAGGCGGATTCTAAAAACAGGAATGATCGAAACCAACCGCCTTGTTACCTCGGCGGGTACCAGCGCCTGGGATTCTCTGATCCAGAACGATTCAGTTTGTTTGGGGAGCGTAGGCCGCTGGCGATTTGTGTTCGGCGGCTCGCCGAACACTGGTTGCGCAACACCGCGTTGCGCCGATTGGCTCGGTCGCAATTCAGAAGCCGGAAATCGTCGCCGAGCCGGCGACGACAACACGCGGGCCGCGTGTGCTCCCTTGTCAACTGCATCGCTCCGGCTAAGATTTTCTCTTTCACGTCGATTCTCCCTGATTCGCAGAAGCTTTGTTTCCCTGACACTGGTGTTCGGTGTGGTCGCCAGCACCGCTGGGTCAGAAATCGATCCGCGCGGAAGTCAGTTCATCGGCTGGCGAAGTGTCTCCAGTTTCACAACCACGCCCGGAAGCCGGCCGGGCGAAATCGTGCTCACGTCGCCGGAAATCATTGCCCGTATCGACTGGAACGAGTTGGTTGCCTCATGGAACACGGCCAACTCCGCTGACAACCAACTGACCGTCGAAGTTCGCGCTATTCACCCTGACCACACCACGAAATATTACACGCTGGGCCGTTGGTCGAGCGATCCTGTCCGGCATCCGCGCGAAAGTGTGCTTCATCAAAAAGACGACGACGGCGATGTAGCCACTGACACGCTGGTGCTAAAACGACCTTGCCGCCGATTGCAAATTCGCCTAACGCTGGGCAGCAGCACCCGCCCCAAATCCACGCTGAAATTCCTTGGACTGAATCTGTTCAACAGCAGTGTCGCGCCCCCTGCCCTGCCGCCGAACCGCGCCGCGTGGGGTAAAAGCCTGCCTGTGACGGAGCGGTCGCAGATGGTTTATCCGGACGGCAAAGAGTTATGCAGCCCGACCACCGTCTCGATGTTGATGGCCTACTGGGCGCAAAAACTAAAGCGGCCTGAGTTGGATCGGGGTGTCCCTAACGTGGCAAAGGAAGTTTATGATCCCAACTGGCCGGGCACGGGCAACTGGCCATTCAATACCGCCTACGCCGGTTCGTTTCCCGGAATGCGGGCCTACGTCACGCGCTTCAGTGATGTGTCCGAATTGGAGGACTGGATTGCGCGCGGGATTCCTGTGGGCGTGTCAGTCTCCTACGATCTGCTGCGGGGCAAGGCAGAAGCCGGCAACGGCCATCTTATCGTGTGCGTCGGGTTTACGAAGGAGGGCGATGTGATCGTAAACGATCCGGGAACGACGCTCAACGTCCGTAAGACTTTCCCGCGTAAGAATCTGATCGCCGCGTGGGCCTATTCACACAACACCGTCTATTTGATTTATCCGACGAATGCGCGCATTCCAACGGATCGATTTGGGCATTGGAATTCCAAGACATCACGGCAGCGAATAGAATATCAAAAGCGGCGCTAAAGACTTTTCACGTCCTGTCGGCGTAATCGAGATGCTCGCCTCTTCTGGTGTTTCACTTTTTTGAACGCAAAATCAGTAGCGACACCAGCCCCAATCCTACTAGAGCAATCGTGCCAGGCTCGGGTACTTCAACTCTAATAGGTTGAAGGCCTGGCCCAAATTCACCCACTAATTGAGTTCCGGTAGCTATAGATAGCAAAGTGAACAAGGCTGAACCCCCTCTCCGAAAAGAGGACGCATAGTCTGCCCCATCATACGCGAGAACCTGAAACGTAATGGGACCACCGGTGTAATCCGGAATGGTAGCAATGGGACCTGAGAAATAGCCCGGAGTCGCAGGGTTAAATGACTGGGTGATACCGGATAAAGTTAAAAGCGCCGGGTCAGGGATTTGCCCGAAGCTGTAAGCAAGTCCAGCCGTCCACGAACTATCGACGGGGATCGCATTACCACAACAGTTAAAAGTCACTATGGCATCGGTGTTCGTGCCGAGGTTGCTGAAAATTATGTAGCCTTGTCCGTAAGACGACGGCACTGACGCCACCATGCCAAGTGCGATGACAAGAATGGTTCGTTTCATGAGTTCCTCCAGCGGTACACCAGCAGCGACATCAACCCCAAACCAACCAGCCCAATCGTCGAAGGTTCGGGAATGTAAATGACCGTAAATGGCTTGAAGCCCGGGCCGAATTCTCCGACCGGCTGTGTGCCGGTTGCAATTGACGGCAAAGTAAAGAGCTCAGACCACCCGCTGTAGGCAAAGCCCGCACCGGTTCCCGCGGGACGTTCCACAAAAATCCGGAACGTAATCGGACCTCCGAAATAGCCGGGAATCGTAACAATGGGACCTTGGAAATAGCCCGGAGTTGCAGGATTGAATGCTTGGGTAATACCGGACCAGGTTAACTGGCTTGGATCAGTGATCGTTCCAAACCCGGATAAAAGCCGGGCGGTAAACCCATTAACAGCAGGCTGCCCGTGCTCGGGGAAACCGGGGTCGTCAATAGTAACTTTCGCGTCCGTGGTCGCACCATAGTTGTTGAAGAAAATACTTCCTTGTCCGTGCGTGGATGTCACCGACGTCGCCATACCCAGTGTGATTGCAAGAATGGTTCGTTTCATATCGATTGCTTGTTGAGTTTTCAGCCTTCCGCCGGCGTTCCATCTGCTCATTGCCTTGAGTTGGCAGTGCTGTGTTCACTCGAAGTTAAGCCATTTGCTTAATTCCGCAAGCTGTGAGCAGACGCGCTCGTCCGCAGGGGCGCCACTTGACACTGCCCCCATAATTGGGGTGTGAACGGTTCCTCATTCG
>CAZYYS010000312.1:0-6949 GCA_964651015.1 uncultured Verrucomicrobiota bacterium
AAGCAAACGCCAGCAGTGGCTTGGACGGACTCAGGACGGAGATTCGCGATCAGCCCAAGAGGTGGCGTACTGGGTCAGTTCGCCGGCGTCCTTCAAGCTCAACTTCCGCTTGATTTGCTCGCGGTAATACTCGACCGTCTTGACGCTCAAGTGAAGTTCAGCTGCAATTTCCTTGGTCTTCTTCCATCGGCCGATCAATTGAAACACTTCAAGCTCGCGGTCGCTCAGGCTTTTCACAGGCGACTCCTTAATGTCAGTCTGCCCTCGAACCTGTTGCTGGAGCATTTTGGCGCCGAGCGCATCGCTCACATAAATGCTTCCGCTCAACACCCGCCGGATGGCAGTCGGGATATTTTCCAAAACGGACTCCTTCATCAGGTAGCCCAGTGCTCCCGCGCGAAAAGCAACTTCCGCGTACATGGTCTCGTCGTGCCCGCTGACCACCAACACGGGCAAGCGCGGGTGCTGTGCCTTGATATTCCGCATCAATTCCAAGCCGCTGCTTTCCTTGAGCGAAATGTCCGCGATCACCAGGTCGGGCTTGAGCCGCTCGATGGCGCTCAACGCCTTCGAGGCGTCCTCCTCCTCACCGCAGACGACGAGGTCGGCCTGACGGTTGATCAATTGTGCGATGCCAAAGCGAACCACCGCATGGTCGTCCACCAACAGGACGCGCTTCCTGCTATCTGTGACTTCATTCTGTTTTATCTTCGCCATGCTTCCCAATCGTTGCAGCTTTGCTGTGCTCGCGACATCAACGCTCCAATTGCATCCGCCGCACGATGCTCATCTAACATCAAACTTTCGAGTGGCGCAATCCATATCAATTCGCGCCTTTCGTTTCCTTGCTGTAGGCCGCTGCGGTTTGACCCGCGCCGCGAATTTTTGTTTGTGGTGCGGCGGGAAATCCCATAATCACCAGCAACATATGAGAGCCATTATCATTGGCGCGGGGCGCGGAAGACGCCTGATGCCCACCACGACCGAGACGCCGAAATGCTTTGCCGAGGTTCATGGTAAACGCATGCTGGACTGGGGGCTGGAAGCGTTCGCCACCAACGGCATCACCGAATTCTGCTTCATTGGCGGATATCAAATTGACAAGGTGCGCGCTGAATACCCGCATTTCACTTTCCGGCACAACGCCGATTGGGAGAAAAACAATATCCTCGTTTCGCTGATGCATGCCGAGGATTTGATGGATGAACCATTCCTGTGTTGTTACTCGGATATCCTTTTTACTGCCGATGTTGTGAGGCGATTGCTGGCCAGTTCAGCGGACATTTCGTTGTCGGTGGACACGGACTGGCTGGAGCGCTACCGGCATCGCACCAACCATCCACCGGATGATGCCGAGAAAGTCACGGTGGCCAATGGTTGCGTCACCAGAGTTCATCGGGGAATCGAAACGGGTGCTGCTTACGGCGAATACACCGGCATCACCAAGTTTTCAAAGCGTGGGGCGGGTATTTTTAAAGATCATTATCATCGAAGCCGCGGGCGATTTGCCGGCAAACCGTTTCGTGAGGCGATTACTTTTGAAAAGGCTTACCTGATCCATCTTTTTCAAGAGATGATCGACGCTGGAGTGAAAATGGCTCACGCGGATACCGCCGGTGAGTACATGGAAGTGGACACCCAACAGGATTTTGAACTGGCCCAGAAACACTGGCGGGGTGGCACATGAGCGGAGTGTTATTTCCCACCTCGGTGGTTGGATCGATGCCGCGCTCGCAATTCGTACTCGACCTCATCAACGACCGTCCGCCACTGATCCCCGACCGATATGAAAAGGAAATGGACGCGGCAGTGCGTTACATTGTGGCTTTGCAAGAACACGCCGGGCTGGACGTCGTGACCGATGGCGAGTGGCGGCGCAAATCCTACATCGGCGTTATTGCCGAGTTGGCGCACGGGTTCGAACTCGGCTATAACCCGCAGGATGGTCGGCCTTGGACCATCGTCGTTGATAAACTGTCGCCCAAAACTCCGGGCTTCATTGCCCGCGAAATTTCCTTTCTCAAAACCATCACGACACGAAAGATCAAGGCCACACTGCCTTCTCCGGCATTGCTGGGGGAACGTATGTGGCATCCGGAAAAATCGAAGGGAGCTTATCCCAAACGCGATGATTTCGTTCGCGATTGCGTGCCCATTCTGCGGCGCGAACTGGAATTAATTCGCCAGGCCGGCGCCGACATCGCGCAGATCGACGACCCGCATCTCTGTCTGTTCGTCGATCCACAAGTGCGAAAGCAATATGATAACGCCGACGCAACGGCGGACTTCTCTGTTGCCATGGTTAACGAGCTGGTGGATAAGATCAACGGCATCAAGCTTGCCGTTCATCTTTGCCGGCGGGCCGGAGCGCGCGTTCGCGGCGAAGCGCAATTCCAAGGCGGTTACGATCCCATCATCAACCAGCTAAACCACCTGAACGTTCATCACCTCACGATGGAATTCACCGCGCCCGGCGCGGGTGATATGGCGGTTTTCAAAAAGCTGCGCGAAGATTTTGAGATTGGGCTGGGCTGTGTGAGCGTGGCGCCCGGCCAGGTTGACACGGCCGAAACGATCGTTAAGCGCGTGAAGCAAGCCCTTCAATTTCTGCCAGCGGAACGAATCACGCTAAATCCCGACTGCGGCTTTGCGCCCGGATCAGGCGCCGTAGTCAGTATGGATGAAGCGTATCAAAAACTGTGCAACGAGGTGGCTGCCGCAAAAATGCTGCGTGATGAATGCGCAAAACCGTGAACTATCGTTTGAAGTGAGGAGGTTTGCGCCTCATAGCGTGACGGCCCAGTCACCCTACCAGATTTGTCCTCGCTGAAGCGGCAAAGTTGCCGAATGACCGCACCGTGAACAAGCCTTTGCGCAACTGTTTGGTAATCCTGTTGGTGGGATTAACCGGTTACGTCCTATTCCACCAAGCGCCGAGTTACGCTGGTAGGTCGGTTAACGAATGGATTCGGGATTTGTCCAGTGAAATGAAGGATACCGGTTTCACGGCAGCAGCGGCACTTGGGAAAATGGGGTCGCCCGCAGTGCCGTATTTGGTGAAGGCACTGAATCAGGATGATCCGCTTACCGAAAGAGTCCTTGAGCGGGTGAGAAGTGAAATGGGTAAACACACGGATAACCAACGCATCTGGAGTCTGCTACCCCAACCGCGTATCTATGCCTGGGCAAAGATCAACGCGGCCAGTGCACTTGGCGAAATCGGTCCGGGTGCGCGAGCGGCAATTCCCGCGCTGATGGAAATTGTCAAGAGCACGAACGAGTCGCCTCTCCAATTTCAATCAGCCCTGGCGTTGAGCCGCATCCCTCCCGTTTCTGAAGAAGCGGTCCTGGCAATCGCCCCTTTGTTGAAAGCCGATGATTACCGTTTTCGCGGCTGCATCGCCTGCGCACTGGGAGAAATCGGCCCGGCGGCCAGACCCGTTATCCCCAAATTGGTCGATGCCCTGCACGATGACCAAGCGGGGGGCGACGTGCGTATCCCGGCGGCGACCGCACTTTGGAAATTGGGCGAGACAAATCTGGCCTTGGCGTCGCATATCGAAACGTTGAAGAAAGATGTGCCTTACAACCGCTGGCGAGCTGCGCGCGAATTGGGCGCATTGGGTCCATCGGCCCGGCAGGCTGTCCCGGCGCTGTCGGAGGCCCTTCACGATGAGGAAGAAACCGTGCGCGGCGCGGCCCAGGAAGCTTTGGGAAAAATCGACCCGCAGGCTCTGGAGAAGACGCGTCTGAACCAGCCGAATCAGCCATAACTAGCCATTCAGAGCTCGAGGTCAGGATACTAATTCACCTCGAAGTTCTGGCGGGCAAGGATCGCTGGCACGCAACATTTCAGCAGCTCCTCCGCAACCTGCACCGCGTTGAGCGAGGCGCCTTGAGGAGTGTAGCCACACTGATGCGGTAGGCCAGCCTTCCCGTTGGGTCCTTTCGGATGCGGCGATGCGTGAAGATCACGCGAGATGCGTGGAAATGACGCCTAATGGGATCGATCCCTTATCAAAATCCCTTCATTTGGGCCAAAAAGCGATTGGCAAATTCCCTGCTAATAAGTCTGAGGAACAACAACAAAAGGGGAAATTCTAACTATGAACACCATCAAATCATCTCTCGTATTGATTCTTTCTGTGCTGGCTCCTGCGGGCTTTGCTCAAACTTGGATACAGACAAGCGCACCTACCAATAACTGGTCCTCGGTGGCTTGTTCGGCGGACGGGACAAAAATAGTTGCATCTGCCACAATCACCAATTCTGATGGTTATATCTACATTTCCACCAATTCAGGCGGAGCATGGACAAAGACAAGTGCGCAATCCATCATAGGATGGAGATCGGTCGCCTGTTCGGCTGATGGAGCCGTGATTGTCGCCGCAGCGGCGGATTTTTATTTTTCATCAGGAGCTATCTACACTTCAACAAACTCAGGCGGCACTTGGATATCAAACAACGTGCCTAATAACATTGCGTGGGTATCGGCTACGTGTTCTGCGGACGGGAGTAAATTGGCTGCTGCCTCCCCTGGCACTAGGTTCTCATCTGCCGGAAGAGTTTATTCTTCGACAAATTCAGGAGCGACCTGGACCTCAAACAGTTTACCCAACTACGCTTGGAGGTCAATTGCCAGCTCGGCAGATGGAACCCGATTGATAGCGACATCAGATGATTACATTTATGCTTCCACTAATTCAGGAACCACTTGGACATTTATTTATTCGTTGTATCCATTGCGATCAGTCGCATGCTCGCCCGACGGCATGAAATTGGTGGCGCTAACTCGCGGGATCAGCACATCGCTTCCCAAACCACCGCGCATCTATGTCTCCACAAATCAAGGACAAACATGGTTGCCGACGGTGGCGCCTTTTTTGAACTGGGTGTCAGTTGTTTCGGTAGGTGACAGCGAATTCGTTGCGGCCTCGTCTGAAGGATGGGTTTTTATCTCAACGGATTCGGGAATGAACTGGAGAGCGAACGGCGGGTTTTATCAAAACTGTTCGGCGATTGCCTCGTCCAGAGATGGAAGCAAATTAGTGGCTACGTCCGACAATGGATACTACTACGTTGTTGGTGGAGGGATTCTCACTTCCGCTGTGCCTTCGCCTCCGTCGCTCAATCTAGCGGTTTCAGGCCAAAACATGGTCGTTTCGTGGCCGTGGCCTTCGGCAGATTTTATCCTGCAAAAAAATTCAGACTTGAGCAGCCCAAACTGGATCGATGTCACCAATACGCCCGCTGTGATGAACCAGGTCATCTTATCACCAACGGGCGACAGCGAGTTCTACCGGCTTGAAGCCCGGTAATCTTGCAGGTGGAAAATTCGCCGCCGGCAAATCATTTCACCAACTCCTCCGCAATCTGCACTGCGTTGAGCGCAGCGCCTTTGAGGAGTTGATCACCCGAAACCCAGAAGGCGAGACCGTTGTCGAGCGCGCAGTCCAGACGGAGGCGGCCAACAGCGCAGTTGTATTTACCTGCGGTGTCCAACGGTTGCGGATACTCGTTCTTCGCCGGGTCGTCGATCACGTCGAGGCCGGGCGCTTTCTTGAGCACGTCCCGCGCGGCCGGGACGGTCACGGGCTTTTCAAACTCCGCGCTGACCGCCACGGAGTGGGCGCGATAGACTGGCACGCGCACGCAGGTTACGCTGGCGCGAAACATCGGGTGGTGCATGATCTTGCGCCCTTCGTTTTCCATCTTCATCTCTTCCTTGGTGTAACCCGAAGGCAGGAATGAATCGACGTGTGGCAATACGTTGAAAGCGATCTGGTGCGGATAGACCTCTTTGGTGACGGGCTGTTTCTTCACCACCTGCTCGACCTGACGCTCCAACTCGTCGATCGCCTTGGCGCCGGTGCCGGAGACGGCTTGGTAGCTCGACGCAAAGATGCGTTTCACCTTGAACGCCTGATGCAACGGATACAGCGCCATGAGCGTCACGGCCGTGGTGCAGTTTGGATTGGCAATGATGCCTTTGTGCCACTTCACATCGGCGGCGTTGATTTCAGGAATCACGAGCGGCACCGTGTCGTCCATTCGGAACGCGCTGGAATTGTCGATGACCACGCAGCCGACCCTGGCCGCGATGGGTGCGAACTCCTTCGAGATGCCGCCACCCGCGCTGAACAGTGCGATGTCAATGCCCTTGAACGCGTCCTTTGTCAGTTCCCTGACGGTGATGTCGTGACCGCGAAACTTGAGTTTTTTGCCGGTGGAACGGGCGGACGCGAGCAAGGTCAATTTACCCACCGGAAAATTGCGCTTCTCCAGCGTCTTGATCATCTCGATGCCGACGGCACCCGTCGCGCCGACCACAGCCACATGCGGATTCTTGTTCATAAAAGGCCGGCCAATATAGCGACTGCTTTCCAGGTGTCAAACACGTCAAACAAGTGCGGAACGTCAGGGGGTAACGGTTAAATAAAACTCGAAATCGGCGGTCCAAACTTTCACATTGAAGCAATGTCGGCGATTGAACGCACGATTCAGGTCAGCTACCAACTGCGGGTCCATTTCACCCGGCAGGTGTTTGATGCAAACAATCTCCTGCTCCGAACGGTGCTTACGAACGGTGAAGACCAGGGAGGTCGAAAGGCCCTCTTCGTCGTCGATGAAACACTGGCCCGCGCACACCACGATCTCACCCGGAAGATTGAAAGCTACTTTGCGGCGTTTCCGGATCACCTCAAGCTGGTCTGCCCGCCATTGATCATCGAAGGCGGCGAGCGCGCCAAGAATTCCTACTTTCACGTTTCGGAAATTCAATCTCACATTGAGCGGTATCACATTGACCGGCATTCCTACGTCATTGGCCTGGGCGGCGGCGCGCTGCTGGACCTGGCCGGATTGGCTGCCGCGACCGCTCATCGTGGCGTGCGGCACGTGCGGATTCCAACCACGACACTCAGCCAGGCCGACTCAGGCGTGGGCGTGA
>CAZYYS010000313.1:0-6885 GCA_964651015.1 uncultured Verrucomicrobiota bacterium
GCAGGCGTCGTTGGTGAGATAGCGCGTCGGGAAATTATCCGTGCCGTCCACCACGATGTCGTAGGGACGGATGAGGTCGAGCGCGTTGTCTGATTTAATCGCCGTGTTGTGGATGACCACTTCGACGTTGGGATTGATGCCCGCGATGGTTTCCTTGGCGGACTGCGCCTTGGGCCGGCCGACGTCGGCGTCCGTGTGGAGAATCTGGCGTTGCAGATTGGAATAATCCACGGTGTCGAAATCCACGATGCCAATCTTGCCCATGCCCGCGGCGGCGAGATACATGGCGATGGGCGAGCCGAGGCCGCCCGCCCCGATGCACAGGACGCCGGTGGCTTTGATCTTCTTTTGTCCGGCCAAACCGACTTCCGGGAGTATCAAGTGCCGCGAATAACGGCGGATTTCTTCGTTGCTTAGATTCATGTTCAAAAATCGAAACGGATTCGAGTGCGTCAGAGTAAGGCTAAAATGCGAGAAATCAAGGCTGGGTTGAAGCGGAGAAATCGACAGCAGGCAGAGGAATGGTCGGGAGACAACTGTTCCCTTGTCTCTAATTTGCGGCGAATAAATCCGTGTCCATCCGCTCTCATCCGTGTTTGAATCCCCTTGTGAGAATCGCGGCAGCCAAAATCAGAAAGCTTTCGCACCTGCGCCCCACACTCGCGCTGGTGCTGGGCAGCGGGTTCAATCACGTACTGCGCAACCTGGTCGTGAGCGCGGAGATTCCCTACGCAAGACTGCCCGGGTTTCCCAAGCCGAGCGTGGAAGGGCACACCGGTAAATTGCTCATCGGCCGTCTGGTCGGCACACCAGTGATGGTATTAAGCGGACGGGCGCATTATTATGAGGGGCACACGTTGGAGCAGGTTACTTTTCCCATACGCGTGTTAGCGGAATTTGGCATTCGTAACCTGTTGCTCACTAATGCAGCCGGCGGCATCAACCGACGCTTTCGATCGGGCGATTTCATGTGCTTGATCGACCACATCAATTTCATGGGTGTCAACCCGCTCCGAGGGAAGACATTGCCCGACCGACCGCGTTTTGTGGACCTGACAAGAACCTACGACGATGGATTGAACCATTTACTAAAGCGAGCGGCGCAACAAAATCGCGTACGATTGCATTCCGGCGTTTATCTCGCGGTGTCCGGCCCCAGCTACGAAACACCGGCGGAGATTCGAGCCTTTGTTCGACTTGGCGCGGATGCGGTGGGGATGAGCACGGTGCCAGAAGCCATCGTAGCGAAACAATGCGGTCTCCGGGTTGCCGCGGTTTCGTGCATCACCAACCTTACGGGCGGACGAAACAGAATTCCGCTGTCTCACGCGGCGGTCCTGGAGGCGGCGGAAAAAGTAGAAGTGACGGCGGCTTCGCTGCTTGAAAACTTTGCCCGGTTGTATGGCCAAAATCTCTGAACGAGCTCTGATCCGATCGGCGCTTCAAGCGCGTCTCCACGCCGTTGCTCCCTATTCCAAGTTCAAGGTGGGTGCTGCCCTGGCGACAAAGTCGGGACATATCATCACCGGCGCGAATGTGGAGAGTGCCAGTTACGGTTTGACGTGTTGCGCCGAACGCGTGGCGCTGTTCAAGGCACTGACCGAAGGCCATAAGCAGTTTGTCGCGATCGCTGTTGTGGGACGTGCTCCAGGTGGGCCGATGCCGTGCGGCGCCTGCCGACAACTTTTGGCGGAGCACGCGTTGGACTCAGTCGTTTGGGTGGCAGACAGCCGGGTGCCGAGCGCCATCAAAGAATTCCGAGTGAAAGATCTCTTGCCGATTCCTTTTGTTGTGATGCCGAAGAGTTGCGATTAAGAAAACTCTTTGAAACGGCAGGTAGACTGCTCTACATGTAGCTTGTTGATGAAGTCTGACTTAGTATTTGCCTTGGAAAATGCCGCGTGGCCTGCATTCTTGGTGGATGAGGCGGGCGCCATTCGCCACTCCAATCTGGCGGCAGTTAAAGCCTTTGGCGCGGTTCTGGAAGGTGAATCCACCTTGTTGTCGGCCATCTGGTCACCCGCCAATGATGGTACCGCGGAACAGTTCTTGCGTCGTTGTGAGCGATCTCATTCCATCACGGTTTCACTCAAATTTACCGGCAAAGGTGGAACCACGACAACGTTTTCCGCCCATGTTTGTTCGGCCACCACCGGTCAAACCAGGCATTTTCTGTTTCAACTTCTGCCAGACACGGCCGCGCCCCTGCCCGCGCCCACGAATGAACAGCCGGTCGAGGCCGGGATGGCGCATAGACAGAAACTGGATTGCGCCTTGCAACTGGCACGGACAGTGGCACTGGATTTTAACAACGCGTTGACCAGCATCTTGGGGCACACGTCCCTCATTTTGGGCCGCATGGCTCCTGATGACCCGTGGCGCGCTTCATTGATGGAAGTGGAAAAATCGGCCGCCAAGGCGGCGGAGATCGCAAACGACCTAGGCACTTTCAGCCGCCAGGAAAAAGACACGCGCGGGCAGACGGCGGGCAACTTGAATCTGCTTCTCCAACCCAATGTGGAATTGTTTCAGAGTTCTTATCCGGGCAAGGTCAAATGGGTGCTCCAGTTGGAACGGAAACTATTCTCGGTAAAATTTGACGAGGCGAAAATGCAGCAGGCCTTTGTCAAAATTCTGGAGAACGCCGTCCAAGCCCTTCGTCCCCACAATGGCCAGATCACCATACAAACCCGCAATCTGGAGTTGCGAGAGCCAACCCAGGATCGCAACGTGCAACTGGCGGCGGGCAATTGTGTCTGCGTGGAAATCACGGATAACGGGTGTGGCATCGAGCCGGATGTGTTGCCACGAGTCTTCGAACCCTTCTTTACGACCAAAGCAGGCGGGAATCATCGTGGCCTCGGCCTGGCGTGGGTTTATGGCATCGTCACCAACCACGGGGGCGGCGTGGCCGTTTCCAGCGAAGTTGGCGCGGGCACTTCCGTGCGGGTTTATTTGCCGGCGGAAAATAAATTCGTCAAGGATAGTGGCATTACGAGCGCGGACCTCACGGGTAACCACACCATTCTGATGGTCGATGACGAAGACCTGCTGCTGACGATGGGCAAGACGATCCTCTCAGCATTTGGCTACCAAGTCTTCACCGCCAATAGTGGTAAAAAGGCGCTCGAAATCCTGTCGCGAGGCGAACCGTCTATCGATTTGGTGATCACGGACCTGGTGATGCCCAACATGAGTGGGCGGGATTTGATCGAGAAAGTCCGCCAAATCGCGCCCGAAACGCGCATCCTCCGCTCCAGTGGCTATGTCTGGCCAATGAGCAAGGAGGGGGACGCCGACTATCTTCAAAAACCGTTCACCAGCCAGGACCTTTTGTTGAAGGTCAAGCAAGTGCTCTCGGCTGAATAACCGACATAAGTTGACTGAGTGAACGACTTTCGGTTTCAATCTACTCATGCAAATTGAAAGCCTGAAAGTCTTTTGCGACCTGGCGGAGACGGAAAGCTTTACCAAGTCCGCGCAGATCAACGGCATCACGCAGTCGGCTGTCAGTCAGCAGATCAGTTCCCTCGAACGGCAGTTCAAATCGTTGCTTATCGAACGCAGCAAGAAGAAGTTTCGCCTCACGCGGGAGGGCCACGTGCTCTACGAATTCAGCAAACAAATCATTCAGACCTATGATTCGTTGCACAACCGGTTACAGGAAATCAAAGACATCATTTCCGGCACCATTCGCGTCGCCACCATCTACAGCATCGGCCTCCACGATCTGCCGCCGTACATCAAAAAATTCCTCAAACGTTACCCCACTGTCAACGTCCACGTCGAGTATCGCCGCGCGAATCAGGTGTACGATGATATACTGAGCAACGTCGTCGATTTGGGACTCGTGGCGTATCCTGCGCGTGAAAACAAACTGGAAACCGTTGCGTTGCGCAAAGACCCATTGGTGTTGATTTGCCATCCACAACATGCTTTTGCCAAAGCCGAAGCGATCAAGCTCAAGGCCATTTCCGGTCAGAAGTTCATCGGCTTTGAACCTGACACACCCACGCGCAAAGCACTCGATAAAATTCTAAAGGACAACGATGTGCATGTGAACCATGTGATGGAGTTCGACAACATCGAGACGGTCAAACGCGCGGTGGAGATTGATGCGGGCATTTCCATTGTGCCGCAGGGCACTATTCTTCAAGAAGTCTCCAAACAGACCCTGGCCCAGGTGCGGTTTGAGGACGCCGAGTATTATCGACCCCTGGCGGCGATTTACAAAAAAAACAAGGTGCTCTCGCCCGCCATGAAACAATTTTTAGCGGTCTTGAAAGAGCCTTGACCCCGGCCGCTACTCCAAAGACGGTTCGAAACTCTCCCTCGGTCGAGCGACCAGCTTGTTGCGGGATATGATTCGGGCGCAGGCATTCCAACGCAGTAGCGCGTCATCGTTTCCGGAAGGCCGGATCGCCTCTGCTTTTTCATACCACTTCATTGCCTCACGCAACAAATCGTAGGCAGCAAAACTTGAATCAGGACCGCCTTGCTCCAACCTGGCTTTGGCCTTCCGCTCAAAAACTATCCCGGCATAGTAAGCGCGTTCATATTCGCCCTGAAGCCGAGCCAGCACCTCGTGTACTTGCGCATCACTGGCCGCGTAACTTTTCCCGAAACGGTCCGTCAGAGCCAGTAGCAGAACAGTGAGTGCCTGTTGATTGTGGGGGTCTGCAGTCAGCACGTCGAGGCAGATGCTCTCAGCCTCGCCCGGCTCGTTGAGCAACCGATATCGCATCGCTTTCTCAATCGCGGCGGGGATGGCATCTTTGGAAAGTGGTTTAAGATTGAACATGGTGTGCTCCTTTCCGTTTACGATTTTGGCCGAAGTTTTCTTAACAGGTAGCCCAGCGGGTCGTAAAATTCATCCACGACGCGCTCTTTCAACGGGATGATCGCGTTGTCAGTGATGGTGATTTCTTCCGGACAAACCTTCGTGCAGCACTTGGTGATGTTGCAATACCCAACGCCGTGGGCTTGCTTCAATTCCGCGAGGCGGTTCTCCGTGTCGAGCGGATGCATCTCCAGCGCTGCCACGTAAACCAGGAAACGCGGGCCGATAAACTCTTCATGCTTGCTATGCTCTCGCAACACGTGACAAACATCCTGGCAAAGAAAACATTCGATGCACTTGCGGAACTCTTGGACACGGTCGATATCCGCCTGGGCCATGCGCCAGGTGCCATCGGGCGCATCCGGCGGACGGGGTTTGAATGGCTTGATCCTTTTCTTCACGCGGAAGTTCCATGAAACGTCCGTTGCCAGATCGCGGACCAGCGGGAACGTCTTCATCGGTTCGATGGTGATGGGCCGGTCGAGCGGGAGCTCGCTCAACCGCGTCATGCACATCAGCTTTGGCATCCCATTGACCTCTGCCGAGCAGGAGCCACATTTGCCCGCCTTGCAATTCCAGCGACAAGCAAGGTCGTTGGCGTGCCCGGCTTGAATCTGGTGAACGGCGTCGAGCACCACCATTCCTTCAGAAACTTCGGCCGTGTAATCCGCGAATTTTCCGCCTTGTGCGTCGCCGCGCCAGATTCTGAAGGTCGCGTTTGTCATCTTTGAAAGCGAGTGATCAAGTCGTTTGTTACCAGACGGATTTCGTAAATGCAATCACATCCTTGTGGGCTTGGCTCGATGGGGTGCGGCTGCTTTACTTGCGGCGTGCAGGATCCAACCCTGATTCCGAAGTTGAACCGTGGCTCATTCCGACTGCATCTTTGGCTAAGATTTAATCTCCTCAACCCATGTACAGTTGAAACGACGGATTCTTCTGTCGCGATCTGAACGTGGAATCCGAAGATTACGCACACCGGTTATGACCGAGCCAGAAATCGAACGTGTCATTGCGCGCGTGAAAGCCGGCTGCCTGGAAGACTACGGCGCGATCGTCGCCACCTACCACGAGCGGCTGCGGGTGATACTCGCTCCTCGATGTCCGCCCGGCGTCGAGATTGATGACGTCGCCCACCTTGCCTTTGTGGAGGCGTACCGGCAGTTGGAGCGTTATGTTGCCGGCACCAACTTTTTCGCCTGGCTTTGCGCCATCGCCCGGTACCGGTTGCTGACCGAGTGCGAAATCATCCGACGACAATCCCGCAATCGTGCGAACTACCTGCAACACGCGATCACTGAACGGCTGCAACCCGCAATCGAAGCCGACACGACCGTTGAGGAAACCCGCCTGCAACTGCTCGAAGATTGTCTGGGCGCTCTCAGTCCGGAGGCGCGGTCGTTGATCGAGCAGCGTTACCAAAAGCGACAAAGCGTCCACTTGCTCGCGGCGGCGCTCGGGCGCACGGCGGTGGCTTTGAGCGTGCAGTTGTTCGGACTGAGGAAAAAGCTGCGCGACTGCATCGAACACAAGCTGCACGCCCTGCGCGTGGCTAACCAGTGAGGCTTTCCGGTGAACGACCACGAACAATTTCAGGCAAAATTCTTCGAGGAAGATATCGGTGTTGCCGAGGCCGGGAACCTCGCCCGCCGGCTGCAAGGCGACGAATCCTTCGCCACGGAGTTTCTCAGCCTTTATTCGGTGGACCAATTGTTGCGGGTGAAGTTTGGCCCTCGCAAGCCGGACTTTGTGCGCGCGGTGGTTGAGGAAATTCAACGCCAGGAGTCGCCGTTCGTCCAGGATGTCGTTAGAAACATTCAACGGGAACCGGCACTGATTCCGCGCTCGCGTGGGCGGCTGCGCGGGTTGTTCGAAAACTTTTCCCTGACGCCGCGATGGGCGTTCGCTGCCGCCAGTGTCGCGCTGCTGTTGAGCCTGGGCTTCTGGTATTTAGGGCCGACGATGGGCGAGCCGGTGTTGGTTGGAAACAACGGTGGCGTGCGGTTGGTGCGCTCTGGACAATCGCTCGCTGCCGTTGCGGATAC
>CAZYYS010000314.1:0-6815 GCA_964651015.1 uncultured Verrucomicrobiota bacterium
GTCAAAATGACCACCGACGGGATGGAAATAATCATCGTCGTAGTCTGGAAGAAGGTGCTGATCTTGGTTCCCATGCCGGTCAAATACATATGATGCGCCCACACAATGAACGACAGAAACCCAAGGATGAGCACGGAATAGACCAGCGACTTGTAACCCCAGATCGGCTTGCGCGTGTTGTTGGCAATAATTTCGGAAACAATCCCCATCGCCGGCAAAATCAAAACATAAACTTCTGGATGTCCTAGAAACCAGAACAAGTGCTGCCACAAAAGCGGACTCCCGCCGCCGCTTATTTCGGCCACCTTACCCCCGACCATGAGCCCCGTCGGCAGGAAAAAGCTGGTGTGCGCTACTTTGTCCATTAACTGCATTATCCCCGCTGCTTCGAGCGGTGGAAAGGCGAGCAACAACAGAAACGCGGTGACGAACTGCGCCCAGCAGAAAAACGGCATTCGCATCCAGGTCATGCCTGGCGCCCGAAGTTGAATGATGGTGGCAATAAAGTTAACGGCTCCCAACAATGATGACGTGATAAGAAAAATCATGCCGATCAGCCAGAAGGTCTGTCCGTCAGTCGGGATGATTGATGCCAGCGGCGAGTAAGAGGTCCAGCCTGCCTGCGCCGCGCCTCCGGGAATAAAAAAACTGACCAGCATGATCACACCACCCAGAAAATAAGCCTGGTAGCTGGCCATGTTGATCCGTGGAAATGCCATATCAGCCGCGCCGATCTGCAAGGGCACAACGAGGTTGCCAAAGGCCGCAAACACCAAGGGCACGATGGCCAAAAAAACCATGATGGTCCCATGCATGGCCCCAAAAGAATTGTAGAGCTCGGCCGACATGAAGTAGCCGCCTTGCGCCGACTTATTCATCATTGTGTCGCCCAAAATCGAGTGCAAAGCATTGCCGATGAGGGGAATTGGCGCTTGAGGATACGCCAGTTGCCACCGCATTAGCGCGATCAAAATGAAACCGAAAAATAAGAATAACAAGCCGGTGATGCCGTACTGGACGCCTATGACTTTGTGATCAGTGGAAAAAACGTATTTACGCCAAAAGCTCAGTTCCTCGTGGTGCGATTCGTGAACTCCCGTATGCGGTAATGCGTGGGTGGTCGCTTGCATGTTATTTCGTTGTCAGTTGAAGCTCAAGTTTCTCTACTGAAAGTTCAAAAATCGTGTCCCAACCTAATTTTCGGGGGCGAAGGTTAGCTTCGCCCTTCTGCCGGTGTCAACGGCAGAATACGGTTTGATTTTTCTCATTTCATCTTATCGAACACCATCAAACCAAGAAGCAACGGCAAGTACAAAATTGATGCACAAAACAAGTGCCGCGCGCGCTGAATCGTCAGGTGCCTCGAAAACTGGATCGCAAACCCGAGAAACCCGGCCCCCAAGATGAGCGCCCCAATCAAATAAATGGGCCCGGTCAGCTTGAACAGGAACGGACAAAGACTAATCGGCAACAAACCCAATGTGTGGCTGACTGCCTGTCGTGCCGTCCGATGCCCTTGCGGGTCCACCACAGGCAACATGATGAAGCCCGCGTTGGCATATTCTTCGCGATAAATCCAAGCGATCGCCAGAAAATGTGGCAGTTGCCAAAAAAACAAAATGGCAAAGAGTGACCAGCCAGCAATCGAGATTTCTCCGCGTGCTGCCACCCAACCCATCAATGGCGGCAATGCTCCGGGAATTGCGCCCACAACCGTGTTTAACGAAGTCACGCGTTTGAGCGGAGTATAGATAAACAAATAACTGACGAAGGTCATTGCGCCAAGCAAACTGGTCATCAAATTGACGGTAAACGCCAGATAAATCATGCCGATACCGGCGCAAACCCCGCCAAAGATAAGAACTGTCTCAGGCCGCAACCGCCCGGAAGGCAGCGGGCGATCTTCGGTTCGACGCATCTTGGCGTCATGTTCCCATTCCAACAACTGGTTGAGTGCGGCTGCGCCACTGGCCACCAAAGCCGTTCCCAGGAGTGTGTGAAACAGCAGGATATAATTTATCGCTCCTTCGTAACCGACGTAGAATCCAACCAACGTCGTCAACAAGACTAAAAACGTGAGGCGCGCCTTGATCAATTCACTCCAAACCGCCAGCCGCGTCCTTTTGTCCAGGATTGGCGAATCAGCAAATGTTTCAGCAGCGGCTTTCATTTCGTTCTACAGGGGGCGGGCGGCACCGGTTGGCGTCGCGCCGAAATCGGCAGACCGCGCGCGCCCCGCAACAAAGGGGGCTGACTGTCTGCCAACATGTGAATAGCATCGAAAAGCAACGATGGTTAGCAGCACCCCGTTCAGCAACGATAGGGCGCCCACAGCCACATGCGCTGTCGTAACGTCAACTTTTTTCCCCGACCAAATCGTAACGGCGCCCAAAGCAATTTGCAGGACAATCAGCCCTAACCAGACGAGCGCGAGTCGCGCCAAGGTGCTTTTCCAATTCAGTTGGCGGCTGGTCTGTCGCACACTAAAAAAAACAGCAAATAAAATTAACACCGCCACCATGCGATGAGCCATCTGCAGGCCGATTTGGAAACCAGTGATGGGATTATAAGCTTGGGTCTCCATCCGGTTTTGATTGTAGGCGGCTACCGACTCGGCGTCCATCGCCGGCCAGATCTTTCCGTAGGCGAGAGGGAAATCAGGAATTGCTAGTCCGGCGTGCTGATGCCGCATGGTCGCGCCGAGCACCAACTGGCCAAGAATCAGCATCGTCGTCGCCAGGAACAAATATCTCAAGCGGCGGTGACTGGAATCATCGGTCTGGTCAAGCGGGAGACATCGCCACCAGCGGGTGGTGAAAAGCGCAATGGCACAGATCAGCGCAAAAAAAAGTTGCGCCAGAGTTGCGTGAAAGATTCCCAGTTCCGTCCCCAACCCGTGCTTGTCCAAAACCACACGCAGCCCGCCCAGGATCCCTTGAAGAACAACAGCCAAAAATGCGATCAGCCCCAGCCAACGCAGCCAGGAACGTGATTCTTTCAGCCAGAGCCAGAGGGCGAGAATCGTGGTCAGCAAGCCGACCACTGAGGCCACCAACCGGTGGCTGTGTTCGTAAAAAACGCCGCCGATCCATTTGCTGAAAGGAAAGAAAAACATGTTTTCGCCGAACGTATTCGGCCAATCGGGCACCGCCATGCCCACGCCCTTGCTGGTCACCACACCGCCGAGGCCGACCAGGAAAAGCGTGGCCGCCGCCGTCAGGACGGCAAAACGGCTCAACCACGGATTGTTAGTGGATCGCGTCATCGACAAAAACCGAATCAGCCGCCCGAGAAAACAAGACCGCTGTGGCGCATTGAACCACAGCGGTGCTGTTTGAGAAGCGATTTTCCAAACCAAATTACGGTGCTTTGGGCTCGATGGTGAAGTCAACCTTCTTGTCCCCATCGACTGTGATTTCTTTGGACACGCCGGGGTTCGCTCCGTGCGTCTTCAGGTGATACGCCTCAATTGTGTATTTGCCAGGCGGGAGGTTGGGAATCTTGAACGTGCCGTCCTTGCCCGTCACCGCGAAATACGGATGATCCACCACACCGACATAAGCGAACATCCACGGATGGACATCGCATTTGAACCGCACCAGCACTTCCTGTTTCGGAAAGCTGAACTCGGTCTCCATGCCTTTCACCGGCTGTGCCGCGTTTTTTTCCGCGTTCCCGGCAACCTTCGGTGTCGGATGAACGTTATGCAAAAAGCTATCGGAGTTTCGGGCCTTGAACTTTTGGTTCGTCATGACGCCCATGACGTATGGCTCGTAGATGCAATTGACCTGATCAAGCAAGGTGGCGTCCTTCGGCGTTCCACCGCTCGGCGCGCCAGACTTGATGTAAACGAACACGTTGGCCAGCCCGCCGTCCGGTGCTACCACATAATGACGCGTCGTGACCGGCGCCGAGTGCAATTTGCCGCAGGTCGCATCCATTTGAATGGTGACTTCTGGTGGCGGCGTACCCTTGAAAGTGACTTTTCCAGTCACATCAGCGGCAAACAAATTCGGTGTGGTTGCGGCTAGCGCCACAGCGGCGAGGATGGTGAGGTGCGTTTTCATAATCTTAATTTGGATTCTTTTCTACAGAATTTGTCCGAAAGTAGCATCCTGAAAAATTGGCGCAAGGAATTTGTGAAACTTTTCACAAAGCCTTCTCGGCAACATTGCCAAAATTAATGACGTGCCTGATTGCCGCGTATTCATTGATGATTTGTGGATGGCCTACCGCAATGCAGCCATGACCCGCGCCATTTCCAGCGCCGTATGCGCTGCTTCGCGACCGCGGTTGTGTTTCCGCCCAAGGCAACGCACCTTGGCATGCTCCTCTTGATCGAATACGAACACGCCATGAATCACCGGCACCTTGTGGAGCACCTGGATTTGCGCCAGGGCGTGCGTCACGCCCCAGCCTATGTGTTGGGCGTGACTGGTCTGACCTTGAAAGATCACACCGAGGCAAATGATTGCCGGGTAACGGAACTCCTCTGCCAGTTTCGCCGCCACCGCTGGAATTTCAAACGCACCCGGTACACGCACGACTCGGACTTTCGCGCCCGCAAGTTGCAATTCCTCCTTCGCCGCACGCAACATCGCATCTACATAGAGCGCGTTGTAACGCGAAGCAACGATGGCGAACGTGCCACCTTTAGAGCGCGTAGATTTCGTCTTTATGTGTCTTAACATGAGAATCAGTTTCCTCCGGCGCCTGATTGTTTCAGTTCCTGAATTGTGGTATCAGTCGGAAAAATCAATTTAACGAGCTTCACGAATTCGGCGCGACTCGGATCGAAGTCCCGATCCACACCGCCGGATTTTGCCATTTCGTCTGCTTTGGTTCTAACGATAAGAATATCGCACTCAAAACAAAGAAACGCGTTTGAGTAACCTCCTCCCTTTGAAAATCTGATCATGACGCCCGGCTCTGCAATGCATCCTTTGAAACTACCACGCGGACTCAAATAGCTCTTCTCGTTTAGTAAAACTACAGCGAGACGTTTCGCCAGTTCTGACGCGACGACGACACCCTCGCCCGAAGGCTTGAAAAAATCTTCGCCAACAACATTTTCCGAACGCCCCAATGAACCGACAGTCCGCCACGCTCGCACCGACTCCGCAACGGCGATAACGCCATCGTCGTCAATCCCGTGCTTTGCCGCATCAGTCCTATTGCAACCGGGACAAAACCCGGCGATCAAAAACAACAAACCAACGTTGATCAATAGCCTCACAGCAGATGCCCCAACTTCTCCCGCTTCGTTTTCAGGTATCTCGAGTTATGTCGGTTGGCTTTCACTTTGATCGGCACCTGCTCGACGATTTCCAGACCGTACCCTTCCAACCCGACCACCTTTCTGGGATTGTTCGTCAACAGGCGAATGGTTTTCAATCCCAAGTCCGCCAGAATTTGGGCCCCCAAGCCGTACTCACGCAGATCCATCGGGTAGCCCAGCTTCTGGTTGGCTTCCACGGTATCATAGCCGCGCTCCTGTAACTTGTAAGCCTTGATCTTGGACGCCAGCCCAATCCCGCGCCCCTCCTGTCGCATATAGACGATGACCCCAAAACCCGCGTCTGCGACCTGCCGCATTGCCTGGTGCAGTTGTGGGCCGCAATCACAACGGCGCGACCCGAACACATCGCCGGTCAAACACTCACTGTGCACGCGCACCAGCACATTCTTTTTGCCCACAACGTTTCCTTTCACGATCGCCAGGTGATGCTGACCGTCGGTGTGCGAGCGGTAAAGGTGCAAATCAAAGTCGCCGTATTCTGTGGGCAGTTTCACCATCTCGACGTGCTCCACCAACTTCTCCTTGGTGCGGCGGTGCTTGATCAGCTCCTCGATCGTGCAAATCTTCAAGTCGTGTCGCCGCGCGAATCTTATCAACTCCGGCAACCGCGCCATGGACCCATCATCGCTCATGATCTCGCAAATGACGCCGATGGGGCGGCAGCCGGACAACTTTACCAAATCGACCGCCGCTTCGGTGTGACCGGCGCGTTGCAAAACACCACCAGATTTCGCGCGCAGCGGCAGTATGTGTCCCGGACGGACCAAGTCGTCGGGTGTGGCAGTGGGGTCAGCCATCACTTGGATCGTGCGCGCCCTATCCGCCGCGCTGATCCCCGTCGTTATTCCATGCGCGGCATCAACCGTAATCTGGAAATCCGTCTTGAAGCTCTCCCGATTACGCACAACCATTTCTTCGATCCCAAGCTGTTTGAGCCGCTCGGATGTCGTCGGCACGCAAATCAGCCCACGCCCAAATTTGGCCATGAAATTGACCTTTGCCGGGGTCACAAATTGCGCCGCCATGATTAGATCGCCTTCGTTCTCACGGTCGGCATCATCCACCACAATCACCATCTTGCCTTTCTGCAAGTCCGCGATCACAGCTTCGATGGAGTTCAACCATTTCTTCATAAGACGGTGATGAACCTAACCGGGCGTGGAACAAATTCCAGCCTCAAAGGAGGCGGGCATCGACGAGAACAAAGACAAGGCCGGATTAGAAGAAATCACGCTGTCACCGGAATCGCCTCATCGATCAGCATGACGGGAATATCCTCACGAATCGGGTATACAAATTTGCCATCAGCACGCAGCAAACCGGCATCGATTTTTTCCTTTAGCACCTGTCCCCCTCGATTTTTCAATTTTCCCGCTCTGATTTGTTCGTTCAATTTCTCGACGAGCACCGGGTCCGCAACGGAAATCGCCTGGTGGGTTTCAGGACAACAAAGGATCTTTAACAGTTCGATATCGACCATAACTCAGGATTTGATGGCTTTGTTAGCCGCCTCGTA
>CAZYYS010000315.1:0-6801 GCA_964651015.1 uncultured Verrucomicrobiota bacterium
CTCCTGGCCTGCCGTTGAGGCCGGCATCTTGCCGCCTGTGGGCAAGGACGTGCACGTCGGCCATCTCTTTGCCAGAAAAACAACGACTTGCAGGATTGTAGGATGAAGTGTGCAACTCGCGATGGTCCACCAGATTTTCTTCTGCATTATTCATTCGTTTTCCAAACGAATCTCCGCTAAGGTGACACGTGTGAAGCCAACGGAACCAACGCCCGAGCGGGGAGATGTTGGAGTGACTGCTGCCGGCCCGGAAGACTTGCCCAGTGATCGCGAAGGCCGTAGTCCTGTGACGCAATTTGTTGTTTCCGACCACGAATTGCTCCGGCGTATCGGCACCGGGGCGTATGGCGACGTGTGGCTGGCGCGCAACATCCTGGGCGAACTCCGCGCGGTGAAGATGATTCATCGCAGCCGCTTCAACGACGAACGCCCCTTCGAGCGCGAGTTTGAGGGCATTCAACGCTTCGAACCGATCTCCCGCTCCCATCCCAGCCAGCTCGCCGTTTTGCACGTGGGCAAGAATGACGCGGCGGGCCTTTTCTACTACGTGATGGAATTGGCGGACGATGCGGCGAAGCCGCAATACGAAGATAGAAGGTTGAAGATAGAAGATAGCAAAGCTCCCGAGCGCGCCACTCACCATTCTCCATCCTCCACCCTCGATGCTCAAAACTATACGCCCCGCACTCTCCGCCACGACCTCGAACAACACGGGCGATTGCCGGTTTCCGATTGCGTGCAAATCGGTCTCTCACTCACGACGGCGCTGGCGCACCTGCACCAGCACGGTCTCGTCCACCGCGACATCAAACCGTCCAACGTCATCTTCGTGAAGGGCGTGCCGAAGCTCGGCGACATCGGGCTGGTGACCGAAGCGGGCGACACCCAATCGATTGTGGGGACGGAAGGCTACCTGCCGCCGGAAGGGCCGGGCACACGGCAGGCGGACATTTACAGCCTGGGCAAGGTGCTCTACGAAATCAGCACTGGCATGGATCGTCGCCGTTTCGCCGAACTGCCCGAAGACTTGCGCTCGTGGTCGGATCGCAACGCGGTCGTCGAGTTCAACGAAATCGTGCTCAAAGCCTGTGCCAAGGACCCTGATCGGCGTTATCAGTCCGCCGAGGAAATGCACGCTGAACTAGCGCTTCTGCAACGCGGCGAATCGGTGAAGGCCAAACGTGCAACACAGCGCTGGTTCGCTGTAGCGAAGAAAGTCGCGGTGGCGGCGGCCTTGCTTGCAATTTTCCTCGTCGGGATTTGGTTCCTTTCAAATCAACTGAGCCACCGCTCGGCCTTCCAGGTGAAATGGCACCTGACCTCTGCCCAAAAGCGAGAAGTCGAACGATTGTTCGAGGAGGGAAGATCGCTCATCAGCCGACAAACCAAGGAAGATTATGCCCAAGGTGTAAACCTCTTGAATCAAGCCACGGCGATCAATCCGGATTACGCACCGGCGTATGTGACGCTTGCGGCGGCTTACACACTTATGTGCGATTGGCGGCTTCCGCCCAACGTCGCAATGACCGAGGCCAAGCGCAATGCGATGAAGGCGGCGGAGATCGACGACAAGCTGGCCGATGTGCACTTCTGGCTACTCTTGATCAAGCTGTGGTATGACTGGGACTGGCCGGGAGCGGAGAAGGAATGCCAGCGTATCCGGAAGTTGGACCCAGCGGCAAGTCACCGCTCATACGCCCTGTATTTGCAGGCCACCGGGCGTTTGGCGGATGCCCGCAAGGAGTTGACGCAAGCGCATGAACTCGGCCCTCTTTCCTTCTACTTGCTCTGCGATCTTGTCGATCAATCGTTGTATGAGCACGATTACGACAGGGCGGTAAACTTCGGCCGCAAAATGGTGGAGATGTACACCAATCACGTTGCGAGCTACCAATGGCTCGCCAAGGCGTGCGTTGAAGCAGGACGGCATGTTGAAGCCATCGCCGCAGTCCAAACGGCACGGCGAATCGACGACGGAGTGGACTTGGTCGCGGAACATGGCTATATCTTGGCCCGGATGGGACGGCGGGACGAGGCGCTCAAATTGATCCGCTACTTGGACAACCTGTCCGGCCAAACTTACGTTTCTCCTTGGTACAAAGCGCAAATCCACGCCGGCTTGGGAGAGAACGTACGGGCGATGGATTACCTGGAAAAGGCCTACGGCGAGCGCTGTAGTCTTCTCGTCAGGTTTAGATTTACTCCGGTGTTTGACGCCCTGCGCTCGAACCCGAGGTTCATCGCGTTGTACAAACAAATGGGGCTGGTGGAATAATGACCGTGCAGGGTTCGCTAAGGACGTGGCCGGCGTTCGCGCAAGTAATCGAAGTCTTCTTGGTCGAGCTTGTTCGCGGTCGGCTGGCCGAACTGTAGAAACTGCTTCGGCCATTTCCAGCGGTGATGTTCCGCATGGCCGTCGACGAACGAAAGGTTGTCCCCACGGTTATGCCGCGCTGCGGGCTGGTGTTCCCAGTGGGCGTAGTCACCGACGCGCCAACTGAAATCGCCGCTGTCGATGGCGCTTTCATGCACATCCAGAAAACCGAAAACAAGCGACGGCGAAGGCGTACGAATTTGGAGAAATTTCCTAGCGTACGGATAATTGGTGTCATCGTGTACGGCTGGGCCTAGCCCGTTCAAGCTCAAGCTCAAAGAATAACTTCGCCGCCGCCGCGTCTTCTGCGGGTCTCCCGTCACAATGGACTGGTCACTCGGACACCGGTAAACGCCCGGAGCGCGCGTGTAGGGAAAGAGCGCTCCCTGTTCGATGTTGCTCAATGAAACATCAGTCTGGGCATTGCCCAGTACCCACGAGCCGGGCAAACTGGAGTACACGCCATTCTGCACGCCGACGATAATGGGCGGGAGGTCATCGTTGTGATCCTCGACATAGAGAGTTGAAGTTGTCTCACATTGTTCAGGCAAACGGTGGACTGGCCCTTCGCTTTGGTCTTGGACAAGGCCGGTAGAAGCAAACTTGCGAGGATCGCGATTACGGCGATGACCACCAAGAGCTCGATTAAGGAAAACCCGTTCTGGCAAACGCGGCGGCTTGACTGCGAATTTATTGACATGGATTTTCGATTCGACGTTTTCACAGTTTGTGGCCGCCGTCAAATGCAGCGTTTAGTGTCGCCTCTCAGGGGGAAAAACCTGCATCTGGCGAGCGCGATAGAATCGATGAGTGAAGTTGGTTGTGCCCGTGTCAAGGAACGGTTGCGGGCCAACTGCATTCGTGAACGTCACCAGCACCGTCCAATCCACCAGGTTTGTGGACCCCTCGATCACGTAGCTCTTACCCGTCTCCCCGAATAGCGTCAGTCCGAACCCTTGCGCTGAATGGCTCGGGGACTGGACCAGATTGATCGGGGGCACTGGGACTGGAGACAGACGCGTCCCTGGCATTGGCCGTTCCAACGTGCCATCGGGCAACTGCCAGCCCACTGCGAGATGATCGTTGCCCGTGGACTCCTTGTGCAGCGCTTCAACGAAGTAGCGCTGGCCGGCGAAAAGCTGAATAGGGAGAGATTGCTGGCTGGCAAACTGGGTCCAGCCTCGCGGTGCGGTTGTGGAAGGCACCGACGCAATCAACTGCCGGTGGGCGGGATGCTCGTCCGTGCTCAACCAAAGTTCGGCGCGATAGTCGGCGGCGATCCAAAAGATATACTGGCCCGTGACGGGCGGATAAAGCCAGCCGTGGAGGCGCGTACCGTAATAATCACCCCAGTTCGACGCCGTCTCGAACAGATCGAGGTATTCGCTGCCCGTGGGCGTGTCGGGGAAGAAGGTGCAGTTCGTCAACATGGCCAGTGTGACGTTGGGTCGGCGCAACCAGACATCGCGTCGGAGCGTGCCGGGTGAATTGGCGGCCAACCCCGCACCCACGGTCAAGGTCACTGGCGCCGAAGTGGAGATCAGTCCGTCATTGTCAATGGCCCGTGCGGTCAGGGCGTAGGTGCCCGGCCCCGGTTTCTTCCACGTGAAGGTGTAGGGCGGTTTGTTTTCCTCGCCGAGCAGGGTGGGGCCGGCCCAGAAGGTCACGGTGTAAATGCTGCCATCACTGTCGCTAGGAGCCGCGGTGATGATGACGTTTGTGCCGGTGGGAGAATTGGTCCCGTCGGTGGGCGCGATCAACTGAACGGACGGTGGACTTCGCGGCGTGTCGTCATCGCGAATAATCACGGTAGCGGTCGCGAGGCCAAGCTGGGCGCCGCCGGTGGGCTCACTGAGCGTGACGGTGAAGGTTTCGTTGGTCTCCAACTCGGAGTCGTTCAGGATGGGAATCGTTATCCGCTTGGAACATTCGTTATCAGCGAAGGTGACGAGGCCGGTGACGGACGTGAAATCCTGTCCGGCCAGGGCCGAGCCGCTCAGAGTCGAGTAAGCCACAGAAATTTCGCCGGTGCTCCAGCCCGTGCGTCGCACGCCGATGACGAGGTTGCGCTCTTCTTCGCCGATGGTGAATGAATCTGACGCCAGTTCGATGCGGGTGGAGTTGTCACCTGGCCAGTTGGTGATGTTGGTGATGGCTCGGTCGGCGATGCCAAATTCATCAACGACGTCTGCTTCATTTTTCCATACCGACTTGTTGAGCAGTAAAACCCAATCAACTCCGTCTGACCGTTCTTCAAGGATCGTACTCGTACCCCACCAGGCACCGTCAAACCGAGTAAAGTTTCCCATGCGCTGAACTCGGGGCTCGCCTTGAAGGTGAAAATCCGACGGATCAATCTGCACAGGAGCCGCCAAATGAAATCCTTGAGCAAAACGAAGCAAGTCCGTTCCAGAGGCGATCAACGCTCCAACAGAATCCAACGTCTCCCAATGAGTCAAGGCGCCGTCGGCAATGCGAATTTGCTCCGTCGATGGGAAATCAATAACAGTCACGTCTTGCTCGTCGTCGTCGTAAAATGGCTCATCGGGTTCGCGCAGCTTTTCGGGGTAGCGGCTCAATTGAATCCGTTTCGCGCCCCAAGCCCGGAGCGCCTCGCGCTGTGCCACAGCAAGGAAAGGATGCCCGATGATCTTCTCCACGACCCGACCCAGTATGACGTAACCAAGATTGGAGTAGCCGTAACGCGTTCCAGGTGTGAACTGAAGTGGCTGGCTCAACTCATAGCTGATGAACTCCGGCCCGGTCGCCGGATGGTCCAAACCCATCGCGGTAGAAATGGTGTTGAACATGTTTATCGGATCGCCCGTCACATCCCTGTCCCAGCCGCCACGGTGGTTTAGCAGGTGATCGATCGTGATATTGTTTAACCGCGCATCGCCCAGCTTTCCGTTGTACGGCTGAATGCCAAGCAGTGGAACGAAATAGGCGTTTGTCGTGAGGAGGCTTTTGGCGATCAATTGCTTGATTGTAGCCGCAGTGATCGTCTTGGTGATGCTGGCAAGCCGCATCCGGGCGTCCGGATCGATCGGCTTCGTCCGGGCGCGGTCACGCCAGCCGTAGCCGCGTTTGAGCACCAGGCGGCCATCCTTCATCACGCCGAGCGTGGCGGTCTTGGTCCCGGTGCGCTGCATGAATTTCAGGACTTCGTAATCAAAGGCCGCCAATTCGGGCACGAATTCGCCCGAGGTCGGCAGTGAATTCGTCGAAGGAAAGAGCGCGAGGTTTTGCGACGGGATCGGCAGCGCGCCATTTGCGGGAGCCGCCGTCCCGATCCGCTGCCAAGTGACGCCGAGATTATCATCACCTGTGCCCGCCTTCATCAGCGCCTCGACGTAATAGGCTTGCTTGGCGACCAACTGAACGGTGGTAGAGATGTTTTGTGGCGGATTGCCGTGTGACGCCTGGTTCGTCCCGTTCACCCATTCCCGCGAGCCATTTCCTACAGGCTCGAAAGCGATGAGGCGTTTGTGCTCCCGATGTTCGTCCAGGCTCAGGTACAGCGCCGACTGCCCGTTGCCGCAGAGATAAAACTTGTAGCTGCCCGTGATCGTCGGAACGACGAAGCCAGACAACCGCACGCCGTAATCGGATAAAGCGTGTGGTTCGTGAGGTCCGCGAGGGTCGTGCCGGGGATGCCGCTGAACACTTCGCGCAGCAACGCGCCGTGGGTGGATGGCCCGTAGCCGACAGTGAGGACGCCCAGCAAAATCGCAGGGGCGAGGAGGTTGGTTTTTGTGTTCATATTCAATTGCTTTCTCGTTTCTTCATTCATCCCAAACAGCAGCGGTCGGGACCGCGGATTTCGCAGATTTCGCAGATTTCGCGGATGGAAGAGGATTTCACCTCAATACTGGTTCTCGGTCTATCCGTACCATCAGTGCCATCCGTGGTTAACCTCAAAGGCTTCAGCGGTTCGGGTCTGGTATTCATGTTTCGCAAGGGGTTAAACACGTCACTTCCGAACTTCTTTCAGAAAAACTTTGTTGGAATGGTGTCAGGAAACA
The DNA here is from genome assembly GCA_964651015.1 of uncultured Verrucomicrobiota bacterium. Classification (GTDB taxonomy): domain Bacteria; phylum Verrucomicrobiota; class Verrucomicrobiia; order Limisphaerales; family PALSA-1396; genus CAZYYS01. The sequence goes on from CAZYYS010000315.1 coordinate 6,400, forward strand.
AGTTGCTGAAATGAATGGTTTCAAGCATTTTACTCGCTGAGCTTCATCGGAGTTATCAGCAACGGGCAGGTCGTCGCCGAAGAGAAGATCACGCTGCCGGGCGGCACCAAAGTGCGCATCGAGCCGATGCCGGCAGGGCCGGAAGAAACGCTGGCGGATGCTTTCCGAGAGTTCATCGGTGTTTGCGAAGGACTGCCATCGGACCTCGCCCGGAACCATGATCACTACCTCCACGGCACGCCGCGCAAATGAGCGCGATCTTTGCCGATACTTTTTACTTCATTGGGCTGCTGAACGCGGCGAACGATGCAAACGACCGGTGCATCGCGTTCACGGAACGGTGGCACGGACGCCTGGTGACGACTGAGTTTGTCTTGTTAGAGGTGGCAGACGCGTTTGCCG
>CAZYYS010000316.1:0-6778 GCA_964651015.1 uncultured Verrucomicrobiota bacterium
TTTCGCGACGCGTAGCGAAATCGTGGAAAAGGTGTTGACGAAGAAAGAGGACCGGGCGCGCGTTGATTCGGCCCGCCCATCCAAGAAGACTCCCGGATTGGTAACGCTTGGCTACGAAAGCAAAACCTTGGAAGTTTACCTCAACCAGTTGTTGCAAGACGGAGTGACATTGCTGTGCGATGTCCGGCGAAATCCGTTGAGCCGGAAATATGGTTTTTCCAAAAGCACGTTGAGTCACGCTTGCGAAGGAGTCGGCATTCGTTACGAGCATCTGCCGGAGTTAGGCATTCCATCCGAGAAGCGCCAAGACCTGGAAACGCAGACCGATTACGACAAGTTATTTGCGGTCTACGAACGCACGATGTTGCCGAAACAAACTAAGATGCTGGTCAAAATCGCGAGTTGGATTAAGGAAGAAGGTCAGCGAGTCGCACTTACCTGTTTCGAGCTGCTGCCGCATCAATGCCATCGGCACTGTGTTTCCGATGCATTGCAAAAGACCTTTGGGCCGAAATTGGCGGCTCACCACATTTGACCTGCAACTATGGGGCGCGAAAAGGTTCTCATCACCGTCAAGACCTACCCGACGCTCTCGAAAAAATACGGGGAGACGGTTTGCACCGCCGGAGTGCGCCCGGATGGTTCGTGGATGCGAATTTATCCTGTGCCGTTCCGACGGCTGGAAGAAGAGGAGCAGTATAAAAAATTCGATTGGATCGAAACGGATTTCATCCGTGGCCGCTCCGACTCGCGCCCCGAAACCCATCATCCTGCCGACTTGGCGAAAATGCTGCCGGTTGGTCACATGGGAACGAACGACAACTGGCGTGAGCGACGCGAACTTTTGCTGAAGAAGGCTACGGTTTACGACCGGCTCGAGCCTCTGATGGTCGGCGCGAAAGAAAACCGATTGTCGCTCGCGGTTTTCAAGCCGGCAAAGATTCGCGGCTTCATCTGGGAAGATGACGACCGCGATTGGAAGCCCGACAAAGTAGCGCAGATGCGTGAGCAAACAAAGCAGGCTCAAATGTTTGCTGAAGACTCTTGGCGTGAAACATTCAAGCTTATTCCAAAACTGCCTTACGCTTTTTCGTATCAAATTGAAGATGCGGATGGACGCAAGAGCACAATGCAAGTTTTGGATTGGGAATGCGGCCAGCTTTATTGGAATTGCCTGCGCCGTCACGTTGATGAAGCGGTTGCGCTGGAAAAGGTGAAGGCAAAATATCTTGATGAGTTTGGAAAGCGCGACCTGCATTTCTTTCTCGGCACGACCCAGCAGTTTCACGGCTTCGCTCCAAATCCTTGGGTGATTGTCGGCGTTTTCGCACCGCCTTTTCAGCACCAGCTAGATTTAGGCATTGGTTAATCAACGACGAAATGTTTGCCGGCAAATCTATGAGCAACATGAAGAGCAATAAAAAAGAATTGTCCCCCAAACAACGCGACGAGTTGCTGGCCGCGTTGAAAGCCCGGTTTGACGCGAACAAGGCCCGTCACCCAGGTTTGGTGTGGGCCAAGGTGCAGGCGCGGTTGGAGGCCAAGCCGGACAAGCTGTGGTCGCTCGCGGAAATGGAACGCACCGGCGGCGAACCGGATGTGGTGGGGGTCAAGTCGGGCGAATTCGTTTTCATGGATTGCGCGCCGGAAAGTCCGGCCGGCCGGCGCAGCGTGTGTTACGATCGCGAAGGCTGGTTGTCGCGGAAAGAGGCTCGCCCGAAAACCACAGCGATGGATTTGGCGACGGAGATGGGCATTGCGTTGGTGACGGAGGAGGAATACCTCGCGCTTCAAAAACTCGGCGAGTTCGACACGAAAACGTCGAGCTGGATCGCCACCCCGGCGGATTTTCGCGAGCAGGGTGGCGCTCTCTGGGGTGGCCGGAGTTACGGTCGCGTCTTCATCGGTTGCAACGGCGCGCAGTCGTATTACGCCGCGCGGGGATTTCGGGGTGTGGTGAGGGTTTGAAGTGCGTGCCGCACGAGCCACCGTGTCGCGCGACCGCTCGAAAACCCATGAAACCCTTCAAGGTTACGAAAGCCGGGCAAAAGCCGACACGAGGCGGGCAAGACGGATTGACTTTTCCTGACCAACCCAAACAATGTCACCGAACCTATGCATATCGTATTTCTGAAATTCTCCGCGAACAGAAGTCGGGCCAGCCAGTTGATGGATGCCCATAAGGCATGGATCAAACGCGGATTTGACGACGGCGTGTTCTTGCTGGCGGGCAGCCTCGAACCCGGGCTGGGCGGCGGGATTCTGGCGCACAACACGTCGCTGGCCGACCTGCAAAGCCGGGTGAACGTTGATCCCTTCGTCGCCGAGAACGTAGTGAAAGCCGAAATATTTGAACTCGATCCGGGCAAGGCCGATGAGCGGCTGAAGTTTCTGGTCAACTGAAGCGTTCCTTCAGTTGCGTCGGCTTCTGCGGCGTCGCACGAGTTGGTATGCTTTGGCGCGGCACAGCGTTCGCCAGCAAGTCTATGAAACCCATTCAAGGTCACGATCTCATCACACCGAATGACCTACACTGGCGTCCGGCCAACTTGATGAAGATTCCGAACGCGGATTTTCCCGAGCGCACCGGGAGCGAGAATCTCAGCGCGCGGCTCTGGCGGTTGCCGCCCAAGAGCGCGAACACGCTGCACAAGCACATCCGGCAGGAGGAATTTTACTTTGTGCTGGAAGGCACGGGGCGGATGCGCGTGGGCGACGACACGTTGACTGTGCCGCGTTACGGCGGCGTTGCTGGTCGGCTCGGACCAGTTGCGCCAGGTGTTCAACGACACGGACACCGAGGTGCTTTGGCTCATCATCGGCGCGCCGGAGGAACTGGAATTTCTGCAAGGCTCGAAGTCCACGGGTATGGACCTCTCCCTTATCTACCCGACCGACCCGAAGCAATTGCCCAAGGAACTCACCGGCGGGCAGTGGCCGCCCAAAGAATGAAACCCCTCGACCGCCAAACGCTGGAAGTCGTCAATGGACGATTCACCTTCCGTATTGCGGGACTGCCGCGGGCCGTTCCGCCGGAGATCAGCGGGAGTCTGCCGGCATTGCATCATTTTGACCCGCCAGTTGTGTGCACCTTAACTTTTGCTTGCCGTCTCCGCTGCCTTCTCGGCTTGCGGTTTCTGCGGAGTTCTTCATAACTCTTCCAATGCAAAAAACACTACTCACGTTCGTGGATGACATCTACGAGGATTTGGAACTGTGGTATCCGCTGCTCCGCTTGCAGGAGGCGGGCTACGCCATGCGCCTCGCCGCGCTCGAACTCCGAGCCTACCCTGGCAAGCACGGTTACCCGGCCACGAGCGACTTGCTGTTGGCGGACGTCCGCAGTCAGGATTTCTGCGGCTTGCTCGTTCCCGGCGGGTTCATGCCGGACAAACTGCGCCGGGACGCCAAGGTTCTTTCACTCACGCGTGAGTTCTTTGAACAGGGCAAACTGGTTGCCTTCATCTGTCACGGCGGCTGGATTCCGATCTCAGCGAAGATTCTTAAAGGTAAACGCGTCACCGGCTCTCTCGGCATCAAGGACGATCTCGAAAACGCCGGTGGCGTGTGGGTTAACGAGCCTGTAGTCGTGGACGACAACTTGATTTCCAGCCGTACCCCGCGCGACCTCGCGCCGTTCGCCAAGGCGATGGTGGACTTCCTCGCCGGGCAAAAGCCTAAATCCTGAAAAGCCAAAGGACTGAAACAGGAACAAACTCCGCCTCGTACATTCGCAATTGCACGACAGGGGTTCGATGTGTTTTCATCCGTTTCAAGTTTGGAAACCGCACGCCAGTTTTTTACGTTTTGGTTGCCTGAAATTACCTCATGCGCATAACCTACCCGCATCAAACCAACCAGGAGACAACATGCGAAAAAACTTACTTGCACTTGGCGCCATGACGGCCATGACCGTAACCAACTCTTTTGACGCCGGTGCGGCCACATTCGGCGACGACCTCAAGTTTCTCCAACAACACACCGACGTCGTGGTTCTTTCAGACACATCGAGCCAGGGACAGGTCGCCGTGGTGCCCGCCTGGCAAGGCCGCATCATGACAAGCACGGCGCGTGGAACGGAGGGATTGAGTTTCGGATGGGTAAATCGAGAACTCATCGCCTCACGCAAATTGCAGCCGCACATCAATGTATTCGGCGGTGAAGACCGTTTCTGGCTCGGCCCGGAAGGCGGACAGTTCTCCATCTTTTTTGCCAACGGCGCGGCATTTGATCTGGAGCATTGGTTCACGCCGGCCGCCATTGACACGGAACCATTCGAAGTTATCAGCAAGACCGGCAACAGCGTTTTATGTCGGCGTCAGTTTCAACTCACCAACTATTCCGGTACCCGCTTCGACCTTGAAGTGAATCGTGAAATCCGCCTGGTAAACGCCACTGACATCCTCTCAAAACTTGGTGTCAAACTTTCGTCCGAGGTGAAGTCGGTCGGCTTCGAGTCGGTCAACTCGGTCCGGAACACCGGAACAAAGCCCTGGACCAAAGACGCCGGACTGCTCTCGATTTGGATTCTGGGCATGCTCAATGCCTCGGCAGAAACCACGGTGGCGATCCCGTTCGAGAAAGGGCCGGAGTCCGTGCTCGGAACAAGAGTGAACGACAACTATTTCGGCAAAGTTCCAGCCGACCGCTTGATCGTAAAGGACAACGTGCTGTTCTTCCGCGGCGATGCGAATTATCGGAGCAAGATTGGCGTTTCGCCGCGTCGGGCAAAGGCATGGCTGGGTAGTTACGATCCCGCGAACCGTGCGCTGACTTTGGTGCACTTCACGCTCCCGCGAGGCGTGACCGATTACGTCAATTCCGCTTGGGAGTTACAGAAGGAACCATTCGGCGGCGACGTGGTGAATAGTTACAATGACGGCCCGCCGAAAGCGGGAGCGAAGCAATTGGGCAGGTTCTACGAACTGGAAAGTTCCTCGCCAGCCCTGGCGCTCAACAGCGGCGAGTCTGCCTCGCACACACACCAAACCATTCACTTGGAGGGTGGTGAAAAACAGCTTGATGGCGTAGCTCGAGCTGTGCTCGGCGTTACCTTGGAGGAAATCAAAACGGCCTTCAGCAAGTAGAAGTTTTGGTTGTCGTGTCGTCAGAACGAAAGGTCACCCGTTACGATTGGCTGCCGTCTGGCAAGATCACTGTCGGCGTTACCGCTGGGGCTTCTTGTCCCAACAACTTGATCGAAGACACGATTCGACGACTGTTTGAATTGCGGGGTGTGTCCGTAAGAGAGTTGTTGGCGAACTGACCGATTACCGCTGGAGCGTGGCGGTTGCTTTCGGGAGGTTTACTGCGAGGTCCGGCTGACTAACAAAAGTTAGTATCAAATGATTTTCCGGATTGGATCGGCGCCTTCGACGCCAACCAACTTCTGATTCAACCCACCGTAGAAATAGGTCAGCTTGTTCGGGTCGAGCCCCATCTGAGTGAGTACCGTTGCGTGGAGTTCTTTGACGTGACAACGGTCGGTGACGGCGGCGGAGCCGAGTTCGTCAGTTTCTCCCACAGTGGTGCCACCTTTTATGCCGCCACCGGCCATCCACATTGTAAATCCATAGGAGTTGTGGTCGCGACCCGTGCCGCTGGCGTTCTCCGCAGTCGGCTGACGGCCAAATTCACCACCCCAGATAATCAGCGTGCTATCGAGCAAGCCGCGCTGCTTTAGGTCTTTGATCAACCCAGCGATTGGCTGGTCGGTGCGGCCCGCATGGTAAGTGTGATTTTTCTCCAAGTCGCCATGGGCGTCCCAATTGTCGTCGTTGTGAGCACCACCGGCGTAGAGTTGAACGAACCGGACCCCGCGCTCGACCAATCGCCGCGCCAGCAGGCAGCGCCGGCCAAAATCCGCAGTGCGCTGGTCGTTGACGCCGTACATTTGCAAGGTCGCTTCCGTTTCCCTGCTCAGGTCCACCGTCTCGGGCGCGTGGCGTTGCATGCTGAAGGCCATCTCGTAACTGGCGATGCGCGCGGCAAGGTTGCTGTTGTCCTCGCGCGTGGCCAGGTGATCCGAGTTGAATTCGTTCAAGGTGTCCAAGAGTTTACGTTGTGACGCCTCATTCATTCCCTCGGGGCGACGCAGGTCGAGGATCGGCTGTCCCGCCGAGCGCATGATCGTGGCCTGGTAGGTGGCTGGCATGTAACCGCTGGACCAGTTTTTCGCGCCGCTGATCGGGCCGCCCGTCGGATCAAGCATCACCACGAAGCCTGGCAGATTTTCATTCACGCTGCCCAGACCATAGTTCACCCACGAGCCGAGGCAGGGGCTACCGGAAAGGATTTTGCCCGTGTTCATCTGCAGCATGGCCGAACCGTGAATCGGCGAATCCGCCATCATCGAGTGGAGGAAAGCGATGTCGTCCACGCAAGTCGCGAGATGAGGAAAGAGATCGCTGACCCATTTGCCGCACTGTCCGTGCTGCTTGAACTGCCACTTGGGACCGACCACGCGTCCTTCGTTCCTTTTCCCGGCTCGTCCAAACGTCTTTACCGGAACCGTTTTGCCATCGAGCGGGTAAAGTGCCGGCTTGTAATCAAACGTGTCCACCTGACTCGGCCCGCCGTACATGAAAAGGAAGATGACGCTCCTGGCCTTGGGAGCAAAATGCGACGGCTTCGACGCCAGTGGATTTGAGAATTGCGGTGCAACCGTGGCTGCGTTGGCTTCGCTCGTGAAAAATTTATCGAGGGACAATAATCCTGTGAGCGCCAGGCCAGTGAACCCGGCGCCGGCCTCCCACAGGAACTCGCGGCGCGTACGATG
>CAZYYS010000317.1:0-6741 GCA_964651015.1 uncultured Verrucomicrobiota bacterium
AAGTGTCAACCACTTTACCGTCTAAATCAGTCTCATGATCTGGTCGTTAGGACAGGTATAAAGGTTGGCTGGACCAGCACAGGAACGCTGCAATCCGCGCAGTCTGTAAACGGGCCGTGGATAAATGAAACTGGTGCCACTAACGGCCAGGTCTTTCCGAATATCGGGACCCGGTTTTACCGCCTGTCTCAGTAACCCCTCCACACTGAGTTAGAAAAAGATCAAACACGAGAAACCGGGGTAACCCGGTTTCTTTTTTTCCAGCGGCGGAACCCGAATTTTCAAGACCGCTTCCTTGAGATCCATTCGTTCACGCTGCTTCAAGTGGTTGGCCCGATCATGCTTGGTTTCACGGCATTCCCAGCACGCGCGGGGCAAATCGACGTACAGCGTCGCCGCTCGTGGCGGATGATTCGAAGCTGCAACCGCCTCCTCGCTGTAGGTCGCTATGAGAAGCTGACCTGCTATTTCTTCCCCTCGATCAGCAACGGTCATCGCATGGCTTGAGGTCACCCGGCATGACATTCGCGTCTCCGCCAACCCAAGAGACGCGCGGGCAGAAATAGTATGGCCTGAATCAGCGCGAAGAGAGCCCTGATGATAATTGACAGCAGACGAAACGGTAACGACACGAGCCAAACAACCGGGAAAAGTACGAGTGCGAGCAGTGCCAATGGCCAGCAAAGTACAAACAAGATGCACCATCCGACAAACAAGATCAGAACTTTCATACTACTTTTTATCTTTCCATTTTGAGGCCGAACGTCAACTGCCGCAACAACTGATCTCGTTCGACAGCACTTTTGACGCAATGAGCCTCATTGCCCGTTAATGTCATCGTCCAGTCGTGAGCGCCATGAGGCCGTCGGCGAGCGAACCTCTCCAGCAAACCTCGTTGTGACCGCCAACGAACTCAGAGTAGGTCACACGGTATCCCTTGGCAATCAGCACATCACGCAGGCGGCGATCTTCCATCAGTGGACTGAAGGGTAGCGTTGTCTCGTAGCGTCCCACCTCAATGTAAAACTCGACAGGAAGGCGCGGACTGTGAAGAAACTCATTCACCAACATTCTTGGCGCTTCTCCGGTCCACATATCGATCGCCGATTCCTCGCGTGCGCCCGTTTGAAATGAACCTGACTGCGACAGCACTTTGCCGAAGACCTCGGAGTGCTTTAGTCCGCACCAAGCAGCCATCTTTCCACCAAGGCTCGCTCCTCCGACAAGTGTGTGAGGCGCGTCGTCATAGACCCGGTAGGACTTGCGCGCCCAGGGCACCAATTCGGTCGCTAGGAAGTCTGCGAATTCATCTGAGCAGCCAAGGTCTCGTTCGCGATTGATGTTGTTCACCCCGACTACAACTATCGGCGGAATCTTTCCGGCGGCGAGAAGATTATCCAGAGTCGTTTCCATGCTAAGAAAGCCTCCGTCAAAGGCAACCGCAAGCCAGCACCGTTGCCCATCCTTGTCATAACCGGGCGGCGTGTAGATGTTGAGGGAATACTCGGTGTTCAGAATTTTGCTCTTTAACTTCGAGCTTGCGAGTCGCCCGGCAGGAACTGCTTGCTTCTTTATCCATCGCTGTGGCGGAGCATCAGGCAACTCTACGTAGGACCAGCCAGCGTAGCTTCGTGGATTGAGCGGGTCAGGTTGGGGTGGAGTCTGCTCAATCGTTTTCATCATTTCGCTATACTTCCAGGGGATTGCTTCTGGCCCGTTGATTTGAAAGACGTATTGAAACCTTGCCTCGGTGGAATACACCTCGGTGAGATACCAGAGGTCGGTATCCGCCAGGCGCTTCAGCGGCTTGGCAAGATTTGCGCTCGGCAACCCGCCAAATACCGAGACCCGCGTAGTTTTGTCGTCTCCTCGATAAAGAAAGGTAACCCGCTGGTGTCGCTTGTCCCCGTCAATCGTTTCTCCCAGGGGTGCCTTGCCCTGCGTTTCCTTCCAAAAATCAGCAAGTGCTTGGCGATTTCCCGATTTCAGTTCGTGAGCAAGCATGACCACGCGTGGGCTGTCATCCCCTTCTGGCGCTTTCGCACTTGCGGCGGTCAGACGGTGGGCCTCTGCCGTCAACGCAAAAAGGAGTGCGATAATCGTAGATGAATTTCGATTCATTATGATCCATAAACCCATGACGACCTCGTTTTGTTGCATTTTTTTTGGGGGAGAATGCGGACGCCGCTTTTACCTGCAAGGGTGAACTGTTTTTCATTCTAGTGCTGTGAAAAAGTATTTTCGTTACTTTTTTGGTAGGGCGCGTCACTCCTCCGTGCGCGCCGTTCGGAGCGGGTTATGCCCGGGTGAAAAGGCGATCCGTGGCTGAAAGTTGCGGTCAAGTTACTTGGTTAATCGGCCACAGGCCTGGTTTATCGCTGAATCCCCCTCGGTTAACCCAACCGCCTACGGCTTGGTCGTTCCACATTTCCAACATGAGGTGAACTGTGGTTCAGAGGTTTCGCCGCACAGGCAAGGACAGACCCAATCACTTCCCGTTAGCTTTGCCGATGCCTGCCAGTCGCTTTTTATCTGCATTGCCTCGACCAGATTGTAGTCGTCTTGGATTCACAACTCCGGTGTGCTCTCCTCATGGGAATCTCAGGCGCGAGGCCAGCGGAAATCTCATTGCGGATGAAGCAAGCAATGGCCGCGCTCACAAGCCCTTGCTTGAGTTGGTTAACCTCGATCAGATTCGGAGAGTTAAATATTCTTTTCATAGCAAACGTTTACCAAGTGCAGCGGCGGTTTGTTCGACTTGATTTTGCTCCACCGCCTTCATTTTTGTGGTCCTACACAGTTTCGTTGCCCTTCGCGTAATACCCGTCTGTCTGCTGCTCATCAGGCCCCGCGATGGCTTGATTCTTCAGCCAGCTTTCCGTCCCCGGCGCCGCGCCCGGAAATTAGCGGCGCGTCCACACCGGAATTTCAAGCCGCGCCGTCAAAGGCCCGCCGAATCCAGCCGAGCAAAGTGGCATCCATCTGGACCGCGTCGGTCAAATTCACCTTGTAATCGCACATGCCCTTTGGCGGCAGGGCGATCAAGCGTTCGGTGGCGGGAACGCCTTTCATGTTGAGCCCAACTTCCACGCGGGTGTTCGTCGCCGGGCCGATCATGGCGAACTGTTTCTTCCGCCGCAGGCTGAGATAGGTCTTCTTCGGCGCAATCTCGAATTCTCCAAAAGCCTTGATCTCATCAACCGGTCGTGAATCGGTCGTAACGCCGCCTTCGGCCCGGAATAATACCCGGCCACGATCTCGTCGAGCGAGGCGACTACTCCGCTTGCGGCCGCCGGTCCGGCGGACTTCAGCACGTAATGCACGAGAGTGTTGGCATCGCCGTGGCCCATCTTCAGATCGCGCTTGAGCATGTCGCGGATTTCGCCGTGCTTGGTCAGGCCGCTGGCTTTGACGATTCGGGTGAGTTCGGCGAGCGACTTGCCGTACGGGTTTCGATGTTTTTCAACTGGTTGGCGAGGGCGGTTTCTGGAGTGCTCATGATTGACGACTAATTGATGGGAAATTGCTTTTTTGACGCCCCGCGGTTCAGTGAGAGTTGCTCCACGTCAATGGTCATGCGGCGAGCCTGCGTCCGCCGTTTTTTAGTGTCAAGCGGCGATTGACGGGCCGCGATTGACGAGCTGCATTGACTGAATGCTGGTGATACGGGGCCGTTTCACCAGAGTCACCGGCGTCATGACGATGGCCCCATTCGCGCTCTTCAACACGCTGCCGACGTTCCCGTCACCACCAATCAAAGTTTATGTCGGGCGGCTTGCTCCAGAAGGTTGGATCCGCGGCGATGGTCGCCGCCGGAAACTTGGAGTTGGCGACGTGACCGTCTCCAAACAGCATAACCTCAATGCGCTTGCCCTTGAAATTATGCCAGAGATTCTGCCGGTCAGTAGTATTTCGATTCGAGTGCCAAATCCAATCGCCCTGCAAAATCTTGGTCGTCGGACGCAATGCAATTTCCGCTTCCTTGATCGGCGTGCCGCCCGGCATGTCCGTGACTTTTTTCGCCCGCGAATAATCCACTGACCACATGCCGAGATAACTGTTGCCCCACCCTTCCCATGCGGACTCATATTTTTGACCGAACACCTCGTTTGCCAGCGAGTCTCCGCGGTCGGCCGGACAGTGAAACACCTTGGCCGACCCCGCGAAGCGATTCAATGGACGGTTGGTTTCTGCTGTGCGCGGACCATAGCCCGGTATGTCGGGGTATTTAGTTGCCTGCTTTCCGCCGAAGTCCGCCCAGCCGCTGTGAACCGGAAAAACTCCTTGGTTCTCATCGACGTAAAGCTTGTAGGCAATGGCGATCTGCTTCTGGTTGTTGACGCACGAACTCCGCACTGCTTGCGCTTTGGCTCGTGTCAGCGCCGGCAGCAACAACGCCGCCAAAATCGCGATGATGGCAATCACCACCAACAATTCAATCAGCGTGAAGCCAGTGATTGGAAACTTCCTTTTTGACGCGGCGCGGGTCAGGAAGAATTGCTTCGCGTCGGTGATCATGCGGCGAGCCTGCGCCGGGCAGTTTTCAGCGTCAAGTGTCGATTCGGCTCATTCTGACTCCTGCTCCGCAACGCGACCGAAAATAAAATTCCATCCATGAGGGGAATTTGCTAGGTTACCTCGATGAAATTTACCACCTCGCGCTTCTTCGAGTTGACTGCTCTGGCCGTGACTTGCTCGGCTCTTCCGCTCCACGCAGAGCAAACCGGCGTTGGCCGCCGCCTGCTTGTGGCGGATGATTCGAAGCAACGCCTCGCCATTGTCGCGCCGGACAGTTCACTCGAATGGGAACTGAAAGTCGGCGGCATCCACGACGCTTCAGTCTTGCCCAATGGCAATGTCCTTTTGCAGCAAGGCTGGCAGAAAGTTGTGGAAGTCACGCCGGATAAAAAGACGGTCTGGGAATATGACTCCGGCAAGATGAACGGCAACGAAGGCAAGCGCGTGGAGGTTCACGCCTTCCAGCGCCTCGCCAATGGGCTGACAATGATCGCCGAATCCGGTCCCGCACGAATCATTGAAGTGGACAAGGGGGGGAAGATTCAGCGCGAGATCAAACTCAAAGTAAATCATCCCAACGCTCACAGAGACACACGCCTGGTCCGCAAGCTTTCCAATGGCAATTACCTCGTCGCCCACGAAGGTGACGGCACGGTGCGCGAGTATGACCCAACCGGCAAGGTAATTTGGGAATATGAAGTCCCGCTTTTCGGCAAGCCGCCCAAAGACGGCCATGGTCCCGAGGGTTTCGGCAATTCGATCTACAGCGCCATCCGTCTGCCGAATGGCAACACCCTCATTGGCGGCGGCAATGGCCACTGCGTTTTGGAAGTCACTCCGAAAAAGGAGATCGTTTGGAAAGTGGAGCAAAACGATCTTCCCGGAATTACGCTCGCGTGGGTCACCCGCGTCGAACGCCTCTCCAACGGCAACACGCTGATAGGCAATTGTCACGCCGGGCCGGACAACCCGCAATTCATCGAGGTGACGCCGGATAAGAAAGTGGTCTGGACGTTCAAGGATTTTAAGAACTTCGGCAACTCGACGCCCGTTCAAGCGGTGCTAAAGTAGGCAATGCTTTTGGCACGCAGTATCTGCTTTTGGCTGAGTTGGGTCACTGTTGTCGGTGTTAGCGCGCGGCTTTCCGCCGCCGAACCGAACACCGCCGGCATTGAATTCTTCGAGCGCAAGGTGCGACCGCTGTTGGCGGAAAACTGCTTCTCCTGCCACGGCGAAGAAAAACAAAAAAGCCATCTCCGACTCGATTTGCCCGCCGCCATCCGCGCCGGGGGCGAAGGCGGCGCCGTGATCGTGCCTGGACATCCGGAGAAGAGCCGACTGGTCATCGCTGTCGGCTATCAGGACGAAGACCTCAAAATGCCGCCAAAGAAACGGCTTTCGGCGCGTCAGGTCGCGGACCTGACGGAGTGGGTGAAGCTTGGTGCGCCGATGCCCGCCGCCGAAGCAGTCGTAGCCGCGATTCCGCCGAAGAAGGAATTTCAAATCAGCGACAAAGACCGTGCGCATTGGGCGTTTCAAGCACTCAAGAAACCGGTTGTTCCCATGGTCGGAAAACGAGACTTGGTTGCCAATCCCATTGATGCCTTCATCCTCGCGAAACTCGAAGAAAACGGTTTCGCGCCAAATCCACCGGCGACGAAACGGGAGTTGATTCGCCGCGCCTGCTACGACCTTACTGGTCTGCCACCGTCGCCTTCGGAGGTGGAAGCTTTCGTCGCTGATACTTCACCCCGCGCGTGGGAACAGTTGATCGACCGGTTGCTTGAGTCGCCGCATTACGGTGAGAAGTGGGGGCGGCATTGGTTGGACCTCGTTCGCTTCGCCGAGAGCAACAGCTATGAGCGCGATGGCGACAAACCGCACACCTGGCGCTATCGTGATTACGTCATCCGCGCTTTCAATGCGGACAAGCCTTACGACCGTTTCCTTCGGGAACAACTTGCGGGGGATGAATTCTCCAACCCGGACACCGATGCCATCATCGCCACTGGATTCTACCGGCTGGGCATCTGGGACGACGAACCGGCTGATCGCGACCTCGCGCGCTACGATGGCTTGGATGACATCGTCACGACCACCGGACAGGTGTTTCTTGGCCTCACGGTGGATTGTGCGCGCTGTCACAATCACAAGATCGATCCCATTCCGCAGAGCGACTATTACCGCCTGCTTTCGTTTTTCCAAAACATCAATCACTACCGT
>CAZYYS010000318.1:0-5072 GCA_964651015.1 uncultured Verrucomicrobiota bacterium
CCTCACCCATCGGGCAAGAGGAAAAAAGATGAATGGTCATCAAGTTGGCCATGCTGTTCGACAAAATCGCCGGCAGTTTTGCCAGGTCGTCCGGATGATGCAAGGCCGAGCCCCGTGTGATGCTCGGATAAAGCCCGACGGCGCCCGAAGCAAAAAGACATTCACCGAGTTTGCGCAGGCCATCGGCCAGATCGCGACGGTCGTTTGGCGTGAGTTGGTATCGCACCAACGGATCGCGAAAGCCCGGCAACGCGCGCACTGAGCCGCGCCCTTCGCCGGTAATCATGGCATAGTAATTGGCCAGCTGCGGCCAACCGCTGCGGACTTGGTGCGCGTGTTCAGGGTGATCAATCATCCCCAATGCCAGATAAGGCAGCGTGCTGATGGAACAGCCGAAACTAAAGCGCGGCGCGAATTCCTTCACCTGATGCACGGGCACACCCATTTGCTCAGAATTCATGGACTCGGGAAATCTTGCCGTGAGCTTGACGGTGGGATGCAAGCGTAGTGAATTACCGACGTTTTTGGTGATGCCGGAACGCCGCAGCAGAGCAGGGGTCTGCACCGCGCCGCCGCAGATGAACAGTGTCTCGGCTTCAATGCGCAGTTCGCCAAGCGAAAGGTGCCGGGCAAACACATTCCATCGTCCATTTTCCTGACGGATGGTTTGAACACGAGTTTTGGGCAGCAACTGCCCGCCTGCCTTCAGAAATCGCGGCACGAAAGTTTCGGTCATGGACTGACGTTTTCCTTGACTACCATGTTTTTCGTAACGAAACCATCGCGGCACTTCCATCGATTTCCAACCCAGTCGTGTGGCTCCGTCATGCAATTTCAAGGAGGCAGGGGGCGCTTTTCCCGGCAAGAGCGAAACCGACAACTCCTTTTCGCAGGCTTCAAAATGTGGAAGCAGGTCCTTTTCACTCAATCCTTCCACTTGAAATTCTTGGCGCCAGATTTGCAGGATGTCGGCCGGAGTCCGATGATAAAGTCCGCTGTTGATTTCACTGCCGCCGCCGACGCAGCGCCCTTCGACATAGGCGATCTTATTCACGCCCATCGCAACGGTCTGTCCGCCATTGCGGTATTTTTGCAGCATTTCCTCTTTCGTGAAAGGCGCGCAGGATTCCAGGGAGTAAAACGGGCCTTCTTCAACGAGCAACACATTACGCCCCGCCTCCGCCAGCAGACACGCAGTGATCGCGCCTCCCGGTCCTGAACCCACGACGACGATTTCATGGCGGAGTTCGCGTTTGAGTTGCTCGACGATATTGCGGGGTTCACTCAGTTGGTCAATTTCCCTCGCACCCCGCCCCTCTTCCGCGCGGCGGGGGAGAGGGTGGCCACAGGCCGGGTGAGGGGAAGCGATCTGGGATTCATCCATTGATCGGCTGTAAAGCGCAAGTGTAGTCAAACTTTCGTAGTAACGGATCAAATCTCGCTTGAAGCCCGTGTTGGATTTTTTCCACGCAGCGATCTGACGCTGGCGAGCGGCGGGCGATAATCGATGAAAGCGTTTCCCATTTCCGAACAAGGCAAGTGAGTCGAACCCCAGCGTTATTGCCTCCAACGGCGCGCGCAGATAATCGGTGATTTGCCCATGCTGGTGCAAAACGAAAGCTGTGAGATCGTTGTAAGGCGGCTGTAAATCGGGTCGGGTTGTTTCGGCGTGCGGTTGGGCTAGCGAATAAACCAGCGCCGACACCGTGTCGTGAAGCCAAGCTTTCATGCGTCGGTCTGTTCCACGGAAATGCGGCGCTAGTGGCCGGTTGCCAGCCACAGGACGATCAACGTCAGGATTCCGATCGCGTAGCTCGTGGTGTCCTTGAGCGCAAATACGATGGGATCGTCGTGCATCAGACCGCGATGCGCGATGAGCCAAACACGGCTGATCCAATAAAGCAGCAGCGGACATATCAGCAACAGCAAGGTCTTGTGTGCGTAAAGTTTTACGACTTGCTCGCTGTTCACATACAGTGCCAGGACGAGCGCGGACAGATAACCGCTGGCGACGCCGAGCGTGGCCACCATTTCAAGATCGTTTGCGGTGTAACCGCGACCTTTCGCGTCGTGTTTGTTCTCTTGTCGCAGCGCGAGCAATTCCAGATAACGTTTCACGAGCGCCAGGCTGAGGAAAATGAACATCGAAAACGCCAGCAACCAGAAGGAATAAACAATGCCAGTGGCTTCGTGTCCGGCTATCAGGCGCATGGTGTAAAGTCCCGCGAGAAAAAAAACATCCAGCAAGACCAACTGTTTCAGTCGCCACGAATAGCTGGCCGCCAACAAAAAGTACAGCGCCAGCACGACGGCGAAAGTCTTTGGCAGCAGCAACGCGAGTGCGCCGCCTGCTGCGAGCGGGCCCAACACCAACGCCACCCCGGTTGGCAACGATAATTCACCTGCCGCGAATGGCCGCAACCTCTTGCTCGGATGGTGGCGGTCGGCGTCGAGATCGAGCAGATCGTTCAAGACGTACACGGCGGAAGCGCAGAGACTGAAGACCACGAATGCCATAAGCGCATTGGCTAGTAGCAGCGGCTGGTTTAGTTGGTGCGAGGTCAACAGCGGCACGAAAACGATCAGATTCTTCGTCCACTGGTGGGGTCGCAGAGTTTTGATTATGGATTTAATCGGCGTTCTCCGCTCGTTGAACACGTGGCTGACGTCGGCAAGTCGATGGGCATGCTCGGTTACGGCTTTGCGCGCGTTGACGACGATTGCCTGACGTGACCCTTCCCACACCGGGTAATCCACCGACGAATTGCCGGCGTAATCGAACGCGGCCGGGCCGAATCGTTGTTCCATCGCTTGAAGTTTTCGCGTCCCGCGCAGATTATGTTCGCCGTTGCTGGCCAGGACGTCGTCAAACAACCCCACATGATCGGCGACTGGTTGCGCGAGTTTGCGGTCCGAAGCAGTTGCGAGGAAAAGAGGACGACCGCGACGATGTTCCTCACGCAGAAACTCAATCAACGGTTCGCAATAGGGCAGGGCAGCAACATCGAGTTGGACGCGCATCCCTAATTGGAATTTGAGAAAGGCCCTTCCCTTCATCCACCAGAAGGGTATGAGGAAGATGTAAAGCGGGTTGCGTTTCAAAAGCCGCACCATGGATTCGGCGAACAAGTCCGTCTTGATCAACGTGCCGTCCAGGTCCACGCAGAGCGGCACTGATTCTTTTTGTCCGGTGGCGGCATTCGTGGGCATCTGGCTGTTCGGTTCCAACTGATGCCGAAGAAAGTAGCCGAGGGCGTTGGCCATTGACAAGCCCTTCCGTTTTTGAAAACTCAACTCATGAACCGATTCAAAAGTGGCAGGCATCATTTGATCCCGGCGCCCAAATCGTGATTGCGGGCTAGGGCAACTCCTTCCATTGGTGTGAAAAAGTGGGTCAACAGTCCTTGGTTGGTATTCGCGCTGGTCTTTTTCTGGAAAGTGGCGTTGCTCCTGTTTTCGGCGCAACCGGTGCCGGCAAATGATTCATTTTTTTACGATGGACCGGTGGTGAACTATTTGCTGAACGGGAAGTACGTGAACCCTTCCCTGGCGCTCGTGTTCCCCATCGCCGGCACGGAAGTCTTCAGCGCCTACCCACCGCTCTACCAACTTGTGCTGCTCCTGTGGATGTCGATCTTTGGCGTATCCGCCTTGTCAGCGATGTGGCTGCATCTGGTTTTGTTCGGTGCTTACCTGCTGATCCTGATGGCGATTTTCAAGCATCTGCGGACGCCGGTATGGTGCATCCACTTCGCCGGGGCGTTTCTGTTCGTGATGACCTTCCACGACCGGCCAGACAGCCTCGCCCACGTTTTCGGCATGCTGGCAATCTATGCTTGGATTCGGTCGCGCCGATTCTTTCCACGTAGTGCGTCGATGACTCGCAGTTCGTCGTGGGGTCTGGCGGCGGCAGTGTTCGTAGTGTTAGGTTTGAGCACGAGCCTGCAAATCGGCACAATCTATTTTCTTTTCGTTGGCCTTGGTATGTTGGCAACCACTTTGGCCCGGGAAGAAAGTTTCCCCTTGTTGCCATTGTCCATGATGGTGGGCGTGCCCATCGCTCTGGTGGCTTTTGTCGCGACGAGTTTTCCAAACCTCTGGATGGGCTTCCTGGAACATGCCCGGCAAACTCCTTCGTTCACCGGCTGGCGTTGGCCGACCCTGGCGGAGGTGCTCAAAGTAGTGCGCACAGTACCGGGAGTGATTGCCGTTGGGCTGCTTTTGCCGTGGTTATGGTTCAAGCAGCGCAAGGATTTCGAATCAGCGGTTGATGCGGCGCATGAGTTGGTGGTCATGACAGGGTTGCTGACGGCGATCACAGTCGTTCTGGCCTGCCTTTTCCTGCTGACTCCCAATGTGGTTGCCATCGCCGCTTACCTTCAACCCTTGCTGGTGGCTGGTTACCTTGCGCTGTGCGCCTCGCTGTTGCCGGGAAACCGGCGCGTGCAGATTCAAAAAATCCTTTTTTTAGCGCTGGCAGTGCTCGGCTCAATCCGCGCTTTGGGAATGACAACATGGGGATTGGCTTGTGCGAGGGATATCGGATATTCTTCAACGATCCGCCGCCTCAAACAGGAATTGGAGAGTCATTCTCCGTCGAACAAACGTGCCGTCGTGCTTTCCGCCGCTTATCTCTATGAAGCAGCACACCACAAAGACGTCACCGCAATCCACTCTGATTGGCTGGCCAAAGGTCAACCCGGCAAACCGCTCGCTGATGTGGAAGCCCTGATCAGTCTGAAACCAGACAAGCTCATCCTGACCCAGTTTGATTATTATCGGCGTTATGAGCCTGTAGTCCAAAAACTGAAAACACGCTCGGACTTGGTTGGAATCGAAACAGTCAACACCGCCGAAACTCCGGCGCCCGATTCCATCAGACCGTTGCAAAAGGTTGTGCAACACATCTCTTGGGCGCCGGTGATCATCACTTTTTCTTGGAAGGACAAACCTTAGTTCGACGGTGTGACAGTCTTCGGTGCTGTGTCCGTTCGCCGGTAAACCTCCAAGTGATAGTTTTGCGTGGACAGGAAGCCAAGGTTGATCTTTGTTCCCAGAAAGCCGCTCCGCTC
>CAZYYS010000318.1:5172-6738 GCA_964651015.1 uncultured Verrucomicrobiota bacterium
CCAATCGTAGGCGGCTGTCACCAAATTCAAAAGGATGCCTACGCCGACTGACGTCCAAAGGAAAATCAAGCTCGTGACGAACAGTTTGCGCTTCGCTGCAAAATCGGACAGAACGGAACAGAGACACAAGCTCAACGGAACATAGGTCATCCACCCGTAATATGTCGGAAATTTTCCCGAAGCCACCAACGCCGCCGAAAGGGTAATGGAATACACCATGCCAAACGAAAGCATGGACTTGCCTTTGAAAGTGCCACTCCTGATTTGGTGAATGGCAAGCACCGTCGCAAGCACGAACAGGATGAGAAAACTAAAATCCTTGGGAATAAAATTACTGTGCCGTAACTGGCCACTGGCCAGCATCTCCATGACGCCGACCGCAGTGTGCTGTTTGATCGATTTTAAGAAACCGTCTAAAACACCGTGCGAGATATAAAATAGAACCAGGATCAGAACACCTGCGCCGACACCTGCCATGGTGGCCAGGACGGTTGGCAGTACTGCACGCCCCAGATACAGCAACAACAGCGCGCCACTCACCATGATAAGCGGTAGCAATTGCAGTCCCACCCACGGCGACAACGCGCCCAAAAGAAAAAAACAGAGCTGGCGGCGCGAGGGAGATTTCAAGGCGAAGCAGTAAACGAATCCGCAAGCCAGCAACAGAGCCAGACAGTCCAGCCGCCCGCTGCGATACGAAAATATCAGGCTGTAACCTCCCGCCATCAACGTGAGCAGAAGCAACCTTGCCCAACCTGCCTTGATCAAACCAAGTCGGATGCTGGCCCGCCACAGCAGCAAACTGGCGGCGATGAAATAGGAATAATTAATCGACCGGACGGACACGATCGAGAACCCAAAAACCTTCAGCCACGCGTAGAGCAACACCGAGTGCAGCGGAACATTACCGGCCCAGAATTCGTTGGAGGGCTGGACATACCATGCAGTCGAAGTGAATCCGTTTCCCAGGTAGAGGTTTACGGCTGGGTCGGAATACATCACCTCATCAATCCAGACAAAGGGATAGCGTGATGAGGTGATCAGATTCACGATAAGAAATCCCAACATGAAAAGCGCCACACACCAGACTTCCCGCCAGGAGCAGATGGCTGCGACTCCATTCGAGGAGCGCGGTGTAGTGGTTGCTGAATCAACAGGCATGTGATGATTGCTGTGTCATTCATGCCCCGCCGGATGAATTCTTGAAAGCCCAAAGCAACCACCTGGTTGTTGAGGCGAATTTTCAGCAAGATCCTGACAACCCGCACTCGCCACAACGTCACACAAGCACATGCGTAAGCGAACACGAGCGGGACTGCCTCAGCCCGCTTTTTTTTCTGTACTGAAAAAACGAACCGCCGAGACGCGGAGACATGGAGAACGGCAAAAAATAATTCTTAGAAATCTGCAGTGCTATCTCCCAACTTCGAGCAACGCGGAGAAGATTTTTCGGAGCGCGGACAACTTTGTCCGCCTGTTGTTTGTGTGCAGTTCGAGACTCGCGGACATGGCTGTCCGCGCTCGTGCGCCTGTGGAGGCGTACACACAACGGGGTGCAAGTCCCCG